>JASGEG010000059.1:0-14408 GCA_047606605.1 Rhizobium sp.
CAGCCCGGCCAATATTCCTACGTGCCCGGCATGACGATCCAGAACGCCATCGCGGTCGCCGGCGGCTTCACGAGCCGCGCCAATCAGTCCAATGCGGATGTGACCCGCAAGATCAACGGTCACGTCATGACCGGACGGGTCGGCATATCCGATCCGGTGCTGGCGGGCGATACGATCTATGTCCGCGAACGACTGTTCTGACCGTTCCCGACCATGACCGAACCGCTCCGCATTCTTCATTGCTTCAGGTCACCGGTCGGCGGGATCTTCCGCCATGTCCGCGATCTGGCGGAAGAGCAGAGCAAGGCGGGGCATCAGGTCGGCATTCTCTGCGACAGCCTGACCGGCGGGGCGCATGAGGACCGGCTGTTCGACGATGTCATGCCCTTTCTCGCGCTCGGCGTGACGCGCCTGCCGATCCGGCGTCATATCAGCCTGTCGGATATGGCGACGCTCTGGGAAAGCTATAAGACAATCAAAAGTTTGCGGCCGGATGTGCTGCACGGGCATGGCGCCAAGGGCGGCCTGCTTGCGCGCATGATCGGCTCAGTCCTGCGGGTGAACAGGTATCGCGTAGCCCGCCTCTATACCGCGCATGGCGGCAGCCTGCATTTTCCGCGCCGCTCGCTGCAGGGCCTGCTGGTCCACAGCCTGGAGCGACTGCTGGAATTTGCCACCGATGGCCTGATCTTCATCTGTGACTTCGAGCGCCAGACCTATGAGCGCAAGATCGGCAAACCGCGCACCCACGCCGCCTTGATCTACAACGGCATCAGCGAGCGCGATTTCGAGGCCATCCCCACACGAACGGACTCGGTGGACTTCGTCTATATCGGCATGCTGCGGGACCTGAAGGGTCCCGATCTGTTTGTGGAGGCCTTCGCCAAGACCGAGCGGCGCATCGGCCGGCCATTGTCGGCACTGATGATCGGCGATGGACCGGATCGGGACAAATACCGCAGCATGATGATCGAAAGCGGCCTTGGCCGGCGCATCGGCCTCCTGCCGGCCATGCGCGTGCGCGAGGCCTTCGCCCTGTCGCAGAATATCGTGGTTCCCTCGCGCGCCGAAGCCATGCCCTATATCGTTCTGGAAGCGCTGGCGGCGGAAAAGACCGTGATCGCCGCGCGCGTCGGCGGCATTCCCGAGGCATTGGGCGAAGACAGCGCTGCCCTTGCCGCGCCCGGCGACACCGACGATCTGTCCCGCATCATGGCGGCGGCGATCGCAGAACCGCAATCGGCCCGCCAGGCCATGCCCCAGATCGGGACAATCCGCAGCGCCTTTTCCGCGTCGAAAATGGCACGGGATACTGTCAGCTTATATTACACTATACTTGCTCCCGACGCCGAACGTTAGAATACAAACTACTCTTGTAAACGTTTCTTAGCGCATAGCTGATAGGCGATATCCGGTAACGACCGGATGAATTGCCATGAGCCCTATCGAGCAGTCCGAGCAGTTAAACTTGGACAATATTCGCAAGCAGGTTTCGGAAATCCGCACCCGCGGCACCGAGGAACGAAGCGGTGACCAGCAGGCCGGCGACATCAACGCCTATGCCCGCCAGATCGCCGAACAGTTTCGCGACGGCAACCAGACGCCGGCCATCATCCTCGGCCAATACCGGCTCTTCGAATTCCTGTCGCTGCTGGCCGTCGGACTTGCGGTTCTCTTCTTCGAGACCGCTCCGGGCGAATATCCGTTTCTGGCGAAGGCGGCGGTCACGATCGCGCTCAGCGCGCTCGCGGTCGTCTTCCTGCAGGTGAGCGACGCCTACCAGATCCCGGTATTGCGCGCGCCGCATCATTATCCGCAGCGCATTCTGGCGCCATGGGTCGCCGCTTGCGGCGTGACGGCCATCGCTCTTCTGCCTTTCGGCATCAAGGATATCCATCTGCTGCCACTGCTCGGCATATGGCTGACGGCCGGCGCATCTTTCCTGATCGCGGCACGTTTCGCGTTCGCCTATGCCATCCGCCACTGGGCCCGCAACGGCATCATGGAACGGCGCGCCGTCATCGTCGGGGGCGGCGAACCCGCCAAGGAGCTGATCCGCGCGCTCGAACACCAGCCCGACAACGATATCCGCATCTGCGGCATCTTCGACGATCGCGGCGAGAAGCGCTCGCCCATGATGGTTGCCGGCTATCCGAAACTCGGCACCGTCCCGGAACTGGTGGAATTCGCGCGGCTGACGCGCATCGACATGCTGATCATCGCGCTGCCGATCAGCGCGGAGGACCGCATCCTGCAGCTTCTGAAGATGCTGTGGGTTCTGCCCGTCGACATCCGCCTGGCGGCCCATGCCAACAAGCTGCGCTTCCGCCCCCGCGCCTATTCGCATGTCGGCGTCGTGCCGATGCTCGACATCTTCAACAAGCCGATCCGCGACTGGGACGGCGTCGCCAAGCGCATCTTCGACGTCTTCTTCAGCCTCTTCGCGCTCCTGCTGCTCTGGCCGATCATGCTTGTCACAGCAATCGCGGTGAAGGTGACCTCGAAAGGGCCGGTCTTCTTCATGCAGAAGCGCCATGGCTTCAACAACGAGATCATCAAGGTCCTCAAGTTCCGCTCGATGTACACGCATCTGAGCGACCCGACCGCCCGCAACGCCGTCACAAAGAACGATCCTCGCGTAACCCCCGTGGGCCGCTTCATCCGCAAGACCTCGATCGACGAATTGCCGCAGCTCTTCAACGTGCTCATCGGCAATCTGTCGCTCGTCGGCCCGCGTCCGCATGCCGTGCTGGCGGCGAGCCACAACCGCACCTATGCCGACGTGGTCGAAGGCTATTTCGCCCGCCATCGCGTCAAGCCGGGCGTGACCGGCTGGGCGCAGATCAACGGCTGGCGCGGCGAGATCGACAGCGACGACAAGATCAAGTTCCGCACTGCCTATGATCTCTATTACATCGAGAACTGGTCGCTGTTCTTCGATCTGAAGATCCTGTTCCTGACGCCCTTCCGTCTTCTCAACACGGAAAACGCCTATTGAGCGCGATCGATTTCCCCACTCCGCGCGTCGCGCGACCGCAGCTTGCCACGCTCCGGCTCATCGGCACGGCTTGCGTCGCCTTCGGCGTGCTCCTGTCGGGCTTCGTCATCGCCGAGCCGGCGCCCTATGAGCTTTGGCTCGCCGTCCTGATCGGCGTCTGGTTCATTCTCGGCCTGAAGATCTCACGCAACGTCGCGCCGCTCCTGGCC
Source organism: Rhizobium sp. (assembly GCA_047606605.1). Classification (GTDB taxonomy): domain Bacteria; phylum Pseudomonadota; class Alphaproteobacteria; order Rhizobiales; family Rhizobiaceae; genus Rhizobium. The sequence goes on from JASGEG010000059.1 coordinate 3,208, forward strand.
CTGTTCCTGACCTTCAATGTCGGCGGCATGCTGTCTTTGACGCAGATGCGCGATCTCGGCGCCAGCGCCCATCTCGACGGGCCGATCTACATCGCCGTTTCCACCTTCCTGGCGCTCAGCGCCGTCTTCTATGCCGCCATCATCGAGGACAGCGAGAAGCGGCTGAAGCTGATCTTCAACGTCTGGGTCTTTGCGGCACTGATCACGGCAAGCCTCGGCATCCTCGGCTATTTCCATGCCGTCCCGGGCTTTGGCATCTTCACCCGCTACGATCGTGCCATGGGGGCGTTCCAGGACCCGAACGTGTTCGGTCCCTATCTGGTGACACCCAGCGTCTATCTGGTGCACGGTATCCTGATCGGCGATCTCAAGAAGGCACCCCTGAAGACGCTGTGCCTTGCCGTCCTGGCCTTCGGCATCTTTCTGTCCTTCTCGCGTGCCGCCTGGGCATTGTTCGCCTTCGCCTCGGCAATGCTGATCTTCTGCATGCTGCTGAAGCACCGCAGCAATGCCTTCAGGCTGCGCATCCTGATCATGTCGCTGACGGCGGTCGTGCTGATGGTCGTCATGCTGATCGTCGCGCTGCAATTCCATCAGGTCAGCGACCTGTTCTCGACGCGCACCCAGCTCGTCCAGGATTATGATGGCGGCCATCTCGGTCGCTTCGAGCGCCATCGCCTCGGCTTCATGATGTCGATGGAAAGGCCGCTCGGCATCGGCCCCCTGGTCTTCTCCACCCTCTTTCGCGAGGACGAGCACAATATCTGGCTGAAGACGCTCACCACCTACGGCTGGCTCGGCTTCTTCTGCTGGGTGAGCATGATCTGCTGGACGATCTATATCGGCTTTCGCGGCCTGCTGCGGGAGCGCCCCTGGCAGCCTTATCTGATGATCGCCTGGATCGTCATTCTCGGCCATGTCGGTATCGGCAACGTCATCGATACCGACCATTGGCGCCATCTCTACATGCTGATCGGCATCGTCTGGGGCTGCGGAGCGCTGGAGCAAAATTATCAGCGCGGGCTGGCCCGGAGGGGGGCTGCACCATGACCATCAATATCGCCATCAAGCGCCTCTCGCTGCTGCAGGTCCTCGAGCCCAGCGGCGGTGGCTCCGGGCGGCATTTCCTCGACCTGTGCCGCGCCATGCAGCGCCGCGGCCATTCGGTGACGGCGGTCTATTCGCCTGTGCGCGCCGAGGCCGCCTTCGTCGCAGAGCTCGAGGGCATGGGCCTCAATAGCGTCATCCCGCTCGCCATGCGGCGTGCGCCGGGGCCCTGGGATATATCCGCCTGGTGGCGGCTGCGCCGGATCGTCGAGAAACACGGGCCGTTTCACCTGATGCATGGCCACAGCTCCAAGGCCGGTGCCCTGACGCGCCTCAGGCTGCCGGGGCCGCATGTGCCGACCATCTACACCCCGCATGCCTTCCGGACCATGGACCCGACACTCGGCTCAAAGGGCCGGATGATCTATGGCGGCATCGAGCGCCTGCTCGGCAACTGGCTGACAGACCGGCTGATCTGCGTCTCGCGCGACGAATATGACCATGCGCTGTCGCTCGGCATCCCGCAGGATCGTCTGCGCATCGTCGTCAACGGCGTCGGCACACCGCCGGCCGGTCAGCGCGCCGCCATCCGCGCCCGCTACGGCATACCGGAACATGCGCTGCTCTTCGGTTTCGTCGGCCGGCTGACGTCGCAGAAGGCGCCGGAGCGCCTGGTGGCCGCCTTCGCCCGGATCGCGGCAACTATGCCGCAGGCACATCTGCTGATGATCGGCGTCGGACCGCTCTCCGACACGGTGCGCCACATGATCGCCGCCGCCGGTCTTCGCGGCCGCGCCCATCTCGACGATGCGATCCCCGGCGCGACCGCCATCGACGCCTTCGACGTCGTCGTCATGCCGAGCCGCTACGAGGCCATGTCCTATGTCATGCTCGAGGCCGCCGCCGGCGGCAAGCCGTTGCTGCTGAGCGATGTCGGCGGCGCCCGCACAGTGCTAGAGCCCGGCCGGAACGGCTATATCGTCGCCAACAGCGACGATCCCTCGGAATTGGCCGCGGCCATGGTGCGTTTTGCCGAACCGAGCCTCTTGAGACGCTTCACGATCGAGGCGCGCCACCGCAGGGACGGCTATACGCTCGCCGGCATGGCCGACGCGACGGAAAAAATCTACTTCGAGCTGCTCGGCTATCCGGCCCCGGTTCCCTTGCCCAGGCCGGTGGAAATCATCCTGCGAAGCGCATCGTGAGCGAGACGCCAAGCGAGGCCAGCACTAGAGCCAGACGATTTTGGGTCTATTCGACCTCAAATCTGAATCCGCTCTGGAATCAAAGAAGTAGAGCATGGTGTCGTCCAAAAACCGCTTACACTTTTCGGCATGATGCTCGATAAACTTGCTGGTGAATTTCGTTCGAAACCAGTTTCGGTTTTCGGGGTTTTGCGTTAGATTCCGATCATGATCACATCAGCGCAATTACGCGGTGCACGCGCCATGCTCGGACTGACAGCGGAGACGCTCGCCACCGAGAGCAAATTGTCAGTAGAGACGATCAAAGCGCTGGAATCGGATGGAAATGCGGCCGATGCCAAGGCGCTGGCGGCCCTGCGATCGGCGCTGGAAGCACACGGCCTCCTGTTCCTGGCCAATGGCAGCGACGGAACCGGCGGCGCCGGCATCCGCTTCAAGCATTGGGCCGACGATGGCGGCATCCGGCCGGAAAACCTGAACGCCACCAACGACGATTGAGCCACCCGCATTACCTCGCATTTGAATATTCGGCGGTGTATATTCAAATATTCACTGCGGGATATGCAAATGCCCCTTTACATCAGGGATGACGAAATTGATGCCTTGGCAGTCGAACTCCAGGCATTAGGCAAGGTGCGCACAAAAACCGAAGCTGTACGCACCGCGCTTCGCCACGAAATCGGCCGCATGCGCAAAACCGTGCCCCTGCGGGACAGGATCGCCAAAAGTCAAACCGAGGCGGCAAAGCTTGGCCTGCCCAATGCGGATTTCGACTTCAAGGCTTTCACCGACGACATGTGGGATGACACCTGATGTTCATCGATGCTTCGGTCATTGTCGCCATCCTCAATCAGGAGCCGGGCTGGCAGGAGCTTGCCAAACGACTTTCGGAAATCGAGAACAACTGCGCCGTCTCGCCGCTTGTCCGCTTCGAGGCGATGTTGGGCGTCGCGCGGGCTGCCGCTCGCAAGCAGCACGGGCCGGAGGTTAAACCCGACCCGGCAATCTTGCTTGAAGCGTGCAGACTGGTGGATGATCTCATCACCGAAATCGGCGCGAGCGAAATGACCATCACAAATGCCGCTGGCGACGGAGCCATGGACGCAGCCGCCCTTTATGGGAAAGCGATCGGCTATCCCGCCGATCTCAATTTCGGCGACTGTTTTGCCTATGCCTGCGCAAAGACCTACGGCAGCGGCCTTCTCTACAAGGGTGACGATTTTGCTCGGACCGATCTAGCCTGACGGTCCAGATAATCTGCGTCAAGCCAATCCCCAGCTCTGCACCAGTTGCTCCGGCGCGGAGATGGCGGCCGGCAGGATGAAGCGTTCGCTATCGTTGGCGGGCTCCCTGCCCTCGACGGCGGAGCGCACCGGCAAGCCATGGCCGAAGCCGGTCAGGGTGATCAGTTCCAGCACCTTGTCGCCGTAATCGTCGCGCCACTCGCGCCGCTCGCCGCCTTCGAACAGACGCAAGCGCCCCTTCGTCTGCGGCCGGCCGCGCACGGCAAGCCATTGCGCCACCGAGGCTTCGGCATTGGCGTAGGAGACGACATTGTCATCCGCGCCATGCCAGATGGAGACCGCCGGGAAACGCGGTGCATCCGGGGATACCTCGCGGATGAGCTGCCCCCATTTTTCCGCCGTGCGCGAAGCGCCCGTGCGCATGACATCCAGTGCCGACAGGGCATCGCGCGCCGCGCCGAAGGGCAAGCCGCCGATGATCGCGCCGGCGGCAAACAGGTCCGGATAGGTGGCCAGCAGTGCAGCCGCCATCGCGCCGCCCGCCGACAGGCCCATGACGAAAATTCTTTTGTCGTCGATCTCGTGCAGCTTGCGGCTGAAATCGATCATCTCGCGGGTCGAGCCCAACTCGCCGCGATCGCGGGTCACCAGGCTCGGCCGGAACCAGTTGAAACAGAGATTGGGATTGTTGGAGGAGGTCTGCTCGGCGTAGAGCACGGCAAAGCCATGACGGCGCGCCAGAGCCGTCCAGCCGCTGGCGCGATCGAAATCCTCGGCATTCTGATGACAGCCGTGCAGGACGACGACGAGCGGCATCGGTCCTTCGACGCCCTGAGGCACATATTCCAGCATGCGCAGATCGCCGGGATTGCGGCCGAACCACAGGACTTCCGTCAGGCGCTGCGGCACGAGCTGCGTGGACACGCGCTGACGCGCCGGCTGCGATCGCGGCCGCGTTACGGGAAACTTGAGTTGCGGCAAGTCGACGGAGTCGATGAGCAAACGGCGAAGCCGGCTTGGAACTTTGAAATTCATCATGGGCCTTTCAATCATTCGCGCCCGCCATTGTTGATCTTATTCGGCGGATCGCGACCGCACTCCGGCCCCACAGGGACGCCATTGAGCAATCGACTCTGCTTGTGCGATGCAGCAAATATAGGGCGATGAAAGAGATTCGAACATGCACAAAGCATCATTGCTGCTATGTGAAATCAGCTTGAATCGATTAGATAATGTATCGAAAAACGCGGTGATGCGTCAGAGATAAGCTCTCGCAAGTGCGAGAAGCTTGGCGTCTTCCTTCACGCCCTGGCGATAAAGCTGGATGATCAGCGCGCCGATGCGCTCCGCCTCCGGGCCGCTATCGTCGATGCCGCGATCCAGGCACACGGCATCGAGCACTTTTTCCAAAAGATCGAGATCATCTGAAAAAAGCGGCAGATCCTGTGGGTGGATGGAGGTTTCCAACATACGCGTCGCCTCGTCCGTCGGGCAGAAGCACGCCAACACCTTCGCCGAGGCCCGCATCATACCGGCGATATCGAAATCGACTATGCGCTCAGGCCGGGACCTTGGCAAGAAAGCTTTTGTCGGTCGAACCGAGCAAATGCCACCAATACAACTTCCGTAAGAGTTACAATTTTAGGCAGCACAATCACCAAACATTGACCGGCGCCTGCCATAAGGAAGCGAGAAACGGAGATATCCCGATGAACAAGCGCGCCGTCTCGGCAACACTCTGCCTCCTCCTGCTCGGCGCGGCCGAACCCGTCCTTGCCCAGTCCCTCACGGCATTGCCGTTGCGCAATCCGCGCCAGCTTCCCGAGGGCTATATCTCCGTACAGTCGGGAATATCGATCTCCTTTCCGCTGCCGGACGGCGACAATCAGAAGCAGCAGGAAGATGCGCTGAAAACCTTCTACCGCATCGCTGCGAGCAATTGCACCGTCCTGCTCGATACCGTGGCCGAGGCCTGCGAGATCACCAGCATGTCCAGCAATACCAATGCCAACAATCTCGACAGCCGCGGAACGAGACTGACCATCGGCGGACAGGTGATCATGTCGGTGAAACTGCGGCCGACGGCCGCTGCCGCAAAATAAGAATTGCATCCTATGCCACTGAGCGATCCGAAAGCCAACGGATCGGTAAGAAATCATGGTGATAATTCGCCCCGAAATCGGAAGGGTGACATCATGGCAAAAGCGAAACGACGCACGCGGCGCAAGCCTCAGTCCAAGGCGGGCGGCTCGATGTGGCTATGGGGCCTGACCGGCCTTGCGGCCGTGGCCGGCATTTTCGCCTATGAACATCGCCGGGACATGCCGTCAATGCTGGCCAATGCCGGCATCAGCGATGTCAGGAGCGATAGCAGGCATGTGCCGCAGGAAACCGTGACGCCGGCGGCGAAACCGAAGATCAAGACGGCCGTCGTCGTTCCCGAGCGCCCCGGCACGTCGATGCCGATTCCGCCCAACGCCATCCCCGTTTCCCTGCCGGCGGAGCATCGCCTCGCCTCCGTGCAGCCGATCGCGCCTGCACCGACGGCTGCGCCCCGGCGCGAGAACGGCGGCCGGTTCGGCCTCTGCGGCGGAGCGGCGGGGGGCAATTGCGTCGTCGACGGCAGCACCTTCTTGCAGAACGGCGTCAGGATCCGTCTTGCGGATATCGATGTGCCGGACGCCGATCCATCGCATTGCGCCGGCGACCGGCAAAAGGCGGCGGCGGCAAGGCTGCGCCTGCAGTCCCTGCTCAACGACGGCACCTTCGCCCTTTCGGGCAGCGCGCGCGGCGAGGATCAGCATGGCGGCAAATTCCTCATCGCCATGCGCGCCGGCCGCTCGATCGGCGATCAATTGGTCGCCGAGGGGCTCGCCCGCCGCTGGACAGGCCAGACCGCTTCCTGGTGCGGTTGATCAAGAAAAAATTTGATTGGGAGTTCAAGGATTTAAATGGTCGGGGCGGCCGGATTTGAACCGACGACCCCTTGACCCCCAGTCAAGTGCGCTACCGGGCTGCGCTACGCCCCGACCCGCCTAAAAGGCCTGTTTGCATTAGTCTGTCGGACATGACAGCGCAAGGGGTAAAATAAGCCGCCGGCAGAAAAATGGCGTATGGAGCGAGAAAACTTTCCGCTTCAAGCTCATCGGCAAGCCCGGTGTGCCCCTTCGCCCGGTTGATAGGTCTTGTCCGAGGCGCGATAGGAGCGGTAGCGGCCGGCGCAATTCTGCGGGTGGCCTTCATAATAGGCCTGGACGCGCTGCCTGTAGAACAGCGTGCCGGTCACGAAGGACTTGAACAGCACGCCGCTGTCGGAATCATCATCGTAATAGCCGTCGAAACCATGGTGCTTATGGCCGCCGCGCCAGCGGTTGTGGCTGTGCCGATGCCCGTGATCATGAACCTGAATGACGTCGGCCGGATTGACGTCGGATTGCCGCGGCACCGAAAGCGTGGGCATGGTGATCGCTCCGGCGGGCACGGTGGCGCTCGCCGCCAGCAGGAGGCCAAGCCCCGCAACCGCTATCGATCTGGTGATCGTTCGCATATGTCACTCCTTCACATCCAAGGGCAGCCGATCCAAGCACATCTGCGTGAATAAACTTGCCGCCGGCGGCTCCGATATTAGCTTTATATAGTGGGTTCGCGCTGGGCTCCCAGATGTCTTTCCGCCCTGCAGATGCATTTTCATTGAACAAGACGTGATTGGAAAGTTTGGCCGATGAAGCCCCTGATCGCCCTCCTGCTATCTGCGCCGCTGCTTGCCGCATGCACCACCAGTGAGCAGTCCCTGCAGCCCATTCCCGGCAGCATCACCTATCGCGGCCAGCCGGAGATGAAGCTGACGCAATCGCCTCCCGGCACGCGCCTGCCGCATCGTTTCACCAACCAATGGGGCGAAGACGTTTACGAGACCTATATCATCCAGCCGGACCGCAGCCTGAGGCTGGTCAGCCGCCAGGTGATGACGCCCCCGCTTTAGGTCGACTTCTGTCTCTCCAACTAAAAACTCCGCCGGCACAGGCGCGGCGGAGTTTTCAGTTTCAGGCAAAGCGATCGTCCGGCTTACCAGCAGCGATAGCAGCGGCGGTAATAAGGCCGGCCGTAATAGCCGCGATGATGATGATCGCTGACAGCTGCGCCGACGAGCACACCGCCGATGACGCCGGCGGCAATGCCCGCGGCGGCCTGGTTCTCGGCCTGCTGCGCCTGCGCGCGATTGGCCTGATAGGTGGCGCCAACGCAACGGCTGTAGCGCTGCGTGCCCGGGCGCAGGCCCTGGGATTGGCAGGTCATTTCGGCACTCGTGGCGGATTGTTCAGGTGTCTGGCAGCTCGTCAAAATCGTCGAAATGGCAAAAAGGCCAAGCGCCATGGCAGCACGTATGCGCATAATTCTCTCCAGCAATCTAAAGTGTTGTCCCGGAGATAAGAAATACAGCCAAAGGTAAGCTAGCGCAAGCCGTTCATTACCAACTAGTTAATAAGAAGACACCGCAGATAGGCGCATTGCGACCAGGCGCATGCCGGCGAGATGGCCGGAGACAAGGGGGCGGGCGCAACGGCCAGCCCCCTCTCCCATTCTTTTAACCCGATCCGGCCGGAAGGACCAGAGGGTCGTATCCGATCAGAAATTCCGCTCGAACCGAAGAATACCGGCAACCGTGTCGTCGTTGATGAAGTCATAATGCATGTAGGTCAGTTCCGGCTCGATGAGCAGATCCTTGACCGGGTTGAACTTGACGTTGGTCGTGGCCTCGAAAATCTTCGAGTCGGTATAGGCGAGCTGCAGGTTCCACTTCAGCTTTTCATTGATCGGCACGCCGACGCCGCCCCAGACGGCCCAATCGCCCCAACCGCACTTCGCGCCATGGACGACGCCATCGGCGGTCGTGCAGGCCGATTCATCCTGATAGGAGCCGGCATATTGGTTGAGCTTGTCGCCGTCCGTGTTCCAGCCGCCCATCAGGAAGGCTTCGACGCCACCGGCAAACTTGGCGTCGATACGGGCCTTGATGGCGCCTTCCTCGACGATCGAGTCATAGCCGCCGACAACCTTGATGCCGAATGTGTCGGTCGTATAGCCCAGACCGCCAACGACATTGGGCGCATAGTGATTGGCCTTGGAGGTGACCCAGGCGCCGCCATAGCTGTCGGAATCCGATGCGGAATTGCTGTCTTCCAGCGAGATGACGGCGGAGAAACCGTTGCCGGGGTCATATTTATAGGTCAGCTGATTGAGTTCGTACGGACCGTCATAGATCGCATCGTCGTTGATGACGTCGCCGGCATAGCCGGCATAGAGATTATACTGCGAGTCGAGCTTGCCGACGGTGAAGCCGGCGAGGCTGATATTGGCAAACAGCAGCTTCTCGGCGGTGGCGCCTCCGTCGTTCCATTCCCAACGCAAGATCATGTTGGTTTTCAAGGGGCCGTATTCGGTATCCGTCGCGGTGTCGACATTCAGCTCGACGCGTTCATGCCAGAGCGTGCCGACCTTGTTCGACGGATTATAGGCGTCGTACCATTCACCCTCGGTGCGGACCTTGCCGCCGATCTTCAGGCAGGTCTCGGTGCCCGGAATGAAGAAATAGCCGGTGCCGTAGGCATCGCAAATGCGGACATATTGCAGCGGCTCGGGCTCGGCCGCAACGATGGCATCGGCCGCGTGGGCGCCGCTCACCGTTGCCAGAGCGGCGGCGGAGCCGAGAAGAAGGCTCTTGATGTTCATGGTGTCTCCATTCGAATATCCATCAGGGGATGGAGCTCTCGCGGCAGACGAACTCATACCGCCCCATAGCCTGACATGACGTCTTCCCTTGTCGGGAACGAAGCGGTGACGCTTCACCATTGCAAGCTGAACCCGGCGTCCGGTGCTTGCAAGCCAATAAAGGTAGCAAGCTAATTATCATTATCACCTAGTTTATTGACGTGACAAAAATATCACTTATGCTGCCGGCAACCAAACGCCATCGCCGAAGGCGGCATCGACAGGCTGCCGTTCACCGCGACGAAGCGGCATTCGTGTCATATTGAACGATGGGGATAAATGAATAGAATTACCGGCCGGGATCAGGAATGGGCCGCGATCGAACCCGATGGCGGCAAGGTTGCTTTGGAGGAAAAGCCCATGCCTTTCAAATTCTTGAGTGCGTGTCTCCTCGCCGCGGGCATGGCCACGACGGCCATGGCCTCTTCCGGCGGCCGTGGCGGCGGCGATCGGGGCGGCTGGGGCGACAGCCCGGGCGCGGAAGACAGCGGCAACTATCGCAGCACCATCGTCGACCGGGGCGATGCCGCCACGAGCGACGAAAAAGATCCCAATGCCTGCTGGACCCTGCCCCGCTCCGCCGACGGAAAATCGATCGTCGCGCCGAGCCAGGCCAATCCCGTTGTTCCGCGCAAGTGCAATTGATCCGCGCGCCACGGAAGCACGGCTAGCAACAGATCGCGGCGCCCGCGCCGGACCCCAACGGCATCCGCAGGATTTAAAAGCAGGCTGTACTTACCGCACCTGGTCGAGCAATCGCTTGCATTCCAGCAGATCGTAGAGCGTTTCCTGCAGCAGCGCGCGGTCTTCCTTGCCGACGCTCGACTTGCCGATGGAGACATCCGGCATGTCATCCTCGCCACTGACGAAATTGAAGAAGCGACGGCTGATCGGCGCCTTGGCGCGGCCGACGATCTGATCCTCGTCGGGATGGCCGGACGAGACGCGCGGCTCGGCCGGGGCCGGCTCCTGCGCTGCGGCGGCAAGCGCCTCGACGCTGGCAAGGTCGCCATGGCCGACAGCGATGACAAACTTGTTGCCGTTGGTCTTCAGAAGCTTCTGCACGCCCTTGATCGTATAGCCGTGATCATAGAGCAGATGGCGGATGCCGTTCAGCAGGTCGACGTCTTCCGGCCGGTAGTAACGCCGACCCCCGCCCCGCTTCATCGGCTTGATCTGCGGGAAACGGGTCTCCCAGAAGCGCAGGACGTGCTGCGGCAGATCAAGGTCCTCAGCGACTTCGCTGATGGTGCGAAATGCGTCCGGGCTCTTGTCCATCGTCATACTCCCACAGCATATTGCCGGCACAGGTGGGCCGGACCATGCAAAACCGGATATCGGCATCGCGGCTCATCGCGATACGACTCATCATATTTCAACGGTTTGCCGGGAGAAATTCAAGTCGTCTCTTCGGATGTTGCACAGGCAAGCACAAAAATGGCCCCGAAAGGCCCGGAAAACGGCGCTTCTGCGCAGGCGCGCATCATGCCGATATCCATCGCGAACGAGATCAGGAAGCGGGATTCGCCGGCCGGGCCTTGGCCTTGCGGCTGGCATGCGCCTTCAGGATACGCGTCTTCAGCACGTTGGATGCCTTGAAGGTCATGACGCGGCGCGGGGAGATCGGCACTTCCTCGCCGGTCTTCGGATTGCGGCCGATTCGCTCGTTCTTGTCGCGGACCTGGAAGGTCGCGAAGGAGGAGAGCTTCACGGTTTCGCCGCGCACGATGGCATTACAAATTTCGTCGATGACGGTTTCGACGAGTTCCGCCGATTCTGTTCGGGAGAGGCCGACTTTCCGGAATACCGACTCCGCCAGGTCTGCGCGCGTCACTGTCTTGCCCGTCATGGTTCCCCGCCCAAATTGCTACGTATTACTATTGAAGTTGCGAGAGATTATTGCCCTTGCTCCAAACGGTCAAGCTCTTGTTCGGAA
>JASGEG010000060.1:0-3747 GCA_047606605.1 Rhizobium sp.
ATCAAGGGCGGCGTCGCCCGCTCCGAGACGGATATCACCCCGCTCGGCCGGCGCCCGACGCCGAAGCATGATTTCACCGATTTCGTCGCGACATTGCGCGTCGTCATCGCCGAGGCGGGCGAGACGCCGGACTGCATTTCCTTTTCCATCGCCGGCGTCGTCGATCCGGACACCCAGGCGCTCACCTGCGCCAATATCCCCTGCATCCACGGCCGGCGGCTGGCCGCCGAACTGGAGGCGGAACTCGGCTATCCCGTGCTGATCGCCAACGATGCCGACTGCTTCGCCATGGCGGAGGCGATATCGGGTGCCGGACGCGGCCACCGCATCGTCCTCGGCGCCATTCTCGGCACCGGCGTCGGCGGTGGGCTGGTGGCGGACGGACGTCTCGTTAACGCCGCCGGCGGCTTTGCCGGCGAGTGGGGCCACGGCCCGATCATTGCCTCCTTCGCGGGCAATCCGCCGGCCGCCATCCCGGCCTATCCCTGCGGCTGCGGCCAGAAAGGCTGCGTCGATACCGTCGGCGGCGCCCGCGGCATCGAGCGCCTGCACAAGACCCTGCACGACCTGGACGTCTCCAGCGAGGAGATCATCGGCCAATGGCTCGCCGGCGACGCCAGGGCGGAGCGGACGATCGAGGTGATGGTCGATCTCGTCGCCTCGCCGCTGGCGCTCACCGTCAACATCACCGGCGCCACCATCGTTCCGGTCGGCGGCGGCCTTTCCAATGTCGAGCCGTTGCTCGCGCGTCTCGACGCGGCCGTGCGCAGCCGCATCCTGCGCAAGTTCGACCGGCCGCTGGTCGTCCCGAGCCAATGCAGGATCGAGCCCGGCCTGATCGGCGCGGCATTGCTGGGGCTGGCATTCGCCGGGGAGCGCGGCCATGCTGCTTGAAGTCTGCGTCGAGGACGTTGCCGGCCTTGCCGCCGCCATCGACGGCGGCGCCGACCGTATCGAGCTTTGCAGCGCGCTCGCCGTCGGCGGCCTGACGCCGAGCGCCGGGCTGATGGCGGCGGCGGCGCGCGCGCCCGTCCCCGCCTATGCCATGATCCGCCCGCGCGCCGGCAGCTTCGTCTATTGTGCCGATGAGCTTGCCGTGATGAGGGAGGATATCGACGCCGCCCGCCGCGCCGGCCTCGCCGGTGTCGTTCTCGGCGCCTCCCTGCCCGACGGCCGCCTCGACCGCGCTGCACTCCAGGCTCTCGCCGCCCATGCCGACGGCCTCGGCAAGACCTTGCATCGCGCCTTCGATCTCGTTCCGGATATCGTCGAAGCCGTGGAGCTTGCTATCTCCCTCGGTTTCGAGCGCATCCTGACCTCGGGCTGTGAAAAGACCGCGCAAGAGGGCGTCGCCGGGCTGGAGCAGGCAATCGCCGTCGCCGCCGGACGCATCTCGATCATGCCCGGCTCCGGCGTCAATCCCGGGACGGTCGGCGCGCTCTGGCCGCGCCTGGCAATCAGCGAGATCCACGCCTCCTGTTCCGCCGCCAAGACCGAAACCGACGCGCGGCTGCTTGCCTTCGGCTTTTCCGCCGCATCCGCCAGACGCACCAACGCTGCGACCGTCAGGGCGCTGAAGACGCATTTTACCTGAGCGGCACCTGCGATTTGACAAAGAAATGGTAGAATGATCAATCGTTCATAAACGCATTGTCTGTACCCATGGGATGACTGCGGAATTGCGTCAAGACAAAAACTAGAGCGCTTTGGCGATTCGGGGGAACGCCAAAGCGCTCTAGGTCATTGCAGTTAAGCGGGTTTCCTCTGGAGTAGCTGTAGATCTGAACCATGTCGGTCGCGCCACCTCGCAAGAATAGCAGGGCTGTCTTCTGGATTACGGCGATCGTCATCGGCTCGATCATTTTGGCGACGGCGCTGCTCGCCAACGACATGCGCAATCTCAGGGCCCTTGATGCCCGCTATCATCTCAATCTGTTCAGCCAGGCCACGACGCCATCGGCCCCGGTGGTCACGCAAGCCCCGCCGCAGGCCGCCGCTCCCGCAGCCCCCCAGGGCGCGGCATCGCCACCCGCACCGGCGAAATCCCCGGCCCCGCCGGTGAAGACGGCGGAGGCGGCAAAGCCGGCCCATGCCCGCGCCACCTCCCACATCTTCGATCCGCCGGTCGATGCGCTACGCGGCGCATTCCTCAGAAGCTGGCGCATCTCCGGCCAGTCGCTCTGCGCCGCACTGGTGAAGGCGGGCCTGCCGGTTGGAGAATGGCAACAGGGCCTCATGGCCACCGGCACCTTCGAATGCAGCCATCAGATCCAGAAGGGCGATTTCGGCAATCCGAAATCGGCATCCTTTTTCATCATCGCCCGCGGCGCGCCGACGGGAGAGCTCGACGGCATCCGGATCAAGGTGATCATGCCCGATAATCCCGAAGGCCGCGCCGTCGGCGAAACGCTCATCGATACCGTCGTCCTGCTGCTGACGGAAACGCACTGGCTCGACTTCCAGACCGCGCTCGATCCGATCGGCAGGCTGCAGGACGTCACGCAGGAGAATTTCGGCGCCAAGCTCAGCTTCTTCCGCGAATTCCAGAACGACCGGAATTTCAATCTGCAGCTGGAATTGCGGAGAAAGACGCCGGAGCAGATCCGCACGGCGACAGTGTTCGACAAGACGCGCTGGACGCTGCGCTCGCCCCCGCCCGCCAATTAACCGATTGTCCGCATGCGGCGAAGCGCCGCCACCGGCAATACCGCTTCGAGCTCGAACTGAACCACTGTCCTATGCCGCAAGCGATGACAGGCGCGGATGGGCAAGATGTTCGCGCAGCACCGCGCCATTGCCGTCGACTTCCTGTAGCAGCACGTCATAGCTCCAGAGATCGGCGAGATGCTGCAGCACGCGCTTGGCGTCGATATCCTCGAGGAAACCGCCGTTCAGCACGGAGTGCTTCACCAGCAGCCGGCGATCGCCGGCAAGATCGACATCGACGATCTCGATATGCGGATCGATCCAGCCGACATCATATTGCCGCGCCAGTTCGCGGCGGATGCGACGATAGCCGCGCTCGTCGTGGATCGCCGCCACCCTCAACCCTTCCTCCTCTTCCGGATCGTCGGTGAGATGGAACATGCGCATCTGGCGCATCAGGTGCGGGCTCAGGAATTGCGATACGAAGCTCTCGTCGCGGTAATTGGCCCAGAGATCGCGCAGGACCGCCATGGCATCGCCCGTGCCGGCGATGTCGGGGAACCAATGCCGGTCCTCTTCCTTCGGCTTGGTCACGATGCGCTCGATATCCTGCATCATCGCGAAGCCGAGCGCATAGGGATTGAAGCCGGAAAAGCGCGGATCGTTGAAGGAGGGCTGGAAGACGACATTGGTATGCGACTTCAGGAATTCGAGGAAATCCCCGTCGCCGATGCCGCCGAGTTCGTGCAGCCGCGTCATGATGCGGTAGTGCACATAGGTCGCCGTCCCCTCGTTCATCACCTTGGTCTGGCTTTGCGGATAGAAATATTGCGCGACATGGCGGACGATGCGCAGGATTTCCCGCTGCCACGGCTTCAGCCGCGGCGCCATCTTCTCCAGGAAATAGAGGATGTTTTCCTGCGGCAGCCCGGCAAGCGAGCGCCGGCGTTCGAAATCGAGATCGGGCTCGCTCCTGCCCTTGCCGACCGGAACCGTGCGCCAGAGATCGTTGAAGATGCGCTCGTCATATTCGCGCCGCTCGCGCTCGCGCTTCTCCTCGTCGCGCAGATCCGGCGTCTTCTTGCCGGCATAACGGTGAAC
>JASGEG010000061.1:0-6793 GCA_047606605.1 Rhizobium sp.
ATTCGCTGCGGCACGCGCTACGACGGCGCCAAATAAAACATTCGCCAGACTCCTCCCCAGCTTGGCAACAAGCACTCACAGAGAATGACAGTTCGTCGGCATATCCCAATAAGTACTGCAGATTAAACGCCTAAACCGGCTTAGGTCCAGTGCACGTAAACGTTAAAACGATGAATTTCGCATGACCGTCAAGAAAATCCGCGAAATTAACGCTTCGGACCCAGACGACTGTGCATATCCTGCATGATCGCAGTCGCCGCGGCCCTGACCAGCGGCGCCCATTCCTGCAGCTTTTCCGAGGTGACGCGGAAGGCCGGCCCGGTGACCGAGACGCCGGCGAGCAGATTGCCATCCTCCGAGCGAATCGGAGCGGCGACGCAGCATATGCCGCTCTCATGCTCCTCGCGGTCAAAGGCGTATCCGCGCAGCCGGATGGCGGCGATGTCGGTCAAGAGCCCCGCCACATTCCGATGCGTATGATCGGTATAGGCATGGAACGCCACGCCCGCGAGCCGGGCCGCGATGCCGGGATCGTCCAGCACGGACAGCGCCGCCTTGCCGACGCCGGTGCAATAGGCCGGCGAGGCATTGCCGATCTGCGAATACATGCGCACGGATTGCCGCCCCTCGACCTTGTCGAGATAGATCACCTCGGTCCCGCGCAGAACGCCGAGATGGACGGTTTCGCCGGTTTTCTCCTGCAACAGGCGCAGATGCGGCTCGGCCACGGCGCGGAATTCATTGCGCGCCCAGCTGCGCGACGCCAGGCTCAAAAGCCGGATGCCGGGCAGATAGCGCCCGTCGCGATCGACCTCCAGCAATCCCTCCTCGAGAAGGTGCGACAATTGCCGATGCAGCGTGCCGCGCGGCTGGTCGGACAGCGACAGGATATCGGTGAAGCGCATGGGATGATCGGCGAGCGCCACCAGATCGAGCAAGGCCATGAGCTTGCCGAGCGTACCGGTCTCCCGCACGCGGCCGATATCGCCGACGCTATCGTTCTGCTTCATCGTCATGAACGCCTCATATGCGAGCCGACACCCTTCATGTCCTTGACATGGCGGCAGGGTAATCCGATAATTCCACATAGTCAAATTTGGTTCCGAATAATGGAACTTTTCACAATCAGATACCGAAATCCGGCGCCGATCCAGGGAGGGAGAGGAACTTGACCGAAGCACAGGCACAATTTCCTGATCTCAAGGATCGCACCGTGCTGATCACGGGCGGCGGCTCCGGCATCGGCGCGGCCCTAGTCGAAGGCTTTGCGCAACAGGGCGCCAAGGTCGCCTTCATCGACATAGCCGAGGAGCCGAGCAAGGCGCTGGCCGCCCGCCTCTCCGCACAATCGGCCCATCCGGTCGTCTTCTATCACGCCGATCTGCGCGACGTCGGCGCCATCAGGAGCACGGTGGCCGCCGTCGAATCCGATCTCGGCGCCATCCGCGTCCTCGTCAACAATGCCGCCTGGGACGACCGGCACGATATCGACACCACCACCGAGGATTATTGGGACAACAGCCAGGCGATCAACCTCAAGCAGGTCTTCTTCGTCTCGCAGGCGGCCGCTCCCGGCATGCGGGCCGCCGGCGGCGGCGCCATCGTCAACTTCTCCTCGATCGTCTTCAAGATGAACCCGCCGCAGCTTTCCGCCTATGCCTCCGCCAAGGCCGGCGTCATCGGCCTGACGAAGAGCCTGGCCGGCCGGCTCGGACCGGAGAGCATCCGCGTCAACGCCATCCTGCCGGGCATGGTGGTCACCGAGCGGCAGATGGAGCTTTGGCTGACCGAGGACGGCATCGCCAGGACGGTCGAGCGGCAATGCCTCAAGCATGTGCTGAAAGCCGAAGACCTGGTCGGCCCCACGCTCTTTCTCGCATCCGCCAGCTCGGGCAGCATCACCGCCCAGACCCTCATCGTCGACGGGGGTCTCCTCTGATGCCGCGCCCGCAAGATTTTCCCATGAAGAACCGAGGTATTTGATCATGACGAAGCCCGCCTATGTCGCGGTCGATTGGGGCACCAGCAGCTTCCGGCTGTGGCTGATCGCCGAGGACGGCAGTATCCTCGGCGAACGCCGCAGCGGCGAAGGCATGACGACGGCGGCGCAGACCGGCTTTGCCCAGGTGCTGCAATCGCATCTGACCGCCCTTGCCGCGCCGGACGATATTCCCGTCATCGTCTGCGGCATGGCCGGCGCTCGCCAGGGCTGGGTGGAAGCTGGCTATATCGACACGCCAGCCTTGCTTTCCGCCATTCTGACCGGCGCCGTTTCCGTGCCCGGCCAATCGCGCGATGTCCGCATCCTGCCGGGCCTTGCCCAACGCGACAGGCAAGCGCCCGACGTCATGCGCGGCGAAGAAACGCAATTGCTCGGCGCGATCCCGGCCGAAAGCAAGGGCGAGCAGATCGTCTGCATGCCGGGCACGCATTCGAAATGGGTGCGTGTCGTCGACGGCCAGGTCACCGGCTTCTCGACCTTCATGACCGGCGAGCTGTTCGACGTCATCACCAAGCACAGCATCCTGTCGCACGCCGTTGCCGGCGCGGCCGACCAAGCCGCCGACAAGGCCGTCTTCGAGGCCGCGATCAAGGCCGCCTTCGCAAGACCGGCGCTCGCCACCAACCTGCTCTTCACCGCCCGCGCCGGCCAGCTTCTGCACGGGCTGACCGCGGCCGGCGCGCAGGCGCTGATTTCCGGCACGCTGATCGGCGCGGAAATCGCCGGCGCGCTGTCATCCGCCGGACAAGGGGCGGCGATCACCCTTGTCGCCTCCGGACGCCTGCAGGCGCTCTATGAGGACGCGTTCCGCACCCTTTCCCTCTCCTATGCCACCGTCGATGCCGATGCCGCCGTGCGCCGCGGGCTTTCCGCAGCCGCCCAGGCGATCTGGCCGAACAACGAAAGACAAAGCCGATGACCGACCGTATCCCCTTCCCTTCGATGAAACGCCCGCTCATCGCCATTCTTCGCGGCATCAAGCCTGAGGAAACCGCCGATATCATCGGCGTGCTGGTCGAGGCCGGCCTGACGGCGATCGAAATTCCGCTGAACTCGCCCGAGCCGTTCCGCTCGATCGAGATCGCCGCCAAGGCGGCACCCGCCGATTGCCTGATCGGCGCCGGCACGGTGCTGACCGTCGAAGACGTCGACCGGCTGGATTCGGCCGGCGGCAGGCTGCTGGTGACGCCGAATGTCGAGCCCGCCGTCATCAGCCGCGGCCGCGACAAGGGCATGGTGACCATGCCCGGCGTCTTCACCGCCACGGAAGCGCTTGCGGCGGCCCGCGCAGGCGCTACGGGGCTTAAATTTTTCCCGGCAGGCGTGCTCGGCGCCTCGGGCATCACCGCCATCCGCGCCGTGCTGCCGCCGGAGCTCGTCATCGCCGCCGTCGGCGGCGTTTCGGACAAGAATTTCGCCGATTACACCAAGGCCGGCATCCTCGCTTTCGGTCTCGGCACCAGCCTCTACAAGCCAGGAATGACGGCCGCAGAGGTTGCCGAACGCGCCAAAGTGACCATTTACGCTTATGACGCTGCCATAGGAGCCTGACCTAATGACCGCCATTCATGACTTTCAGGGCAATATTCTTTCCGACACCGCTTCGGTCCTGGGCGAAGGGCCGACCTACGATCCGGACACCGATACGGTCTGGTGGTTCAACATCCTCGGCAAGGAATTGCACGAACTGCATCTGTCGACCGGCCGGAAGGAAGTCCACAATCTGCCGATGATGGCGAGCGTGCTCGCCCGCATCGACGCCGGGCGGCAGCTGATCGCCACCGAAGAGGGCCTGTTCCTGCGCGATGTCGCCACCGGCGAGCTGACCTTCTACGCCGCGATCGAGGCGGACAAGCCGGAAAACCGCTCCAATGACGGCCGCACGCATATTTCCGGCGCGCTCTGGATCAGCACCATGGGCAAGCGTGCCGAAATGCAGGCCGGCGCCATCTATCATGTCGCGAGCGGCAAGGTGACGAAGATCTTCGATCAGATCAGCATTCCGAACTCGATCTGCTTTTCGCCCGACGGCACCATCGGCTATTTCACCGATACCCGCCTCAGCCAGCTGATGCGCGTGCTGGTCGACCCGCTGACCGGGCTTCCGGTCGGCGAACCGATCGTCATGGTCGACAGCATGGACGATCCGGGCGGCCTCGACGGCTCGGTCTGCGATGCGGACGGATATATCTGGAATGCCCGCTGGGGCTCCGGCTTCGTCGACCGCTACAGCCCTGACGGCCTGCGCATCGAGCGCTATCGCGTGCCCGCCATGCAGCCCTCCTGCCCGGCCTTCATCGGCAAGAACGGCGACCGCCTGGCCGTGACCACGGCCTGGGAAGGCCTCGACGAAGACGCCCGCTCCACGCAGCCGCAGGCCGGAGCGCTTCTGGAACTCGGCCCGACGGTGAACGGCGTCTTCGATCCGGTCTATAAGCTCTGATCGCGGCAAAGGCAGCCGAAAAGGAATATGCGGGGCGTGCATGGACAAGGCCGCCCCGCATGGATCGCCGGCGATATTCGGCTGGCCATGGATCATTCCGGTTGCATTAGAAAAATAAGCAATCATCTGATTTTCAAAATATATTTCCAAATTGACGCGGCTCCGGCCCGCGTCTTGCAACTTTTGCCGGAACCAAACCAGCATTCGGTCATTTTCCCTAGGAACCGGCACGGTGATGGTCAGTCAGAACGTGGCCCCGCCCGGGCCGGGGAACATGCCCATCAGAATGAAAGGTAGGTTCACGATGACCGGCAAATTGTTCACATCCGTCGCTGCTGGCGCGATCTTTGCCACAGCATCGGTTCTTTCGCCGATGGCCATTGCCCAGACGCAGCCGTCGACCGGCAACAACAACGCGTTAACCCAGACCGCTCCGGCAACACCCGACGCCACGCAGCCATCGACCAAGATGCCGCAGAATGACGCCCAGGCGCCCGCTTCGGCACCGACGACGACCACGGCACAGGCCGGTGGCTATATGACCGAACAGTCGGCGGACCAGATCAGCGCCAGGGCCTATATGGGCCAGTCGGTCTATAATGGTCAGAACGAAAGCATCGGCAGCATCAACGACCTGATCCTGCAGAAGCAGGGCGGCGTGACCGCCGCTGTCGTCGGCGTCGGCGGCTTCCTTGGCATCGGCCAGAAGAATGTGGCCGTCCCGTTCGACAAGATCACCATGACCCAGAACGCCCAGGACGGCAGCATCAAGCTGACGACCACGGAGACGGCCGACACGCTGAAATCCGCGCCTGAATTCAAGACGCTTGCCATGCAGGCATCGGAAAAGGCCGCCCGCATGCCGGCGGCAACGGGTGCGATGCCTGGAACGGACAGCACGACGACCTCGTCGACGACCAACAAGTAAAAGATCCAGGCAGAAAGTCGAAGATCGGCGGCCCATCGGCCGCCGTTTTCGTGGCCCGACGGGACTGGAGGCTAAACTCCCAACCTCTTGCCGCGCGCAGCCAAGGTCTTGAGCCGCAGCCCGTTGAGCTTGATGAAACCTTCGGCATCGTGATGATCGTAGGCGCCCGAGCCCTCCTCGAACGTCACGAGATCCATCGAATAGAGCGAATTGGGAGAGGTCCGCGCAACGACGCTGGCCGAGCCCTTGTAGAGCCTCAGCGTCACCTCGCCATCGACATGGGCCTGGCTCCGGTCGATCAGCGCCTGCAGCATGTCCCGTTCCGGCGCGTACCAGAAACCATTATAGATCAGCTCGGCATAACGCGGCATGATCTCATCCTTCAGGTGAGCCGCGCCGCGGTCGAGCGTGATCGACTCGATGCCGCGATGTGCGGCAAGCAGGATCGTGCCGCCCGGCGTCTCGTAAACGCCGCGCGATTTCATGCCCAGAAACCGGTTCTCGACCAAATCGACCCGCCCGACACCATGCTTGCCGCCCAGTTCGTTCAGCTTCGCCAGCAGCACTGCCGGTGACAATCGGACGCCGTTGAGAGAAACCGCATCGCCCTTCTCGAAGCCGATGGTGACAGTTTCGGGCAGGTCGGGCGCGTCCACGGGATCGACCGTGCGCTGATAGACGTAATCCGGCGCAATCTCGGCGGGATCTTCCAGGACCCGGCCCTCGGACGAGGTGTGCAACAGGTTCGCATCGATCGAGAAGGGAGCCTCCCCACGCTTGTCCGTCGGGACAGGAATCTGATTTCGTTCGGCATAATCGATGAGCTGCGTGCGGGACTGAATGTCCCATTCGCGCCAGGGCGCAATGACCTTGATGGATGGGTCGAGCGCATTGACGGTCAATTCGAAACGGACCTGATCGTTGCCCTTGCCGGTGGCGCCGTGGGAGATGGCATCCGCGCCCACCTCCTGGGCGATCCGGACGAGATGCTTTGCGATCAGAGGACGGGCGATGGAGGAGCCGAGCAGATACTGGCCTTCATACAGGGTGTTGGCGCGAAACATCGGGAACACAAAGTCGCGCACGAATTCCTCGCGGACATCCACGATGCGGATGTCCTTGATCCCAAGCATTTCGGCCTTCCGGCGCGCGGGCTCCAGCTCCTCGCCTTGACCCAGATCGGCGGTAAACGTCACCACCTCGCATTGATAGGTCTCCTGAAGCCATTTGAGGATGATCGAGGTATCCAGGCCGCCTGAATAGGACAGCACGATCTTCTTGATATCTTTGACCATGATTGTTTTCGTTCCTGAGGTTTGTTTTTGGAACGATAGGCCAAAGCTATCGCAATTAGCTTGCGAAGATGATCACAGATGCGCATAGTATTGGCATATTATAGCGCTCATATCGGAATGGAGAG
>JASGEG010000062.1:0-3150 GCA_047606605.1 Rhizobium sp.
CATCAAGATCCCGGATGCCGTCATGAGCGCCCTCAACATCACCAAAGACGAGTTCCACGGCGAGTGGAACTATACTATCAGACCCAATCCCCAAATTCCGCAGCGGTAAATCTTCGACGCTTCCTTATCGATTGCTCCGAGAAATTTAAAGATCATGTCGGCCTCGCATCTCAGGCAGACGTTACCTTGTGGGAGGCCTATCCGGTTCTGACAGGGCCGACACTGGCGGGGCTCGTCCAGCTCGTGATCGATACCGGCCAACCACGCACCGTCCAGCTCGACGCCACGGCGCCCGAACGGCGCGATCTGCTGCTGTTCTATACGCAGGCCGGGCTGGCGATCATCGATATCAATCCGACCGATGCCGGCGTCAATGCGAGAGCCGCATCGCCCGCGGACACGGAGCGCGCCCGGCTCATTCACCAGGCGACGCATGATGTTTTGACCGGCTTGCCCAATCGCCGTCAATTCAGCGAAGAGCTCGAGAAGCTGCTTCCGGCCAACGGGAAAACCGGTCTTGCACTGATGCAGCTCGATCTCGACGATTTCAAGCCCGTCAACGATACGCTGGGGCATGGCGCCGGCGACACGGTGCTACGGCTCGCCGCCGAAAGGATAAGACGGGCCCTCGGGCAAAACGGGACGGCCTACCGGCTGGCCGGCGACGAATTTGCGGTCATTCAGGTCGCCATGCAACAACCCGCCGAGGCTGAAAAACTGGCGGAAGAACTGGTTGCCGAATTCAAGAAGCCCTTCACCGTCGATGGCATCTCGCTGTTCGTCGGCGCCAGTATCGGCGTTGCGCTTGCACCGCGTGACGGCAATGCCGGCGAGCAGCTGATGAAGGCGGCGGATGTGGCGCTTTATGCCGCCAAGAAAGACGGGCGACGCTGCGCGCGAATGTTTGATCCGGGCATGCTGCTGGTCCTGGAGCAAAGGGAGCTGCTGCGGCGAAGCCTGCGGGTCGCGCTCCAGCGCGATGAGTTTTTCATCGAGTATCAGCCGTTGGTGAAGCCGCCATTTATCGTCGCGGGGTTCGAGGCATTGTTGCGGTGGCGGCATCCGACGCTTGGGGTCATTGCGCCCATGTCCTTCATTCCCATGGCGGAGGCCGACGGGCTGATGAGCGAGATCGGGCAATGGCTGCTCGAGGAGGCATGCCGGGAGGCTCTCACCTGGCCGGAGCACTTCACGGTCGCGGTCAATCTGTCGCCGGCCGAGTTCCTGACCCCCGGCCTCACCGACCGGATCTCGCAGACGCTCGATGTCGTCGGCTTTCCCGCCGAACGTCTGGAGCTGGAAATCACGGAAAACGTGCTCTTGGAGCGCACCATCAACAACCTCGATACGTTGAATACGCTCAATGTGCTCGGCATCCAGATATCGCTCGACGATTTCGGCACGGAATATTCTTCGCTGAGCTACCTGAAGAATTTTCCCTTCGATACCATCAAGATCGACAAGTATTTCATCAAGGATCTGCTGGAAGACGAAAAGAGCCAGACGATCGTTCGATCCATCATCGCCCTGGCGCATGGTCTCGACATGCGTGTGACGGCGGAAGGCGTGGAGACGGCGCAGCAGGTGTCCTGGCTCCAGGCTGAAGGTTGCGACCGATTGCAGGGCTATTTCCTGAGCCCGCCCATCGGCACCGATCTGATTGACGACTTCATCGGACAACGAACCGGTTTTCGTGAGTACCGCCTATCACAGCGATCGTCCTAGTCCCTGAACAATGCGATGCGCCGATCCGTAAAGGGAGGTTTCGGTGAATATACAAGAAAAGCCGACGCATACCGCCTTCGAACAGTTGCTCGATCTGGAGATGGAGATGGCGACCTTCGCCGCAGACTGGTTGTATTGCGATCAATGCGCCAACTATGTCGCTCGCATGGTCAGCCATGACCGACGCGATCCCATTCGTCACGCCAATCTGCTTTCGGCGGCGCTCAACGAACTCCTGGAGATGTCGTTTCACTCGAACGAACATAGCGGCAAGTTTGTATGCCGCTTCTATCGTTGCGCCGATATCGAGCGCGTTGAACTGACCTTTCCCTGTTCGCCGCAAAAATATCAATTCTACAGCGAGGTGGTGGCGGGTCTTAAAAGCGACCAGCTGTTCGCAAGCTATCTCGAGGTCATCGCAAGCGACACGGCCCCAGCGGACCAGGCGATCCTGCTGGGCCTGGCCGTCAACTACGACGCCGTCATCCAGCTGCATGCGACGAGCGCCGGCCTGCTGACCTTCATCGTCGATCTGCCGCTTGAGAGGCTACTTAATTGAGCGAAGATTCCTCCGTCAGCTTCACCGCGCAATTCAACCTCAGCAATCAGGAATTTTCCCTGACGGGTGTGCTGCGACCGCGTTCATTGGCCGAGATCGCAGATGCGCTGGCCTTGCTGCGAAACGCGATCGAGACCGTCAAGGGTGTCTGCTACGTCAATCTCAAACGCGTCACCCATATGAACAACACGGCGTTTCGCGCTTTGACGCGTGTGTTGATCGATGCATCCCACTCAAGGCCGGAACTGAAATTCGTCGTTGTCGCCTCGAGCGTCGTTGCCTGGGCGGCCCGGCAGTTTCAGCATCTTTGCGATCTTTCGCCCAATATCGTCGTCGAGATCTATGATTCCGCCTTCTATCCCGGCCAGACCTTCGTCGAGAATCAGAGCTTCATTCCGATCCTCAGGACACAGACGAAAATGACCTGGCGGCATGAGCGCGAGATATTGCCGCGCCATGGGCTTCGCGAAGGTATGAGCATCGCCGACATCTGCTGCGGCATCGGCGATTTCGCGATGCTTTTGAGAAAGGAGTTCGCGCCGGCCAAGATCGTTGCCTTGGATCATTCGGCTTTAAGTCTTGACTATGCCCGCGCGGTGGCGGAAGATTTCGACGTTCGAGATATCGAATATACTTATGGTGACGCGTCGCAGATGCTTTTCGAAAGCGACCAATTTGACTTCGTCACCTGTAGGCACTCGCTGCAAATCTTTGATCGCCCGGATTTACTACTGAGGGAACTCTATCGGATCTGCAAGCCGGGCGGCCGAGTTTACATAACCAACGAGAAGAACTCCCATTGTCTCGGCGAGCCACGGTCAGACAGCATTCAATGGACCTATACCGAGGTTGCCAAGCTTTTCGCC
>JASGEG010000063.1:0-12524 GCA_047606605.1 Rhizobium sp.
CTTGACCGGCATGAAGACGGCGGGGATGGCGGCGGAGGCGGCCAGCACCGGGAAGAGTTCGCCCTTTTCGGTCACCACCTCGGTCTGGTCGTAATAATCCGTCGTCACCACCTTCAACGGAATGTGCAGCTCGGAGAAATCCTCCGGAAAGGCTGACGGCATGAAGGCGCGCAGGATACGCTCGAGGTTGAACTGGCCGATCCGGAAGCTGCGCATGTTGGCCGGCCGCAGGCTCCAGAGCTTGTTGAGCACCGCCGGGCGGTTGCCGACCGAGGCGAGCGTATAGTCGCGGATCTCCGCGCCGCTCATACCGGCGGCCATGGCCGCGCCCATGATCGAGCCGATGGAGGCGCCGGCGATGGCGACCGGGCGAATGCCGAGCTCGTCCAGCGCCTCGATGATGTGGATATGAGCAAGTCCCCGTGCGCCACCGCAGCCGAAGGCGACCGCGACACTCGGCGTGCTCGACGAGGAGAGCGGATAATCGCTCTCGACGACATCAGCATAATCGCCCATGATCCTCTCCCTCCGCAACTAGGCCTGCAGGGGTTGATAACGGAAGAAATGCATCTTGCTGTCGCCGAACGTCCGCTCTTCGAGGAAGAGGAAATCCGGCGCGACGCTCACGACGACATCGGCGCGCTCTTCGAGGATCGCGAGCGCACCCGGCACCAGCCAGCCGCCGGCCGCCGCCGCGGCGAACGCCTTCTCGCCGAGACCCTTGCCATAAGGCGGATCGGCAAAGAGAAAATCGAAAGGCTCGAGATTGCCGACACTGCCGAGATCGGTCGCATCGCGGCGCAGCATGCGCGTGCGGCCATGCAGGCCGAGCGCATCGATGTTTTCCCAGAGCAAGCCCCTGCCCTCGACGCTGCTTTCGACGAAGAGGACATGACGGCAGCCGCGCGAGGCGGCTTCGAGGCCAACGGCGCCCGTACCGGCGAAGATATCCATCATCCGCGTGGCATCGAGCGCCTCGGGATAGGCGTGGTTCAGAATATTGAACAGGCTCTCGCGCGTGCGATCCGCCGTCGGACGAATATCGTTCGACTTCGGGGTTGCAAGCGAGCGACCGCGAAACTCACCGCCGACGATCCGCACCGCGCGTCAACCTCTTCCGCCCTTGGGGCCGCCCTTGCCGGAGCCGCCACGGCTCGGACCGCCGCGACCTGCGCCACCCGACGGACGGCCACCCGGCTTGCCGGAGAAGCCACGCGCACCGCCGGGCTTTCCGGACGGCTTGCCGCCACCGAAGGACTTGCCGCCGCCCGGCTTCTTGCCGAAAGACTTGCCGGCCGGACGATCGCCTTGCGGACGGTCGCCAAACGCGCGGTCGCCGCGCGGGCGCTCGGAGCGCTGCTCGCCGTCAAAAGACCTTGCACGCGGACGCTCATCACCCTCGGCGCGCGGCCGGCGGTCGCCGCGAGGCTTGTCGCCATAGGGACGATCACCACGCGGCTTGTCGCCGAAAGGCCGGTCGCCGCGGGAGGGACGATCACCGAAGGAGCGCTCACCGCGAGGACGTTCGGAACGAGCTTCGCCCTGGAAGGATTTCGAACGGGGGCGGTCGCCGCCTTCCGATCTCGAACCGCGTTCATCGCGCGGCCGGTCGCCAAAGGCGCGATCGCCGCGAGGCTTGTCACCAAAGGGCCGGTCGCCACGCGGCGGACGGTCACCCTGCGGGCGATCGCCACGGCCGCGCTTGCGGTCGAAGCCCTCGTCGTCGCCACGAGACCGGCGCGGCGCTTCCTCGCTCGAGCGAATCCATTCGCCATCCGCCTCATCGACGCGGTTGACGCGAACGCGCGGGCCCTCGTCCGGACGGTCGAAGCCGCTGCGCTGCGAGCGCTCGGTCTCGCCGCGCTTGAAGGCGGTCTTCGCATTCTTGGCAGCCTTGGCGGCGGCTTTCTCGCCGAGCGGACGGGCGCCGGGCGCCATCCAGACATTGGCGTTGCGGCGCGCACCGAGCGGCTGGCGCTGCGGACGATCCTCTTCCTTGCGGCCACCCTCGCGACGCCCATCGTCACGACGATCGCCGCGCTTGGTGTCGAGACGGCTCAAGGCGCGTTCGCGCTTGTCTTCGGGACGCTCGCGGCGCGGACGCTCCTCTTTCGCGCCGCGTGCCGGCTTTGCATCATCCTCATCTTCGGCGGCGACGGCCGGCGCATTGTAAAGCGGCGCATCGAAATTCGCCTTGGCGTCTTCGACCAGACGGGGGCCAAGCTGATCGCGCAGCGTGCGGCCGCGCACCTCCAGCACCCGGCCTTCCGGCAGCTCGCCGAGTTGGAACGGGCCGTAGGAAATGCGGATCAGGCGGTTGACCTCGAGGCCGAGCGCGCCGAGCACGTTCTTGATTTCGCGGTTCTTGCCTTCGCGCAGGCCCATGGTGATCCAGACGTTGGACCCCTGCGTGCGGTCGAGCGTCGCCTCGATCGAGCCATAGAGCACGCCATCGACGGCGATGCCTTCCTTCAGCTTGTCGAGCGCTTCCTGGTCGATCTCGCCATGGGCGCGCACGCGGTAGCGGCGCAGCCAGCCGGTGGTCGGCAGCTCCAGCACGCGGGCAAGCCCGCCGTCATTGGTCAGCAGCAGCAGGCCTTCGGTGTTGATGTCGAGGCGGCCGATCGACATGACGCGCGGCAGTTCTTCCGGCAGGTTGTCGAAGACGGTCGGGCGACCCTCCGGATCGGCATTGGTGGTCACCAGCCCGGCCGGCTTGTGATAGAGCCAAAGGCGCGTACGCTCGATGCCGCGGATCGGCACGCCGTCCACCTCGATCTTGTCGGCGAGCGTCACGTTGACCACAGGCGTATTCAGCAGAACGCCGTTCAGCTTGACGCGGCCTTCCATGATCATGCGCTCGATATCGCGGCGCGATGCCACGCCGGCGCGCGCCATCACCTTGGAAATGCGCTCGGCCTTTCCATCGCCGCCATCCGTCTCGGCGGCGACCTTGGCGGGCGCAGCCTTCGTCGGCTTGGCATTGTCGCGTTTCACCGCCGGCTTCGTCTTGGCATCGCGGGTAAAGGGTTTGGACCCAGGCCGCTTGGGCTTGTCATTCATTGTCATTTGTTGTTTGCCTGAATTTTTAAGGCGTGTTCCTATCAGGTCGCGCCCCTGCGGTTAAGTGGAAAATCTCAAATGGCGAAGACAAATCACTTCATGGAGCTGGCGCTGGCCGAAGCGCGAAGCGCCGGCGCACGCGGTGAAGTGCCGATCGGGGCCGTTCTCGTGCTCGGAGACGCCGTCATCGCCAAGGCCGGCAACCGCACCCGCGAGCTCAACGACGTCACCGCCCATGCCGAAATCGCCGCGATCCGCATGGCCTGCGAAACCCTCGGCCAGGAACGCCTGACCGGCGCCGATCTCTATGTGACGCTGGAACCCTGCACCATGTGCGCGGCGGCCATCTCCTTTGCCCGCATCCGTCGCCTCTATTACGGCGCCGAAGATCCGAAAGGCGGCGGGGTGGACAACGGCGTCCGCTTCTATCGCCAGCCGACCTGCCATCACGCGCCGGAGGTCTATTCCGGCATGGCCGAACGGGATGCGGCCGATATTCTCAGGGAGTTCTTCCAGCTCAAGCGCATGGAAGACTAATGCGTAGAAGACTAAAAAACGGCGGTTTCGGCCGCCGCTTCAAGCTTGAAGAGACTTATTGGAACGGTTTCCACCAGCTGCTGCTGTTGGACTGCTGCGCGGCCTCGGCATCCTTCTTGCGCTGCTTTTCCTTCTTGCTCTCGGGCGTGCCGACATCGTTGAGCGCGGCCGGATCGGAAACCTGGCGATATTGCTGCGGCGGGTCGATCAGATAGCGGCGCTGGTCGTAGGTGCCGGCCTGATCCTGACGGGCGGCGCGGTAGGCTGCCGTCTGCTCCGCTTCCGACTTGCGGCTCCGGCTGCTGTCGGCCTGGGCCAGCGGCGAGCGGTAATTGGTGTTGCTCTTGTTTTCCTCGGCCTCGGCGGCGAGGCGCTTGCGGGCGTCTTCCGGCGATTCCAGCCAGGCCGGATTGTCCTTGCTTGCCAGCGATTGCTGCGGCGAGGTCAGGTTTTCCCTCTGGTTTTCAGCGGGCAGAACCAGGCCGGGGCGGTTCGGATAGGTGACGCCCTTGTCCTTCGGCGTGGCGGCCGAAACGGAAGCGATATCGCCGAGATCGTCGAAGAGCTGCTGGCCGGCGGTCTTGTCCGTGCCGTAACGCGGGCTGCTCAGGCAACCGGACATCAGGCCGCAGCCAATCGCAAGTGCCGCCAAGCTGACGCCGACACGAACTCTATGCATCGCTCTCATGAAAACCCTTCCCAGCCATGCCGGTGCAAATATCGCAGAACCCCATTTCTCGGCAACTGCCGTAAAAATCAGGCCATTTTCAGGCAGCTTTTACCGGATGAACGCCGCAAAGGCAATTCACCCGGCAATTTTCTCCGATGATTACAAACAGGCTCGAACTCAGATATCGTCTTCTTCGTCACACTGTTGGTCGGGATTGTATGGCAGCAGCTCTCCCTCTGTCTCGCGCTCTGTCTCGCGCTCGCGCAGGGCCGCCGCGTCACGCGCCGAGACGTCGGGATAGTCGGGATCGGAGCCGACATCGGTGGTGATGCGCCAGGAACGGGCACATTTGCGGCCTTCGGCAAGCGCCGGCACGACGCTGACCTTGGCATCGCCGTCCAGGCGGAAGGCATCGGCCGGACCCTCGCCGCCGGCAACCGTGATCGCCGAGGTGATGCAGATCTCGGCAAGATCCTGACCTTCCACCGCCTTCAGGAGCTCGGGATCGGCGATATGGACGACAGGAGCCGCTTCCAGCGAGGAACCGATACGCTTGTCCTTGCGCTCGATTTCCAGGGCGCCGGTGACCACGCTGCGCACCGCGCGGATCTTCTTCCACTTCTCGGCCAGCGCCTCGTTCTTCCACTCAGCGGGAACGGCGACGAACTGCTCGAGATGGACCGAAACCGCGGACGGGTTGCGCGACAGCCATGCCTCTTCCGTCGTAAACGGCAGCATCGGCGCCAGCCAGGTCACCATGCAATCGAAGATCGTGCGGATCACGGCAAGTGCCGCGCGGCGGCGCGGGCTCGACGGCGCGTCGCAATAGAGCGCATCCTTGCGGACATCGAAGTAGAAGGCCGAAAGCTCGACATTCGCAAAATCGATGAGGGCGCGGGTGATGCGCTTGAAGTCGAAGGCGTCGTAGCCTTCGCGCACCAGCACATCGAGTTCGGCCAGACGATGCAGCATGAGCTGTTCCAGCTCCGGCATTTCGGACAGCGCGAAGGTCTCACCCTTGTCATGGGCCAGCGTACCGAGCATCCAGCGGATGGTGTTGCGCAGCTTGCGATAGGCGTCGACATTGGTCTGGATGATCGCCTTGCCGACGCGCAGGTCTTCCGAATAGTCCGACGTCATGACCCACAGGCGCAGGATGTCGGCGCCGGCATCCTTCATCACCTCCTGAGGAGACGTGACGTTGCCCTTCGACTTCGACATCTTCTCGCCCTTCTCGTCCATGGTGAAGCCATGGGTGAGAACGGCGTCGTAGGGCGCGCGGCCGCGCGTCGCCGCACTTTCGAGCAGCGACGAATGGAACCAGCCGCGATGCTGGTCGGAGCCTTCGAGATAGAGATCGGCCGGCCATTTCAGGTCCGGGCGGTCTTCCAGCGTGAAGGTATGGGTCGAGCCCGAATCGAACCAGACATCGAGGATATCCATGACCTGCGTCCAGGGCTCGTTGGCCTTTTCGCCGAGGAAGCGCGCGCGCGCGCCTTCGGCGAACCAGGCATCGGCCCCTTCGGCGTCGAAGGCCTCGAGGATGCGGGCATTGACGGCGTCGTCCTGCAGGATCTCGCCGTCATCGCCGACGAAGATCGCGATCGGCACGCCCCAGGCGCGCTGGCGCGAGAGAACCCAGTCCGGGCGCTGCTCGATCATGGCGCGCAGGCGATTCTGGCCGGCGGCGGGCACGAAGCGGGTATCGTCGATCGCCTTCAGGGCGCGCGAGCGCAGCGTCGTGCCGTCGCCGAGCTCCTTGTCCATATAGACGAACCATTGCGGTGTGTTGCGGAAGATGACCGGCTTCTTCGAGCGCCAGGAATGCGGATAGGAATGCTTGAGACGGCCACGGGCGAACAGCGTGTTCGTCTCGATCAGCGCCTTGATGACGAGATCGTTGGCATTGCCCTTCTTGCCGTTGTCGTCCATCACGCGGCCGCCCTCGAAGCCGGGGGCATCGGCGGTGTAGAAGCCGGCGTCGTCGACCGGGAACGGAATGCGCGAGGAGATCCCGCGCGCTTCGATCTGGCGGGCATGCGACATCCAGGCGTCAAAGTCCTCGCGGCCATGGCTGGGTGCCGTGTGCACGAAGCCGGTGCCGGCATCGTCGGTGACGTGGTCGCCGTCGAGCAGGGGAACCTTGAAGTCGTAGCCGAGCGAGGCCAGCGGATGGGCGCAGACGAGCGCGCTGAAATCGGCGGCGGTCACGTCGCCCAGGCGCTTGTACTGCAGCTTGGCCTTGGCGAAGGATTCTTCCGCGAGCTTGTCGGCGAAGATCAGCTTCTCGCCCGGGCGCGGGCCGAAATCATTGACGGCCTCGGTCACCTCGTAGAGGCCGTAGGACACGCGCGACGAATAGGCGATCGCCCGGTTGCCGGGGATCGTCCAGGGCGTCGTGGTCCAGATGACGACGAAGGCGCCGGCAAGTGTCGCCGGACCTTCCGCGACCGGGAACTTCACCCAGATCATGTCGCTCTCGACATCGGCATATTCGACTTCGGCTTCCGCCAGTGCCGTGCGCTCGACCACCGACCACATGACCGGCTTGGAGCCGCGATAGAGCTGGCCGCTCCTGGCGATCTTCAAAAGCTCGCCGGCGATGCGGGATTCGGCGTGGAAGTTCATCGTCAGATAGGGATTGTCGAAATCGCCGACGATGCCGAGACGCTTGAACTCGTCGGACTGGACCTTGATCCAGCCAGCGGCGAAGTCGCGGCATTCCTGACGGAATTCATTGACCGGAACCTCGTCCTTGTTCTTGCCCTTCTCGCGGTATTTTTCCTCGATCTTCCATTCGATCGGCAGGCCGTGGCAATCCCAGCCGGGAACGTAGTTGCTGTCATAGCCGCGCATCTGGAACGAGCGGGTGATGACGTCCTTGAGGATCTTGTTCAGCGCATGGCCGATGTGGATGTTGCCGTTGGCATAGGGCGGGCCGTCATGCAGCACGAATTTCTCGCGGCCGGCGGCCGACGCGCGCAGTTGCCTGTAGAGATCCATCTCCTGCCAGCGCTTGACCAGCTCCGGCTCCTTCTGCGGCAGGCCGGCGCGCATCGGGAAATCGGTCTCGGGCAGGTAAAGGGTTTTCGAATAGTCGAGTTTTTCAGCGGTATCGGTCATGGTCCTGACAATTGCCTCGGTGTCTCGGGCATTTCGCGCCAAACGGGGCGCAGCCATAGGGGGATTTTTCGGCGGCGGAAGCGCCTCGGGAACAGGCGCCGAGAACCCGGACCTTCCGGCAGCTTAAAGCGCGCAGAAGGCCGGGCCGGTAATTCGTATCGATGAGCTCAGCCGAAATTGGGTCATGATTGCCGGTTCATAGGCGTTTTTTCCGCCGAAAGGAAGAGGAATCCGTCGCCGAAAGCCATAGAAAAGCCGCCGACGCCGGTCTCGCCTTCTAATAGACCTCAGTTCCGGGAAAAAGCGATAAACCGATCGATGTCCCCGAGCGGGCGCACACCGGCCAACAGCGCCCTCGCCTCTTCCTCGTCCTTCCGGATCTGGGCCACGAGCGGATCGAGCCCGTCGAACTTCAGTTCGGGACGCAGATAGCCGAAGAAGGAGACGGAACAGATCTGGCCGTAGAGGTCGCCGCTGAAGTCGAAAACAAAGGTTTCGAGCAGCGGCGCGCCGTTGTCGGTCACGGTCGGGCGGCGGCCGTAGCTGGCGACGGCATCGCGGATGATCCCGTCGGCGGCGCGGAAACGCACGGCATAGATGCCGGCTCTCAGCTCTACTTCCGGCGGCAGGCGCATATTGGCCGTGGGGAAACCGAGCGTGCGGCCGAGCTGCTCGCCGCCGATAACCTCTGCCTCGACCGTATAGCGATAGCCGAGCAGGCCGGCGGCCTCCGCCACCTTGCCCTCGGTGAGCAAGGTCCGGATGCGGCTCGACGAGACCACATCGGTATTTTCGTCGCGATAGGCATCGATCAACGTCACGCCGAAACCATATTTGCTGCCGGCATTCATCAGGAAGGCCGGGCCGCCCTGGCGGTCATGGCCGAAATGGAAATCGAAGCCGGTGACGACCTCGGACGCGTGCAGCCAGTCGATCAGGATCGAATGGACGAACTCGTCGGCGGAGCGCTGCGAAAAGGCCCGGTCGAAGGGATATTCAATGACGGCGTTGAAGCCCACCACTTCGAGGATGCGCGCCTTCAGCGGCGCCGGCGTCAGGCGGAAAACCGGCTGGTCGGGCCGGAAGACGGTGCGCGGATGCGGCTCGAAGGTCAGCACCAGCGCCGGCACGCCGCGTTCCCTTGCAATCTCCAGCGCGCGATCGAGCACGGATTGATGGCCGCGATGCACGCCGTCGAAATTGCCGATGGCGATGACGCCGCCCTTCAGACTGTCCGGCAGCGGCTCGCGGGTCTCGTTGCGATGGAAAACGGTCATCGGCTACCACTCCGGTCAGACTCAGACAAGGCGCGGCATCCACCACTTCGGCGATGCCTGCTCGCGCGCCAGAAAGGCGCCGAGCGCGGCTTCGTCGGTGTGACCGTCCACGACATATTCGCGGGCATGGATGCCATGGCTGATATAAAGAAGATCAAGGCCGTAATCGAGCGCGCCGCGCACGTCGGTCGGCATGCCGTCGCCGATGGCGACGACGCGCGACAGCGGGAACTCGCCGCGAAGCTCGCGGGCGGCCGCGATCGAGGCATCGTAGATCGGCTGATGCGGCTTGCCGGCAATCCGCGTTTCGCCGCCGAGACGGTCGTAATAGGCGGCCATGGCACCGGCGCAGGGGATCATGCGATGGCCGCGCTCGACCACCAGATCGGGATTGGCGCAGATCAGCGGCACCTTGCGGGCCGCCCAGGCCGTCAGCATGTCGGTGTAGTCATCCGGCGTTTCGCTCTCGTCGTCGAAGAAGCCGGTGCAGACGATGGCCTCGGCCTCTCCCGCCTCGACGCGCACCACGTCCAGGCCCTCGAGAATGCCGATGTCGCGCTCGGGACCGAGCAGGAAGACCTTCCTCGGACCCTCGGCGATCAGGCGGCGGGTCACGTCGCCAGACGTGACGATGCGGTCATAGGCGCTGTCGGGAACGCCGATCTGGCGCAATTGCTCGACCACCTTCGGCGCGACGCGCGGGGAATTGGTGATGAGGACCACGGTCAGGCCTTCGCCGCGCGCAGCCTCCAGCGCGGCCGGCGCATCCGGATAGGCGGAGACGCCGTTGTGCAGGACGCCCCAGACATCGCAGAGCGCGACGTCATAACGTCCGCCGATCTCGCGAAAGCTTTCGATACGCTTGCCCATGCCATCCTCGCATTCAAAGAAATCAGGGGCTGACATCGCAAACCGGCCGGCAAATTACAAGAGCGGAGCGCCAGGTTTTTGCGCTGCACATAGGCCGCGCGGGCGTCAGGCGGCAAGGCGGAGCAGACAGCCGGCAAGGGCGGAGACACCAAGCACGGTCGCCACCCCCGCCTTGCGGCGAAAAACCAGGACGCAGGCGAGGAGGAAAAGCAGGAGCGCCGACAGGTCGAGCGTCCCCCACACCGGCCAGGCGATGCCGGCGACCGGGACATCGGCATAGTCGCTGCCTTCGGTGTGAACACGATGGCTCAGCAGCACCAGGCGGCCGACATCGGAAAAGAGCACGTGCAGGCCGAACCAGAGCGACAGATTGGCCATGACGCCGACAATCGCCGCGGTGATGGCGGCCAGAGCCGCCGACAGGCCGGCATGACCGCGCAGACGCTCGATATAGGGCGCACCGGCGAAGATGAAGAGGAAGCTCGGCGCGAAGGTCGCCCATGCCGCAAGGCTGGCGCCGAAGAAGCCCGCCGTCAGCGGATCGAAGCCGAAGGGGTTGCGGAAGCCGGCCATGAAGCCGACGAAACAGAGGACCAGCACCAGCGGCCCCGGCGTCGTCTCCGCCAATGCCAGACCATCCAGCATCTCGCCCGGCCGCAGCCAGGCATAATGCTGCACCGCCGTCTGCGCGACATAGGCAAGCACGGCATAGGCGCCGCCGAAGGTGACGACCGCCATGCGCGAGAAGAAGGAGAAGATCGCGCCGAAGACATTCGCCTGACCGCTCAGCGTTTCGGCGACGATGTCTTTCGGGCCGTCCAGCCCCTGAACCAGCAAGAGCGGTGCCTGCCAGATCGCCAGCCAGCACAGGAGCGTGAGACAAGTCATCCGTACTCCGACGCTTCGCAACGCACCCAGGCCGATGCCGGACAGCGCCAGCCGCGGCAGGCGCGGCCGCCAGCCATCATCGCGATAGGCACGATGCAGCACGCGGCCATAACCCGTAAGGCCTGCCAGAAGCACCACCAGCGGAAACGGCAGATCGAAGACGAAGAGCAGAAGGAAGCTCGCCACGGCGACGGCGATATGGAACCGCGTCTTCAGCGCCCGGCCGCTGAGCCGGATCAGGGCCTGCAGCACGATGGCCAGCACGCCGGCCTTGATGCCGAAGAAGACCGTCGCCAGCAGGCTGGTATCGTGAAACAGCGCATAGAAGGAGGACAGGGCCAGAATGACGGCGAAGCCCGGCAGGATGAACAGGAGGCCGGCGATCAGGCCGCCACGCACGCCATGCAGCAGCCAGCCGATATAGGTGGCGAGCTGCTGTGCCTCCGGCCCCGGCAGCAGCATGCAATAGCTGAGCGCATGCAGGAAGCGCTCCTCGTCGATCCAGCGTTTCTCGTCGACCAGGATGCGATGCATCAATGCGATCTGCCCGGCCGGACCGCCGAAGCTCAGGAGACCGATGCGCGTCCAGACGCGGGTGGCTTCACTGAGGGACGGGCTTGGCGGAAAACCGGCAGTCGAAGCAGACCCACCGCCATCTGTCTCGTTCGCGTTCTGCAATCCGCCTCTCCCGTGCCAACCGGCGAAAGACGTCATTCCGGATGACGGCTTCCGGTCTTTGCATATCGTCGGACAGAATGGGCGACAAGGCAGTCACACGCCGCAACTGCCTTTGGAAGGCCATCTTTTGCGCCCAATCGAGAGAATGCAGGAGGGAAATCCGGAACAGCGTTTCGCGAGCAAGCATCTCTGGTCATTAATCATTCTCAAAACGAACCGATACCTGCCGCAAAAATTTCACAGCGCTGTTCTTGACTCGTTCAGCGGCCAATCCTAAATCACCCTCGCTAGCACTCCTCAAAGGTGAGTGCTAACAAAATCCATACGGGCCCTCCGCTGGTCCGTGAATGTCATTTGATCGAGGGATTAGACAATGGCAAGCACCAACTTCCGCCCCCTTCATGACCGTGTCGTCGTTCGTCGCGTCGAGTCTGAAGAAAAGACCAAGGGCGGCATCATCATTCCGGACACCGCCAAGGAAAAGCCGCAGGAAGGCGAAATCGTCGCCGTCGGCTCCGGCGCCCGCGATGAATCCGGCAAGGTCGTAGCACTCGACGTCAAGGTTGGCGATCGCGTTCTGTTCGGCAAGTGGTCCGGCACCGAAGTCAAGCTCAACGGCGAAGACCTTCTGATCATGAAGGAAGCCGACATCATGGGCATCATCGGCTGATCCGGCCGGTTCCCTTTTTCCGATACAGCTGACGGGCCATAAACCCGGACAACGCGAATTCAGGAGTTTCAAACATGGCAGCTAAAGAAGTAAAATTCGGCCGCAGCGCCCGCGAAAAGATGCTTCGTGGCGTCGATATCCTCGCTGACGCCGTGAAGGTCACGCTCGGCCCGAAGGGTCGTAACGTCGTTATCGACAAGTCCTTCGGCGCTCCGCGGATCACCAAGGACGGCGTTTCCGTCGCCAAGGAAATCGAACTGGAAGACAAGTTCGAAAACATGGGCGCCCAGATGGTCCGCGAAGTCGCTTCAAAGACCAACGACGTCGCCGGTGACGGCACCACCACCGCAACCGTTCTTGCCCAGGCGATCGTTCGCGAAGGCGCCAAGGCTGTTGCAGCCGGCATGAACCCGATGGACCTGAAGCGCGGCATCGACCTCGCTGTTGCAGAAGTCGTCAAGGACCTGCTCGCCAAGGCCAAGAAGATCAACACGTCGGAAGAAGTCGCCCAGGTCGGCACGATCTCGGCAAACGGCGAAAAGCAGATCGGTCTCGATATTGCTGAAGCCATGCAGAAGGTCGGCAACGAAGGCGTCATCACGGTTGAAGAAGCCAAGACCGCCGAAACCGAACTCGAAGTCGTCGAAGGCATGCAGTTCGACCGCGGCTACCTCAGCCCCTACTTCGTAACCAACCCGGAAAAGATGGTGGCCGACCTCGAAGACGCCTTCATCCTCCTGCACGAGAA
>JASGEG010000064.1:0-6987 GCA_047606605.1 Rhizobium sp.
GTCCAAAACGTCATTCTGCTTAATTGTCAGGCTCTCTAATTTTGTCAATATCAGTATGGCCGCGATTCCATCGGCGGCATCACCTCGTCGCGCTGCACCAACGAGGAGACCTATCTGGTGCAGAAGCTGGTGCGTGCCGGCTTCGGCAACAACAATGTCGATACCTGCGCCCGCGTCTGCCATTCGCCGACCGGTTACGGCCTCGGCCAGGCCTTCGGCACATCGGCTGGCACGCAGAATTTCGACAGCGTCGAGCATTCCGATGTCGTGCTCGTCATCGGCGCCAATCCGACGGACGGCCATCCGGTCTTCGGCTCGCGGCTGAAGAAGCGGCTGCGTCAGGGCGCGAAGCTCATCGTCATCGATCCACGCCGCATCGATCTGGTGCGCACGCCGCATGTCGAGGCGAGCTACCACCTGCCGCTGAAACCGGGCACCAATGTTGCCGTGCTGACGGCGCTGGCGCATGTCATCGTCACCGAAGGCCTGTTCGACGAGGCGTTCATCCGCGAGCGCTGCGACTGGTCGGAATTCGAGGATTGGGCCGCCTTCGTCGCCGAGCCGCAGCACAGCCCGGAGGAAACGGAAAAATACACAGGCGTTTCCGCGGAACTCGTGCGGGGTGCCGCTCGCCTCTTTGCGAAGGGCGGCAATGGCGCGATCTATTACGGCCTTGGCGTCACCGAGCACAGCCAGGGCTCGACCACGGTCATGGCGATCGCCAACCTCGCCATGGTGACCGGTAATATCGGTCGTCCCGGCGTCGGCGTGAACCCGCTGCGCGGCCAGAACAATGTCCAGGGCTCCTGCGACATGGGCTCCTTCCCGCATGAGCTGCCGGGCTATCGCCATATCTCGGATGATGCGACCCGCGATATCTTCGAGAAGCTCTGGGGCGTGAAGCTCAATAACGAGCCGGGCCTGCGCATCCCGAACATGCTGGATGCGGCCGTCGAGGGCACTTTCAAGGGCATCTATATCCAGGGCGAGGATATTCTCCAGTCCGATCCGGATACCAAGCATGTTGCCGCCGGCCTTGCCGCGATGGAATGCGTCGTCGTCCACGACCTCTTCCTGAACGAAACGGCGAATTACGCGCATGTCTTCCTGCCCGGCTCGACCTTCCTGGAAAAGGACGGCACCTTCACCAATGCCGAGCGCCGCATCAACCGTGTCCGCAAGGTCATGACCCCGCGCAACGGTTATGCCGACTGGGAAGTGACGCAGAAGATGGCGCAGGCCATGGGTCTCGGCTGGAACTACACGCATCCGTCCGAGATCATGGACGAGATCGCCGCGACGACGCCGAGCTTCGCCCTGGTCTCCTACGACTATCTGGAGAAGATGGGTTCGGTGCAATGGCCCTGCAACGAGAAGACGCCGCTCGGTTCGCCGATCATGCATGTCGACGGCTTCGTGCGCGGCAAGGGCAAGTTCATCCGCACGGAATATGTCCCGACCGACGAGCGCACTGGTCCGCGCTTCCCGCTGCTGCTCACCACCGGGCGCATTCTCAGCCAGTACAATGTCGGCGCGCAGACACGGCGCACCGAGAACGTCATGTGGCATGCCGAGGACCGGCTGGAGATCCATCCGCACGATGCCGAGCAGCGCGGCATCCGCGAAGGCGACTGGATCAGGCTCAGCAGCCGCTCCGGCGACACGACGCTGAGAGCGTTGATTACCGATCGTGTCGCGCCCGGTGTCGTCTACACGACCTTCCACCATCCGGACACGCAGGCCAACGTCATCACGACAGACTACACCGACTGGGCGACGAACTGCCCGGAATATAAGGTGACGGCCGTGCAGGTCTCGCCGTCGAACGGTCCGTCACAATGGCAGATCGACTATGACGAGCAGGCCAAGCAGTCCCGCCGGATTGCCGGCAAGCTGGAGGCGGCGGAGTGAGGATGGATGGGCTGACCCTTTCTCCCCTCGGGGAGAAGGTGCCCGAAGGGCGGATGAGGGGGCTTTTCCGCGCGCGCGGAACTGTCCTTCGCCTCCGCTCAGGACGCTCGGAGCTTTCGCTCCTCGCCCCCCTCATCCGACGTTTCGCGCCACCTTCTCCCCACCGGGGAGAAGGGGAGGCCCGGCAATGACCAAGTTCGCCCCCACCACCACCGTCCCCGAAACCGCGCGCCGCAACGGCGTCGTCCATTCCGGTTCGCGCATCGTGCCGGAGGAGGTGCCGATCGCCTTTTCCTATGGCGGCTCGTCGCATGCGGTGATGATGGGAACGCCTGACGATATCGAGGATTTTGCCGTCGGCTTCAGCCTGACCGAGGGCATCATCACCGATATCGCTCAGATCGCCGCCGTTGAGCCGGTCGAGGACGAGCAGGGGATCGATGTGCAGATCACGCTGGTCGACGATGCAGCCGATGCGCTGCGCGCCCGCCGGCGGCATATGGCAGGTCCTGTCGGCTGCGGCCTGTGCGGCATCGAATCGATCGAGCAGGCGGTGCGCAAGGTGCCGGATGTTTCGGCCGTGGCACTGACGCTGTCATATGCCGATATCGTCAAGGCGGTTGCCCTTTTGAGCGACGGGCAGTTGTTGAACCGCGAGACCCGTGCCGTGCATGGGGCGGGCTTCTATGTTCCGGACAAGGGATTGATCGCCGTGCGCGAGGATGTCGGCCGGCACAATGCGCTCGACAAGCTCTGCGGCGCCGTCATCCGGTCCGGCCACAAGGGCGGGGAGGGCGTCGTTGCCGTCACCAGCCGCTTGTCGGTCGAGATGGTGCAGAAGGCGGCGATCCTCGGCAGTCCGGTCCTTGTGGCCATATCGGCGCCGACCGCGCTTGCCATCCGCACGGCCGACGAGGCCGGCATGACGCTGGTGGCGCTGGTGCGCGGCGACGATTTCGAGATTTTCACCCATCCGCAGCGTATCATTCCGGGGAGCATCGCCGATGTCGCCTGACGAAACAGTCCATAATCAAACCGCCCATGACAAGACCGGCGCGAAACTCGTCTATATGGCGAACCAGATCGCGACCTTCTTCAAGACGCAGCCGGCCAATGAAGCGGTGCAGGGCGTCGCCACGCATATCAACAAATTCTGGGAGCCGCGCATGCGGCGGCAGCTTTTCGAAATCATCGATCATGGCGATAGCGGCCTCAGCCCTCTCGTCCTCGAAGCCTCTTCGCAGATTCACAGACCGGGGCCGGCCAGGCAAGGCTGACCCGGCTTAGTATTTGATTTTTAAAATCTATTGGACGGAGAGGGAAATCCGCCCACTCCTGCTGTACAAGGCAGACATAATGGGGAATGCCAGTCTCTGAAACAAGGAGGGTTGTTCATGGCGACTGCGGAAACGGATATTTCAAGGGGTGACGTGTCACCGGGGCTGCTCGATCGCGAGCGTATCATCGCCAGGCCCGGCTTCAACCGGTGGCTGGTGCCGCCGGCCGCGCTGGCGATCCATCTTTGCATCGGCATGGCCTACGGCTTCAGCGTCTTCTGGCTGCCGCTGTCGAAGGTGCTCGGCACCGCCGTGCCGCCGCCGGCCGAATGCGCCAACCTCAATCTCCTCTCCGCTTTGGTCACCACGAACTGCGATTGGCGCGTCAGCGATCTCGGCTGGATCTACACGCTGTTTTTCGTTCTGCTCGGTTCGTCCGCCGCCATCTGGGGCGGCTGGCTGGAACGGGCCGGCCCGCGCAAGGCCGGCGTCGTCTCCGCCTGCTGCTGGTGCGGCGGCATCCTGGTCGCCGCGGTGGGCGTCATCTTCCACCAGCTTTGGCTGATGTG
The DNA here is from genome assembly GCA_047606605.1 of Rhizobium sp. GTDB lineage: Bacteria > Pseudomonadota > Alphaproteobacteria > Rhizobiales > Rhizobiaceae > Rhizobium. The sequence continues at coordinate 3,758 of JASGEG010000064.1, forward strand.
GATCGGCGCCGGCGTGATCGGCGGCATCGGTCTCGGTCTTGGTTACATCTCACCGGTCTCGACGCTGATCAAGTGGTTTCCCGACCGGCGCGGCATGGCGACGGGCATGGCGATCATGGGCTTCGGCGGCGGAGCGATGATCGGCGCGCCGCTTGCCAACCTGCTGATGACCAGCTTCCGCGCCGATGGGTCGGCTGGCGTCTGGCAGACATTCGTCGTCATGGCGGCGATCTATTTCGTCTTCATGATGGGCGGTGCCTTCGGTTACCGCCTGCCGCCGGCCGGCTGGCGTCCGGAAGGCTGGACGCCGCCGCCCGCCAAGAGCACGATGATCACGACCAAGCATGTGCATCTGCGCGATGCGCACAAGACCAAGCAGTTCTGGCTGATCTGGGCGGTGCTGTGCCTCAACGTCTCCGCCGGCATCGGCGTCATCGGGATGGCTTCGCCGATGCTGCAGGAAATCTTCGGCGGCGCACTGATCGGCCTGCCGGACGTGAAGTTCGCCGATCTCAGCAAGGAGCAGGTGGCTGCCGTTGCCGCCATCGCCGCCGGTTTCGCCGGCCTCCTGTCGTTGTTCAACATCGGCGGGCGCTTCTTCTGGGCGTCGCTCTCCGACAAGATCGGCCGCAAGAACACCTATTACTGCTTCTTCCTGATCGGCATCGCGCTTTACCTGCTGGCTCCCTGGGCCGCGGGCATTCACAGCAAGCTCCTGTTCGTTGCCGCCTTCTGCATCATTCTGTCGATGTATGGCGGCGGCTTCGCCACCATTCCCGCCTATCTCGCCGATATCTTCGGCACGCAGTTCGTCGGCGCCATCCATGGCCGGCTGCTGACCGCCTGGGCGACCGCCGGCATCATCGGACCGGTGGTGGTCAACTATATCCGCGAAGCGCAGAAGGCTGCCGGCGTCGAAGGCGCGCAGCTCTATACCTTCACCATGTATATCCTCGCCGGCATGCTGGCGCTTGGCCTCATCGCCAACTCGCTGGTGCGGCCGCTTGCCGATAAATGGTTCATGTCGGACGAGGAAGTGGCAGCACTCCAGGCCAAGACCGCCGCGGCCAATGCCGGCCCGACCGGCTCCTTCGGCATCGGCAGGGGCGGGTTCGACGCCAAGGCGCTGATCGCCTGGGCCATTGTCGGCATCCCGCTGCTCTGGGGCGTCTGGGTGACGATCAGAAGCACCTTCGCGCTGTTCGGCTGAAACCGGCACGCATCTTGCATGAAAAAAGCCGTCCCGGACGACCGGGGCGGCTTTTTCGTGGGGACTGAAATGAAAAGCAGGCGCTCAGGCGGCGAGTTCTTCGGCTTCGCTTTCCTTGAACATCTTGGCGAGGTTCAGGAAGCAGATCATGCCGTTTTCAGTGGCGATGATGCCTTCGCAAAAAGCACGGTCGAAGGAGGCGGTGACCTCGGGGACGGGCTGGACCTGATCGGCGGCGATGGTCAGGATGTCGGAGACGCGATCGACCAGCATGCCGATGACCATGTTGTGAACCTCTGCCACGACGATGGCGCTGCGTTCATTGGCGACCGTGCTCTCCATGCCCAGCTTGTAGGCGAGATCGATAATTGGGATGACTGAACCGCGCAGGTTCATGACGCCGATGACATCGGCCGGCGCATGCGGGATCGGCGTCGACGGCGCCCAGCCGCGGATTTCGCGGATCGTGGTGGTCTTGACGCAGAATTCCTGGTCGTGAAGCCGGAAGGCGATGATCTCCAAAGTATCGCCGCTGAAGCTGGTGGAATTGATCGTGGCCATGAACGTTCTTTCCATTGAAGGCGCCACACCCGGCGCACGATCTATAGAATATCGCAAGAACGTTGCTCAAACCTAAACCTATGGAAGCGATTCGCGCGTCTCCATAGTTTAGATTCTTCTAAAGGTTGAGATTGGAGCATTTCCAGGAAAAGTGCGCAGCGGTTTTGCGAGAACGACCTGCGCACCATCAAAGAGCTAAAGCGCCGGAAGCGAATCTGAAAGATCGCGCCGCGCTTTAGCGGGCCAGAACCTTGTCGATCTGCTCCAGCGCCCAATCGACCTGATCGCGGGTGATCACCAGCGGCGGGGCGAGGCGGATCGTGTGATCGTGGGTGTCCTTGGCGAGCAGGCCGAGATCCTTCAGCTGGTAGCAATATTGCCGGGCGCCGCCGGCTTCCGGAACCAGCTCCACCGCCAGCATCAGGCCGCGACCGCGCACATCCTTGACGATGTTGGAGCGGATCGAGCGCAGGCCTTCGAGGAAGTAGTCCCCCATGGTGGCGGCGTTCTCGATCATGCCTTCCTCGGTCAGGACGCGCAGCGCGGCGCGCGCGACGGCGCAGGCGAGCGGATTGCCGCCGAAGGTGGAGCCATGCTGTCCGGGTTTCAGCACACCGAGCACCTCGGAATTGGAGAGGACGGCGGAGACCGGGTAGAAGCCGCCCGACAGCGCCTTGCCGATCAGCGTCACGTCGGCCTCGATGCCCTCATGTTGTTCGGCCAGCAGCTTGCCGGTGCGGCCGAGGCCGGTCTGGATCTCGTCGAGGATGAGGGTGATGTTGTTGGCGGTGCAGAGTTCGCGCAGGCGGGTGAAATAGCCGGAGGGCGGAATGATGACCCCGGCCTCGCCCTGGATCGGCTCGACCAGCGCGGCGACCGTGTTCTTGTTGATCGCGGTAGCGAAGGCGTCGATGTCGCCGAAGGGCACGACGCGGAAGCCCGGCGTATAGGGGCCGAAGCCGGTGCGGGCGTCCGGGTCGGTGGAAAAGCTGACGATGCTCAGCGTCCGGCCATGGAAATTATTGGAGAAGACGATGATCTCCGCCTGGTTTTCCGGCACGCCCTTGACCTCGTAACCCCATTTGCGCACCGCCTTGATCGCGGTTTCCACCGCCTCGGCGCCGGAGTTCATCGGCAGGATCTTGTGCGAGCCGGTCAGCGCCGCCAGTTCCTCGTAGAGATGGGCGAGCTGGTCGTTGCGGAAGGCGCGGGAGGTGAGCGTCAGCCTGCCGGCCTGCTCGATCATCGCCTCGCGGATCTTCGGGTGGCAATGACCCTGGTTGACCGCCGAATAGGCCGAGAGGCAATCGAGATAACGCTTGCCGTCCGTATCCCAGACATAGACGCCTTCGCCGCGGGTGAGCACGACGTCGAGCGGCTTGTAGTTATGGGCGCCGAGGCGATGCTCGGTTTCGATCAGGCTGGCGGTCGACGGTGACATTGTATCCCTCCGGTTTCA
>JASGEG010000065.1:0-24614 GCA_047606605.1 Rhizobium sp.
ATCGGGCTGCGGCATCAGCATCCTTACATTTTTGCCGCACACGTCCTCGGCCGCATAGCCGAACAGCTTTTCCGCTGCGGCACTGAAGGACGAAATCGTCCCGGCGGCATCGATGACGATCATCGACTCCGGGACGGTATCGAGAATCGAGCGCAGATGCGCCTCCCTCTCCGCCAGATCGTCCTGTGCTCTCTTCATGTCGCTCACATCATTGTTCGTCTGAATGATCAGCGCCTTGCCGCCGGCATCCGGCGTGACGAGCGCCCAGCGCGTCGCGACGAAGAGCAAGCGGCCGTCTTTCCCGCGATGCACGACCTCACCTTCCCATGCGCCATCGCACCGGACAATCTCGCGGATTTCCTCGAGCGGTCTCGGAAAACGAGTCGACAGGAGTTCGTGAACGCTTCGTCCGATGGCTTCCTCGCGCGACCAGCCGTAAAGAGCATGGCAACCGCCCGTCCAATGGCTGATGATGCCGTCCAGGCCGTGTACGATCAGATTGACGCCGTCGAGCAATCGAGCGATTTCATCTATCTTGCTTTCGCCCGGAACGTTGCCGACGGTCTTGCTGTTCATTGGTTCTCTTCATTTACGTCTAGTGGTGATTGCCGCCAGCGTAGGAGATTTGGATACGCTCGTCGCTATAATATTCATCGTCTCCCGAAAGTTGGACGAGCGTCCCATACTTCATGACTTGCACCGCGTGGCGGCCGACCGGACAGACGATCCCCCGTCGCGCCAGCCTGGTCATGGTTCTGGAAACGGTCTCGATGGTCAGGCCGAGATAGTCGGCAATATCGAGTCGTGTCATCGGCAGATTGATGAGGGCGCTGTTTCCATGAATAGCCGACCCGCGCTCGACCTGTTTGCGCAGGAACGTGCAGACCCGCTCCTCGGCGCTCTTGCGCGACAGCAGCACCATCTGGTCCTGAGCCGCGGCCATTTCGTCGCAAAGGTGGGAAAGCATTTTGGACTGCAAATCGGGAGATCTGGCAATTTCGACTTCGAAGGCTCGGCGCGAGAGCCGGCGGATGCGGGTGTCGACAATCGCCTCGGCGCTGTAGAGATAATGGTCCTTCAAGGAAACACCGACAATGTCGCCGGCATGCTGAAAGCCGGTGATGACGCGCCGGCCGTCGGAAATGATCCTGAAGATGCGCAGGCTCCCTTCGGCCACCTCGAAGAGGTGCTTGGCCATATCTCCTTCGAAGAACAGGGACTGGCCGGCACTCAGATATTCGACGGGCTGCTTTCCGAAGAGCGCCTGCAGGCTGTCCGGCTCCGTGCCGAGAAACGCTGCGTTCCTGATTTCCTTGAGATGGTGAACATTGTTCGTCTGCAGCATGACCATTCCTCTGTTCTGTCGATGGGAGCAGATGATCTGTCGCAGGTGACACCAGGATGCCGCGCATGTTAAAGACGGTGCCGTTTGGTAACAGTCTGTAACAATGCGGCTAGGGATACTGATCGGATCGGCGATGGCGGCACTCCATCATGAAGCACATCTCCTCGTCGTCGATGATGATCCGCGTATTCGCCAGATGCTGACGCGCTATTTCGAAGACGAAGGCTATGCGGTTTCTTCGGCTTCGGATGGAGACGAAATGCGCTTGCGCCTGCGTCAGCATGATTTCGACGCCGTTCTGCTCGATCTCGTCCTTCCGGGCAGCGCGGATGGGCTGGACCTCGCCCGCGAGCTTCGCGCCCAGTCCGACGTGCCGATCATCATGCTGACGGGTCGCGACGACGTCGTCGACCGCATCGTTGGGCTGGAAATCGGCGCAGACGACTATGTCGCCAAGCCTTTTCACCTTCGCGAGGTCCATGCCCGCCTCAAATCGATCCTGCGTCGACGCCAGACATCTGCCCGAGCGCCGGAGCCGGGCACGGAAGAGATCGTCGGTTTCGAGAAATGGAAGCTGAATATCAGCCGGCGCCAGGTCCTCGATCCGGAGGGACGCGACGTCGAGTTGACGACGGGCGAGTTCGACATGCTGACGGCATTCGTTCGCAACGCAGGACGCGTGCTCACCCGCGAGGTGCTCATGGAGCTGACCCGAGGGCGCAACCTGGAAGCCTTCGACCGCACGATCGATGCCCAGATCGTGCGGCTGCGGCGCAAGATCGAAACGGACCCCAAGAAACCGCAATTCATCAAGGCGGTGCGCGGCGTCGGCTATGTCTTCACTGCGAAACTGGACTGAGCGGCTCTGAAGAGAACTCGTCGACCGGACACGATCCCGGCGGCTGCAATGAGGTGCCGAAGGTGAAATATCGTCATTTTGTTTTGGATCAAGGCGCGGTAGCCTTCGCCCGGCGATCGTCTCTCCGGAAGAGGCGGGGATACGCGCCGAATTCACGGTCCGGTCGGGAAGGGACGTAGGAGATTGCGATGTATCAGCGAATAATATGCGCGATCGGACTTGGCTCACGCGAGGTAGCCGAACATATTGTACGCACGTCATATTCGCTTCTGGCGCCGGGCGGCGAATTGACCGTGGCGCATGTCGTCGAGCGTTTCCCGACGGCGCAGGACAATCCCGACAGCCGGGCCGTATCGGTGATCGGCGAGGCCGAAGAAAAGCTCACCCTGCTGTGCAGGCGGCTCGACATACCTGCCTTCATTCACGTGCGCTCGGGACCGGCATCGCGAACCTTGCTGGCCATTGCCAAGGAGAGGCACGCCGACCTGATCGTGGTTGCGGCGCACCGTTCCGACATCCTTGACCGGATTTTCGGCTCCACGGTCGATCATATCATCCGTCATGCGCGATCGTCCGTGCTGATCGACCGGATCGAGAACGGCCAATCGGACGCGACGACACGCTAGGGTCGGCAGGACGAGCCCGGAGCCTTTCGGGCGGGACCACGCCTGCGATGACGAAACGTTTCAAAGCGGCGGCATCCGCCCGCATCATTCCGCTACAACCCTAGATAAACAACCGAGAAGAAAAGTCTTATTCGGGGATCAGTCCGGTCGTTTCCGATTAAGTAACCTGGGTATCATAATATCTCCCAGGTATATCGGCAGATCACAGAATGATTACATTAAGTTTCTTTAATAGAATACGTCATTTCATGATGGTGCGCTCGGACAATCCGGAGCTCCTGAAGGCCCAGTACCGCGCATTCACGCGTCAAGTGCCGATGATGTATCTGATACTGCTCTCCAGTACCTGGGCGCTCGCCGTTACACATATGCATCTGGCGCCGCCCTGGTTGACGATTGCCGTGCCCGCCGTCTTTTCCATCGGCTGCATATTCAGGATGATATTCTGGTGGCGGACGCGCAATATCGATCCGACACCGAATGTCGCCCATGCGGCACTCGCGCGAACAAACCGTCTTGCCGCCGGCATCGCCGTCGCCTTCACATTGTGGTCGCTCCTGCTCATTCCCTACGGAGATGCCTATACCCGGTCTCACGTCGCCTTCTACATGGCGATCACGGTCATCTCCTGCATCTTCTGCCTGATGTATCTTCGCTCAGCGGCCTTCATCGTCGCGACGATCGTAAACGGCGCTTTCATCGCCTTTTTCATATCCTCCGCGCAGCCGACCTTCATCGCCATCGCCATCAACATGCTGCTGGTCTGCGCGGGCATGATCTCCATCGTCCTGACCAACTATCGCAATTTCGAGCGCATGGTGGTGTCGCAGCAGCGCACTGAGGTGCTCAGCAACGAAAACTTCAAGCTCGCCAATATGGACAGCCTGACGGACCTGCCGAACCGCCGCGCCTTTTTCGCCCATCTGGAAACGGAATTGAGGAACGCCAAGGCTGCCGGCACGCGGCTCGGATTGGGCGTGATCGATCTCGACGGCTTCAAGCCGGTCAACGATCTTTACGGCCACTCCGTGGGAGACAGGCTGCTGGTAGAGGTCGGCAAGCGTCTTTCCCTGGCTTTGAAAGCCAGCGCCGCCTTCAGGCTCGGCGGCGACGAATTTGCCATCATCGCTCCGTACATCCCGGACGATTCCCAGCTTGTCATCAACGCAAACACCATCGTCGAGCAACTTCGGGCGCCCTATCATATGCCCGAGGGAACGGTGCAGATTTCCGCCTCGATGGGCATCGCGGTTTTTCCGGACCTGGCATCCACCCGAGAGCAGCTGTTCGATCGGGCCGACTATGCGCTCTACCACGCCAAGAGAACCCGACGCAGCGAGGCGATCCTCTTCACCGCGGATCATGAGAGCCAGATCAACGCCGAAGCCCGCATCGAACACATGCTCAAGCGGACGGACCTGGAGAGCGAACTTTTCGTCGTGTTCCAACCGATCGTGGATATACGCAACGAGCAAACGATCGGCTTTGAAGCCCTGGCCCGATGGGACAATGCGGTCCTGGGACGTGTTTCGCCCGCGCAATTTATCCCCATCGCCGAACGGGCCGGTATCGTCAGCTCCCTGACGAGGCCCCTGCTCAAGAAGGCGCTCGCCACGGCATCGCAATGGGACGATCACCTTTGCCTGTCGTTCAATCTATCAGCCCATGATCTCAACTCCTGCGAAGGCGTATTGTCGCTGATCGGCATCATCGAAAACAGCCAGTTCGACGCACGGCGGCTGGACCTCGAGATTACGGAAACGGCGCTCGCGCATGATGTCGAACAGGTCAAGCGGTCGGTTGAAATGTTGCGACATCTCGGCTGCGGCATTTCACTGGACGATTTCGGCGTCGGCTATTCCAGCCTGACGCGGCTGCATGCATTGCCGCTCACCAAGATCAAGATCGATCGCAGCTTCGTCACCTGCCTGCACGACAAGCCAGCCAGCCACAAGATCGTAAAATCCCTTCTCACCCTTAGCCGCGACATGGGGCTGGAATGCGTTGCCGAAGGCGTCGAAACGCCGGAAGAGCTCGCGGCCCTGAGGCAGTTGGGATGCACGCTTGTCCAAGGCTACTTTTACTCGCCGCCACTCAGCGCACAGAATGTCGAAACGTTCCTTTCGGAACAGAAAGCCAAGTCGGCCTTGCCTGAGCGCGAATACGATAAACTCTGAGAGAGCTCGAAGAATTGCGGCCATATAGGCTGCCGCCCTCCGGCAAACGCACCGGTAGCCCGCATGGCGTAGCGGCGCGATAGCGCTTCCCTTCCGCATGGATCACGCGGCTATCCTGCTGGTGCGGAGCCAGCTTCGGAGATCGCCCGTAATCTATTTGGCGATACGCCTCCAGCTCATATTTTCCATCGGCCAGGTCCATTCTTCGCCTTTGCCCGCCATTTGCGGATCAGCTTTTTCCCCGAGGCTGGCAAACTTGGGACAGAATTGTTCGAAAAGCCATAAAATCTATAGAGTATATCATATAAATCGGGAGGCTAGCGGATCGTACCGGGCATGGCTCGCGCGGTTCGCCCTCCTTCACGGACAGAGCATCGCGTCGACGCAGTCATGGAAGGGATCGAGTGTCGCGCGATTGCCAGTATTCCGCCGAAGGGCGACCAATTCCATCGAGAGGGAAGAGCATAATGTCGCATGCAAATAACGAGCCCGTGAAATTTGCCTATTGGGTACCGAACGTTTCGGGCGGCCTGGTCATTTCGAACATCGAACAGCGCACGAGCTGGACGATCGAATACAACAGGAAGCTTGCACAGATCGCCGAGGCGAGCGGTTTCGACTATGCGCTGAGCCAGATCCGCTTCACGGCAGGCTATGGCGCAGAGTTTCAGCATGAATCCGTCTCCTTCAGCCATGCCCTGCTGGAGTCGACGACGAAATTGAAAGTCATCGCTGCGATCCTGCCGGGGCCGTGGAATCCGGCGCTTGCGGCCAAGCAGATCGCCACGATCAACCACCTGACCAACGGCCGCGTCGCCGTCAACATCGTTAGCGGCTGGTTCCGCGGCGAGTTCACAGCCATCGGCGAGCACTGGCTCGATCACGACGAGCGCTATCGTCGCTCGGAAGAGTTCATCCGGGCGCTGCGCGGCATCTGGACCGAAGACAATTTCACCTTCCGCGGCGATTTCTATCGCTTCAACAATTATTCGCTGAAGCCGAAGCCGATCGATCCGCAGCCGGAAATCTTCCAGGGCGGCTCGTCGCGAGCGGCTCGCGACATGGCCGCGCGCGTATCCGACTGGTACTTCACCAACGGCAACACGCCGGCCGAAATCCGCAAGCAGGTCGACGATATCCAGTCCAAGGCCAAGGAGAACGGCCATTCGGTGCGCATCGGCGTCAACGCCTTCGCGATCGTGCGCGAGACGGAAGAGGAAGCCAAGGCGGTTCTCGCCGAGATCATCGAAAAGGCAAATCCCGAGGCGGTCAATGCCTTCGGGCATGAAGTGAAGAACGCCGGCAAGGCCTCGCCGGAAGGTGAAGGCAACTGGGCGAAATCCTCCTTCGACGACCTCGTCCAGTACAATGACGGTTTCCGCTCCAACCTGATCGGCACGCCGCAGCAGGTTGCCGAGCGCGTCGTCGCGCTGAAGCAGGCGGGCGCCGATCTGATCCTTCTCGGCTTCCTGCATTTCCAGGAAGAGGTCGAATATTTCGGCAAGCACGTCATTCCGCTGGTGCGAGAGCTGGAAGCGGCGCAGGCCGCGCAACCGGTCGCGGCGGAATAAACATCCCGAAAGAAGCGGGCCGCAAGAGCGGCCCGCAATCGGCGACGCATGGCGGAACCTAGAGCAATTCCAGGAAAAGTGCGCAGCGGTTTTCCGTCCGGAATGCGCAAAGAAACAAAAGACAGAGCGTTTTCGCGATTCGAAGAAAAGCGGAAAGGCTCTAGACGGCTCCGACGGGAAGCTGTGCCCCATCAGCCAACGAATGCTGTGAGGGACCGTGAGAGGGAAGGACATACACGCAATGACCTACGCGCTCGGAGGGTACGACACATCCCCTCCTCTGCCGGAACTCCAGGGCCGCCGCACCGAGACCGCAGCTCACGCCGCCAATGCGGCGATCGCTTCCGCGGAGGTTCTGCTTGCGCTCGATGACGTCAGTCTTTCCTTTGGCGGCGTCTCGGCTCTCGCCGATGTCGACCTCAGCGTCGAACGCAGCGAAATCCGCGCCATCATCGGGCCGAACGGCGCTGGAAAGAGTTCGCTCGTCAACGTCATCAGCGGCGTCTATCGGCCGGATCGGGGCCATGTCCGGATCGGTGACAAGCACTACGACAATGTTCCCACCGACAAGCTCGCGCGCCTCGGCATTGCCCGGACCTTTCAGAACCTTGCCCTTTTCAAGGGCCTGAGCGTCCTCGACAACGTCGTCTCCGGACGGGCCCATACCGTCCGCTCCAGCTTCATCGGCCAGATCGCACGCGTCGGCACGGCCCGCCGGGAGGAAGCGGATGCCCGCGAGCGCGCACGGCAGATCCTTTCCTTCCTTCATCTTGACGATGTCGCCGACCGGCTTGCCGGCACCCTGCCCTATGGCCTGCAGAAGCGGGTCGAACTTGCCCGCGCGCTGGTCGCGGAGCCGGACATTCTGCTTCTGGACGAGCCGATGGCCGGCATGACCGCGAGCGAAAAGCAGGAGATGGCCGGCTTCGTGCAGGCAACCCGGAAAGCCCATGGCACCACGATCATTCTGATCGAGCACGATATCGGCCTCGTGATGGAACTGTCGGATCGGGTCGCCGTGCTCGACTACGGCCGCAAGATCGCCGACGGCACGCCGGAAGAGGTGCGGGCCGATCAGCGCGTCATCGATGCCTATCTGGGCGTCGCCACGGAAAATGAAGACGGGGCGGGAATCTGATGGCGGACTTCGATTGGCTTTTCTTCATGGAGGTGCTTGTCGGCGGACTGCTGTCGGGCGTCATGTATTCGCTCGTCGCGATCGGTTTCGTCCTGATCTACAAGACCTCCGGCGTGCTCAATTTCTCTCAAGGAGCACTCCTGCTTTTCGCGGCCCTTACCTTTGTCAGCCTGGTCGAGAAAGGCGTGCCGTTTGCGCTGGCGCTCGCGCTCACCTTCGCGCTGATGGTCATCATCGGCATTGCCATCGAGCGTGTCGTGTTGAGGCCGCTCACCAACAAGCCGCCCATCACGCTGTTCATGGCCACGCTTGGCCTCTCCTATGTCATCGAGGGCGCCGCGCAGCTGATCTGGGGAACGCAGGTGCATGGCCTGGATCTCGGCATCGAGGATGTTCCTTTCGACGTCGGCGGCGTTCTCATCAGCCAGTTCGACATCTTCGCCGCGGCGGTGGCGGCCATCATGGTGGCGCTCCTGTCGATCTTCTTCCGCTATACCCGCGTCGGTCTCGCCTTCCGCGCCGTCGCCGACGATCAGTTCGCAGCCCTTGCCGTCGGCCTGCGCCTGCCGTGGATCTGGGCCACGGTCTGGGCAACCGCCGGTCTGGTGGCGCTGGTGGCCGGGCTCCTCTGGGGCGCTCGCCTTGGCGTCCAGTTCTCGCTGTCGCTGGTCGTCCTGAAAGCGCTCCCCGTCCTGGTGCTGGGCGGGTTCGACTCCGTTGCCGGGGCCATTGTCGGCGGCCTGCTCATCGGAGCAAGCGAGAAGCTCGCCGAGGTCTATCTCGGCGATTATTTCGGCGGCGGGATCGAAAGCTGGTTCGCCTATGTCGTGGCGCTCGCCTTCCTGCTCATCCGCCCCTCCGGCCTGTTTGGCCAGAAGCTCGTCGAAAGGGTCTGAACCATGGCGTCCATCACACATGACCTGGCCGGCACCCAGACACTTCCGCGCTGGCTCGCACCGGCAGCCCTCCTTGCCGTGGCCTACTTCGTCGTCCCGCTGGTCGGCACCAGCTATCTCTTCGAAGCGATCCTGCTGCCGTTCCTGGCGCTCAGCCTTGCCGGCGTCGGCTTGAATATCCTGACCGGCTATGCCGGACAGGTCTCGCTGGGCAGCGCCGCCTTCATGGCGGTCGGTGCCTTCGGTGCCTATAATTTCAATCTGCGCGTCGAGGGACTGCCGCTGATCGCAAGCATCGTGCTCGCGGGCCTGTCGGCCGCGGTAATCGGCATCATCTTCGGCCTGCCGAGCCTGAGGCTCAAGGGGTTCTACCTTGCGGTCTCGACGCTCGCGGCACAGTTTTTCGTGCAATGGGGACTGACCAAGTTCAGCTGGTTTTCCAACGACTCCGCCTCGGGCGTGATCGACGCGCCGGCGCTTCGCATCGGCGGCTTCATCTTCGATGGCGCGATCGGCCGCTATCTTTTCGCGCTCACGGTCGTCACCGTGCTGACCTTTCTGGCGCTGCGGCTCGTGTCGTCGCAGACAGGGCGGAATTTCATCGCGGTGCGCGACAACGAGACGGCCGCCCGCATCATCGGCGTGCCGGTCTTGAAGACCAAGCTGCTCGCCTTTGCGATTTCCTCCTTCATCATCGGCGTTGCCGGCGTGCTCTGGGCCTTTACCTATCTGCGCACCGTGGAACCGGCGGGTTTCAACCTCGATCGCTCGTTTCAGGTGCTGTTCATCATCATCATCGGCGGGCTTGCCTCCATTCGCGGCGCCTTTTTCGGGGCGGCACTGATCGTGGTGTTTCCACTCGTCCTGTCGCGATTGGGCGCATTCTTTCTCGGCGACATCTTTGATTCCGGTGTGCTCGACATGAGCCAGCGCATCGTGCTCGGCAGCCTGATCATCCTATTTCTCATTCTCGAACCGGACGGCCTCGTCGCGCTCTGGGACAGAAACGCAAGAAGAATCGGCAGCGTTCTGACACGGCGCTGAACGGAACCCGGAGCGAACGCTCCCAAAAGCAAGAAATCCATTTTCGATCAATGCAGGTCCGGTCGTCTCGCCGGCCATCACCCGGAGTGTATCCAGAAATGACAATCTTCAGCAAACTCAAGATCGCGGCGCTCGCCGCCGGGATCGCCTTCTCCGTGGCGCTTCCCGCCGCACATGCCGACGAGCAGTATTTTCCGCTGCAAAGCTATCGCGTCGGCCCCTATGCAGCCGGCGGCACCGGCTTCTTCGGCGGCTTCATCGATTACCTGAACCTGATCAACACGCGCGACGGCGGTGTGAACGGTGTCAAGCTGACCTGGGACGAGTGCGAAACCCAATACGAAGTCGAACGCGGCGTCGAATGCTATGAACGGCAGAAGGGCCACCCCAACGCGGCGGCGTGGAATCCGCTTTCCGTCGGCATCGCCTACGCCATGATCGACCGCATCACCCAGGACAAGGTGCCGCTGATCACGATCAATCACGGCCGCACCGATTCCACCGACGGCCGCGTGTTCCCCTATGTGTTCCCGCTACTGCTCAATCCCTACAGCGAAACGTCGGGCATCGTGAACTACATCGCCTCCAAGCTCGGTGGTCTCGACAATCTCAAGGGCAAGAAGATCGTGGTCCTCTATCACGGCTCGCCCTATGGCAAGGAAACCATCCCGATCTACGAACTCCTGTCGAAGAAATACGGCTTCGACCTGCAGCAGATCGAAGTCCCCCATCCCGGCAACGAGCAACAGTCGCAATGGCTGACGATCCGCCGCGCCAAGCCGGACTATGTCGTATTGCGCGGCTGGGGCGTGATGAACCCCGTCGCCCTGAAGACCGCCGTCAAGGTCGGCTATCCGGTCGATCACATCATCGGCAATGTCTGGTCGAATTCCGAGGAAGACGTCATCCCCGCCGGCGAAGCGGCAAAGGGCTACACCGCCATTACCACCCAGGCCTCCGGCGCCGAGTATCCGGTCGTCAAGGAGATCGTCAAGACGCTGTATGACCAGGGCAAGGGCAATCTCGAGGACAAGAGCCGCATCGGCTCCGTCTATCACAATCTGGGCATCGTCAACGGCATTCTGAACGTCGAGGCGATCCGCATCGCACAGGCAAAGTTCGGCAAGCGCACACTGACCGGCGATGAGGTCCGCTGGGGCTTCGAGCATCTGCAGCTCGACCCGGCCCGCGTCGAGGCACTGGGCGCCAAGGACCTGTTCCGCTCCATCAACGTCACCTGGGACAATCACGAAGGCAACGGCTACGTGACCTTCCAGCAATGGGACGGCAAGAAGTGGAAGGTGGTTTCCGACTGGATCGCGCCGGATTGGGCTCTGCTGCGTCCCATCATCGAAAAGTCGTCCGAGGCCTATGCCAAGGAAAAGGGCATCAAGCTGCGCACCTCCCAGGACGCAGAAGCCGCCACCAACTGATTGGCGGCGAGCCGGACCCGGCGGCGGCACGCCTGCCGCCGCCGGGGTTCGGTCCGGTCTGCGACAGATCCGAGGAAAATCATATGGTCGATGCGGATATCCTGCTCAGCGTCGAAGGCGTGAAGGCAACCTACAACCACACAATCAGGGCACTGAGCGAGGTGAGCCTGACCGTCCAGCGCGGCGAGATCGTTGCCCTGCTCGGCGCCAATGGCGCGGGCAAGACGACGACGCTCAAAGCCATTTCCAATCTGCTTCCGGCCGAACGCGGCCAGATCGTCGCGGGACGCATTCGCTTCGGCGCAATCGACGTGACGACCGCAAGCCCCGCGGCACTTGTCCGCGCCGGGCTCGTGCAGGTGCTCGAAGGCCGCCATTGCTTCCGGACCTTGAGCGTGGAGGAGAACCTGATCTCCGGCGGGCTTGGCCGCAGCGCGACACGCTCCGAAATCGCAGCCGATCTCGAAAAAATCTACAGCTGGTTCCCGCGGCTCAAAGACAAGCGCCGCACCACCTCCGGACTGACCTCCGGCGGGGAGCAGCAGATGACCGCAATCGGCCGCGCGCTGATGTCGCGGCCGCGCTTGCTCGTCCTCGACGAACCTTCCATGGGCCTGGCACCGCTTGTCGTCCAGGACATTTTCCGGACGCTGCGCCGGCTGAATGAAGAGGAAGGGCTCTCCATACTCGTGGCCGAGCAGAACTCGGCCATCGCGCTCAAATATGCGGATCGCGCCACGATCCTCGAAAACGGCATCACGGCCATCAGCGGCGAAGCCGCCGATCTGCGCCAGCGCAAAGAGGTGCAGGACCTCTATCTCGGTCGCAAGGCGACCGTCGGTTCCCACGTCGCATCCACCCTCCCCGCAGCCAATCCCTAAACCCATCCTATCTGAAGAGGAGCGTTCCACATGACGATTTCGCAAGTGAAGACCGACAATGCCGCCAAGGCGGTTCCACCCGTCGCAAGGCCGGCGGAACCCGCCCACATCATCAAGGACGACGCCGAGGCGATCGCCGTCGCCAAGAAACTGGCGGCGGAATTCATCAAGGAGTCCGCCAGGCGCGACCGCGAGCGGATCTGGCCGGCCGCCGAGCTCGATGCCTTTTCCCAAAGCGGACTGTGGTCGATCAACGTGCCGAAAAAATTCGGCGGGCCGGAGGTTTCCTATGCGACGCTCGCAAAGGTGATCGAGATCATTTCGGCGGCCGATTCCTCCATCGGCCAGGTCGCGCAGAACCATCTGGGCGTCGTCGCCGCCATCCGCACCGTCTCCGACGAGGCGCAGCAGAAGCAGTTGTTCGACGAGGTGCTGAAGGGCACGCGTTTCGGCAACGCCTTCTCCGAATTCGGCTCAAAACGCGCCGTCGACTTCGAGACCAGATTTACCGATGCCGGCGACCATGTGATCGTCAAGGGACAGAAGTTCTATTCTTCCGGCGCACTGCTCGCCCATCTGGTGCCGATCGTCGCGCTCGATGACGAAGGCCGCGCCTGGTACGCAATTGCCGATCGCGGCGCGCCAGGGCTCACCGTCATCGACGACTGGTCGAGCTTCGGTCAGCGCACGACGCTTTCGGGCACGGTGATCATCGACAACGTCAAGGTGCCGAAGACGCATCTGGTACCGGGCTATAAGGGCTATGACAAGCCGACCGCGGACGGCGCCATTTTCCAGATCATCCAGGTGGCCGTCGATACCGGCATCGCGCAAGCGGCGATCGATGAAACGATCGACTTCGTGCGCACCAAGAGCCGCGCCTGGGTGGACAGCGGGCTCGAGCGCGCCTCCGACGACCCCTATACGATCCAGGCCGTCGGCGATTTGACCCTGCGCCTGCATGCGGCGCAGGCGCTGCTTGAAAAGGCGGGCTATGCCATCGATCGGGCGGTGGCGAACCCGACCGAGGACACTGTGGCCGAGGCGCAGATCGTCACCGCCGAGGCAAAGATCCTCTCCACCGAAATCGCCATTGCCGCCACCAACAAGCTGTTCGAACTGGCCGGCACCCGCTCGACGCTTGCCGAACACAATCTCGACCGGCACTGGCGCAATGCACGCACCCATACGCTGCATGATCCGGTGCGCTGGAAATACGCCATCCTCGGCAAGTATTTCCTGAACGACGAAAAGCCGCCGCTGCACGCCTGGAGCTGAATGCGCGGTCGAGGGGGATGCGACCGGAGTTTCGCCTCCCCCTCGATTGCTTCATCCATGGATGTGGGATTCCGGCCGCACAGCCGGCGTGTTGGAATGGAGGCTTCAGTCACGCGTCACTTCGGCGTCACATCGAAGCCGAACCATTTCTGCGACAGCTTGGCGATCGTGCCGTCCGCCTTGGCAGCCGCGATCGCATCGTTGAACATGGCTTTCAGCTCGGTATCGTCCTTGCGCAGACCGACCGAGCTGCCGCGGCCGAGCATGCCGCCCTGGAAGCGCGGACCGGCGACCACCATGTCCTCATTGCCCGGCTTTGCCGCCGCCGTCGAAAGATAGGCCATGGAAGCCATGATGAGATCGACGCGGCCTGCCTTCAGATCGAGGTCGTGCTGTTCGGTCGTCTTGTATTCGCGGATCTCGGCGACGCCCTTCAGATATTTATCGAGGAAGGTCGCAGCGATCGATGCCGTCTGCACGCCGATCGTCTTGCCCTTGAGCAGCGGCTCCAGTTCCTTCACCGCCTTGGCAGCGCCGGCCTCATCCGTCGCCAGCGAAAAGACCTCACCCTTCAAAGGCAGGCCGGCGAGCGAAGAGTCCTTCAGCGTCGCAAAGGTCTGGCCCGTCGTGCCGTAGGAATCGCTGAAGGCGATGACTTCCTCGCGCTTGGCGGTCGCCGACATGCCGGAGATGATGGCATCGAACTTGCCGGCATTCAGCGCCGGGATCATGCCGTCGAACGGCTGGATCACGGTGGTGCATTCGACCTTCATATGGGCGCAGAAGTATTGGATCAGCTCGATTTCATAGCCGTCGAGGCTGCCGTCGGCCTTGGTGAAATTCCATGGGCGAAACGCGCCCTCGGTTGCGATCGTCACATGCGTCCATTTCTTCTCCTCGGCGCGCACCACCGTCGAAACGGCCAGGGTGGCGATCATCATGATCGCCGTCAGAATTGCGGTCAGGTATTTCATGCTCGAGTTCCCCTTGTTGATTGAGCGTAATGAATTATTGGCTGATGAACTGGCGGAAGCGCTCCGACTGCGCGTTCGAAAAGACGTCCTGGGGCTTGCCGTCTTCCTCGACGACACCCTTGTGCAGGAAGATGACGCGGCTGGAGACATCGCGCGCAAAACCCATCTCATGGGTGACGACCAGCATGGTGCGCCCTTCCTCGGCCAGCGAGCGCATGACGCGCAGCACTTCGCCGACAAGCTCGGGATCGAGTGCGGAGGTCGGCTCGTCGAACAGCATCACCTTGGGATGCATGGCGAGAGCGCGGGCAATGGCGGCGCGCTGCTGCTGGCCGCCGGAAAGATGGGCGGGATAGAAATTGCGTTTGTCGGCAATGCCGACTTTAGCGAGCAGGGCCTCGGCTTCCTCTATGCATTCGGCGCGCGGCCGGCGCTGCACGTGGATCGGCGCCTCGATGAGGTTTTCGAGGATCGTCTTGTGGGACCAGAGATTGAAGCTCTGGAACACCATTCCGAGTTGGGCGCGGATACGGTCGACCTGCCTTCCATCCGCTGGGCGATATGTACCGCGCGCATTGCGCTGCATGCGGATCGTTTCGCCACCGACGGTCACCTCGCCGGAATCCGGCGTTTCCAGCAGATTGATGCAACGCAGGAATGTCGATTTTCCCGAGCCGGACGACCCGAGAATGGACACGACGTCGCCTTCCAGCGCATCGAGGGAGATGCCCTTGAGGACCTCGACAGGCCCGAAGCTCTTGTGCATGTCGCGCACGCTGAGTGCGATGGGCGTAGCCGTCATTGTGGTTCTCCTGCGGGGGTCGCCGTTGCGGCATTTTCCCGGGTGACGGGAAGAGGGGCGCGCAGATGCGGGCTCAGCCTGTATTCGGCAAATTGAATGAGACGCGTCAGCACGAAATTGATGGCGAGATAGATGGCTCCGGAGACCAGAAAGACCTCGATTGCCCGATAGGTCTCCGAGATGATCTTGGCGGCGACGCCCGTCACCTCCATCAGCGTGATGATCGAGGCGAGCGAGGTCGCCTTGACCATCGATATCATTTCATTGCCATAGCCCGGCAAGGCCTGGCGGATCGCCAGCGGCAGCACGATGCGGCGAAACATCACGAAGCGATGCATGCCGCAGGCGCGGGCGGCCTCGATCTGGCCATGCGGGACCGAGAGCAGACCGCCACGAATGATTTCGCTGGCATAGGCCGCGGTATTCAAGGTCAGCGCCAGGACCGCGCACCAATAGGGATCGCGCAGAAACGGCCAGAAGATGCTGTGCCGTACGGCCGGAAACTGGCCGAGACCGTAATAGATGAGGAATATCTGCACCAGCAGCGGCGTGCCGCGGAAGACGAAGACATAGAACCGCGCGAGCCAATCCAGCACGGCGACGCCGGAAAGCCGGGCAAGCGCCAAAAGCAGCGCCAGGATGGCCCCGAGGCCGATCGACGTCACGGCAAGCTCGATCGTCAGCGGGATCGCCGCGATCAGGCTCAGAAGTGTTTCTTCAAGAAACGGCCAATCCATCAACGCCTCCTCACGCCGCGCGACAGATGCCGCTCGGCCCGCTGGATGATGAGGCTCGAAAGGGTCGAGATCATCAGGTAGATCGCGCCGGCAATCAGGTAGAAATCGAATGGAAGCCCGGTCGATCCGGCGCCGACCTGGGCCTGACGCAGGAGTTCGGCGACGCCGGTGATCGACACCAGCGCCGACTCCTTCAGGACGACCTGCCAGACATTGCCGAGACCGGGAAGCGCGTGACGCAGGGTCAACGGCGCAATGATCCGGCGCAAGCGAAGCCAGCGCGGCATGCCGCAGGCAATGGCAGCCTCGATCTCGCCGGGGTGGACCGCCTTGAACCCGCCGCGCAGCACTTCCGTGAACTGCGCCCCGGAGGTGACGCCCACGGCAAGCGAGCCGGCAAGAAAGCCCGGAAAGCCGAGGAAACCTTCCGCACCGAAGAGCTTGCCGACCGCCGTGACCACGGCGCTGCCGCCGAAATAGAAAAGATAGATGATCAGCAGATCGGGGATGCCGCGCAGCACCGTCGTATAGGCATCAGCCGTGGCGCGCGCAAAGCCGTTGCCGGCGATCTTGGCCCATGCCCCGAGCGTCCCGATGCAGGCGCCGACGGCATAGCCGGCGATGGCGACCAGAATGGTCATCCACGCTCCGGCCAGAAGAGCAGGCCCCCAGCCGTCCGGACCGAAGCCGGCAAGCTCGAACAGACCCGGTTGATTCATGATGCTGCCCCGTGAGAGCGGATTTGTGCGGCAACTGACATTATCTAGCCTCGGCTAAGAGTGATGCGGGCAAAGGGCGCTCAATTGGCGTCGAAGGTCGGGGTGAGGTCGATCTTGCTCCATTTTTCCGAGAGCTGCTTGATCGTGCCGTCCTTGGCGGCCTGCTTGATGGCCTCGTCGAACCTGGCCTTCAGGTCGGTCTCGCCCTTGCGCATGCCGAGTGCCACTTCGGTTGCCAGCATCGCCCCCTTCACCAGCGGGCCAGACATCATCAGATCGTCGTTGCCGGGCTTGGCGAGCACGGAGGTTTCATAAACACCGCTGTCGAAACCGGCATCGATGCGCCCGGCCTTCAGATCGAGATCGCGTTCGCCGGAATTCTTGTAGGCGCGCACGGTGACGCCGGGTCCGAAATAGGCGTTGATCAACTGCTCCTGGCTGGTCGACTGGACGACGCCGACGGTCTTGCCCTTGAGGGCCGTGCCGATTTCGGCCATCACAGGGTCCGCCTTGGCCTTGTCGTTCAGATTGAGCCGTTCGCCGGTCATCGGCAGGGAGGAGACCGGTCCGTCCTTCAGAAGCAGGAAGCTTGCAACCCCGCTTGCATAGGGCACGGTGAAATCGACCACCTGCTTGCGCTTCTCGTTGATGCCGAGCGTCATCACCAGATCGAACTTGCCGGCATTGAGGCTCGGGATCATCGCATTCCATTCGCCGGCGATCAGTTCGCAATCGACCTTGGCGCGCTTGCAGAGGTCGTTGATGAGATCGACGTCGAAGCCGGCCAGCTTGCCGCTGGAATCCATGAGGTTCCAGGGCGGAAAGGCGCCTTCGATGCCGACCTTGACATGTGTCCAGTCCTTTGCGCCGGCGGTGAGCGGAGCAAGGACGGCAATGGCGCCGAACAGCAGAGCGGCAAGCAGATTTCCATTCTTCATTTTCAGTTCCCCTTTTTCAGCCACTGAGTGACCGCTTGTTTGATCTGGACTATGGCCTCGTCAGTCCTCCAGCGCCGCGCGCAATGCCGTATTGGCTTCCCGTAGCGCGAGGGCGACGCGATTTCTCACCTGACGGGCATGGACGGCGTAGAAAGCCGTCTCCGGCGATGCCATGGGTAGCGCCGCCAGCGCCCGCAGCCCCTCCAGTGACGGCCAGGCCGGGTGCGGCAGGGCGGAATCGTGATGGAAGCGCTCACCGCTCGTATAGTTCAGCGGCACGAGATGGCGACCGGCGCGCATCAGCGACGCGTTGATGCGCGCCGCCCTTGCCGGGGACAGGTCTCGCGTCTCCAATATGGCCTTCGCGTTGGTACGCAACTCGTCGATCGCGTTTGCAAGAACCGAGACGTCGATGCGGCCGTCAAGCGCCGACCGCAGCTGCGCGACCTGCTTGCCGAGGGCATCCGCGTAGACCGTGTAGTCCAACGGCAGGATCGGCGAGGTCAGCAGCCGCCAAATTATCTCCAGTACGATCCGCGTATCCCGGCTCAGATTGTCGGGATCGATATGCTCCGCCGTGTCGTGCGGCGTGTGCCACCACCAGCCGAGCGCCGTCAGCATCTTGACGGGGCCAGGCGGCTGATGGCTGAGGCTTCCGAACATGGAGGGGATGCCGACGCCCCAGAAGGACTGATCCGCGGCCCTGCCATGACGCCGGCCGGCATGCTTTTGCCCGGTTTGCCGCTCGATCACATCGGCGGCCAGAGGCTTCAGCTCATCGATGACGCCGGAATTGGTGAGAATGGTCGCCCCCTCGCCGCCGGTGGAATCGACGTTGACATGCGCCACGCAACGACGATCGAGTTCGTCGAAATATTCGTCGGCATACCAGGCAGACCCGGAATAGCGACCGTGCGAATGGCCCGACCAGAAGCATATGCGCAGGCCCCTCTGCCACTCGCCTGCCCGAAGGGCAAGCAGGCGTGCCGCCTCCAGCATGGTCGCGTTGGCGCCACCATTGTCCATGACACCGAAATGCCAGGTGTCGTGATGGCCTGAAAACAGCACGAACGGCTTGTCTTCGCCCGCCGGCTGAAGCTCGGCGACGAGGAGCGGCGTCTTGCGCCATCCGGTGTCGACCTCCGCGGCAAGCGTTGCCCGCACCTTTTCTCCCTGCGCAAGCCTTTCGCGCAGGCGCTCCCCATCGTCCCTGGCAATGGTGCAGATGACCGTCTTCGGGAGGTGCGCGCGCGTATGCTGTGACGGGCTGCCCCAGACCGGCGACACGCACATTTCGTAGAGATGCTCGTTCGGGCTGACATGAAGCTCGCCGAGAGCGCCGGCCGCGCTCGCAAGGGCGGCCACCTCCTCCGTCGCGATCCCGTCGACCAGAACGATCTTGCCGGCCAGGTCCTTCCCGGCGAAATCGGCTTGCCTGCCTTCGCCGACATAGGCGAGGTCGCCGCTGATGCCCGCTGCCGCTGTCGAAACCGACATCGAATGGGTAATGCAGCGAAGACTTTCGCCTTCGATCTCAACCTTGGCCGCACCGGGCAGACTGATGAAAGCATCGTGCGACAGCAACTGCGTCCGATAGCCGTAGCTGTCCATCTGCGCCTGAAGATAATGGAAGCTTTCGAGTTCTTCCGGCGTTCCCGACAATTTCACCCGGCGGGCGAACTCGCGGATATGCGCCATCAGGCGTTCGCGATCGGGCTGCAGGGCCGGCTCAGGCATGGGCCTTCTCCGGCAGCGGCGGCTCGACGTCATCCGGGATCGGGTTGACGAAAGGCGTTCCTTCAAGACGTGCCTTGTGATCGGCCTTGGCAGCCTCGATCAGCCTGGGATTGCGGATGAGATCGGCGGCGGTGCTCGCCATCGCCTTGGCGGCATGCTCGGTTCCCTTGTGAGCGACCGGCAGCTTGCCTTGCGCGACCAGCTGCCAGGAATGCCCGGGCGTTCCAATGGCATAGGTGGCGCCGCGCATCTGCACGGTCGGCACCACCCAGCTGACGGTTCCGACATCGGTGGAGCCGACCAGCGTGCCGTCGCCGGCGTTCAGCGGGAAAATCTCCTCGCAAAGCGGCTGGTCCTTCTTCGGCTTCAGCGCGAAGCGCCCGTAGGAGGCTGCGATATCCTCGGCATTGAAGGTCTGCTGGAACTTGCGGGCCACCTCACGATCCACGTCATCGAACTGTGGAGGCCCGAGCCGCTGCAGATGCGAGAACATGCATTCTTCGAGCGGAGTATTGCCGACGAGATTGGCATCGCCGCTGATGATCTCGCTGCGGACGGTCGTCTCGGTCATCAGAGCCGCGCCCTCGGCGACCTTCCTGACGCGAGCGACCAGCGACAGGAGTTCCGGCAAGCTTCTCGCGCGCACGAGATAGCGCACCGTGGCGCGCGCCTGCACGACGTTGGGCGCCGCACCACCCGCATCCGTGATGGCATAGTGGATGCGGGCGCTCGACGGCATGTGCTCGCGCATATAGTTGACGCCGACATTCATCAGCTCCACCGCATCGAGGGCGCTGCGGCCGAGATGAGGCGTGGCGGAGGCATGCGAGGCGCGGCCTGAGAAATGGAAGTTGATTTCGTTGCAGGCGAGCGAGATCGGATTGTTGACGCCGGCAAAGGCGGCCGGATGCCAGGAAATCGCGATATCGACATCGTCGAAAACGCCGGCCCGAACCATGAAGCCCTTCGAAGAGCCGCCTTCTTCGGCAGGGCAACCATAGTAGCGCACCCGCCCCTGCAAGCCGTTTTCCGCAAGGAAATCCTTGACGGCGGCGGCAGCCAGCATCGATCCGGCACCGAGCATATTATGGCCGCAGCCGTGACCATTGCCGCCGTCGACCAAAGGCCGCTCCTCGGCAATCCCGGCCTCCTGGCTCAATCCCGGCAGCGCATCGAACTCGCCGAGGATCGCGATGACCGGGCCGCCCTCGCCCGCCTCTCCCATGACCGCCGTCGGCAAACCGGCGATGCCGCGCTCGACCCGAAAGCCTTCGCTTTCCAGCAGGCGGGCATGCTCTTCGGCCGATCGATATTCCAGGTAATTCGTCTCGGGGATCTCCCAGATCCGGTCGCTCAATTCGAAGAACGCTGCGCGCTTTCTCTCGACGATTTCCCAAATGCCATCGGAGTTTTGCATGGATTTACAACCCGCCTCATATAATGGTATCTAAATTGGCGCCAATTTATGATCCAATTACGATGACTGCGCAAGAGATGGGCATGAATATTTTTTCGGCATCGATCATCGGCCTCGTTGTTGGACAAGGGAGAGCTATGATACTCATCGCCGAAATCGGGAGGCTGGGGAGAACTGCATGAATCCGCTGGAAGCCGAAGCGACAGCGCAAGCACAGGAGCCGCAAACGCCCGACGTGACCGAGCTCATCCTCCAGGACATCCTTGCCGGCCGCCTCCCGCCCGGAACCTGGCTGAAGCAGATCGACCTCGAACGGCGGTATGACTGTACCCGGCCCGAGGTCCGCAGGGCGCTCGACAGGCTGGTGCAGAAGCGGCTGGTGGAGCACATCCCCAATCGTGGCTATCACGTCCATGAGCAGGATGGACGCCGCGCGCAGGAGGTGAGCGACATTCGCGTCATTCTCGAAGTCTCCGTCAGCGACCGGATCGTTGCGAATGCAAGCGCGGCGGATATCGCGAATTTGCGGATATTTGCCTTGCGCTTCGACGACCTGGTGCTGAACGGCACCATGCTGGAACTTTACGAAGCCAACCTGGCATTCCACCGCCATCTGCTCGCTCTCGCCGGCAACCAGGAGCTCGTGGAACTGATCACGGAAATCCGGCAGCGAACCTCTTCCGCGCCGGTGTCGCAATGGCGAACGCGCGCGCGCGTCGAGCAATCCGGCCGCGAACACCAGCAGATGGTCGATGCGATAGAGAGGCGCGACGTCGGTCAGCTGATGGAGCTGACACGCAGGCACATTCTCCAGGCCTGATGAGCCATCAGCAGGAATGCGGCAGAGGCTTGCGACCGGATCATCGATAGCCATTGCTTCACGCCGCGCGCAATTCCTGACATATATGCGCAGAGGCGGCTTGCCGGCGTGGATATGGCGTCATGAATGGGTCAATACCGGAAAAAAGCAAGATGCGTGCACCTGCGGGCTCGGTTACCGGGCTTTGCTCCGCATCCGCGACCATGTTTGCCGTGGGGATGGCCTTCCTGGGCTACTGGGGCGTGTATGAACAAGGAGGCTGGCGCATATCCGATTATCTTGTGGTGGGTCTGGCCCTCATCGGATTTGCAGCGCTCGGTTCCGTGCCCTGGATTGTGACGACACCTGTCGCCGAAGAAGAAGCGGAGAAGGTTGTCGGTGCGAGAAGAGCCCTGGCGCTGGGAATAGGCCTGATCTGGCTGTCGGTCTGCGTCGCAGTCTTCGCCTAAACCGAAGCGCGGACGTTTGACAAGCGTGGCATTGCTGCGAAGCTTGAGATGGGATCGGGTCGGCGATCCGCGCTGCCATGAGAGGTCTGCTATTCGATGCTTGCGCTACCGATCGTGATGCTGGCGCCGGCACCGTCGCCGGTTTGAGGGTCGAGGCTGATTTCGATCGTCTGCGGCTGGCGGCAGGCGGGCTCGTCGGGAAGAAGAAAGCCGAACCGCTGGGGCTTGGCGCCGCCGGACACCGAGAAGGCTTCGTTCGGAAAAATGCCGAAGCGGCCGATTTCCCGCAGCTCCTCGCCGCAACGCACCGAAACGACCGTCGCGACAGGCCCGGCTTTCGATGGCTCGTAGGCATTGACGGTGACGACGACGCGCGCGCCGCCATCGACCGGCGCATGCGCTGCCGCGCCGGAGATGGCCACCGTTGCCGGCTTCCCGATTGTCGCCTGCATGTCGCCCTCGCTGGCCTGGACCGAGCTGACGATGCGCAGCACCGAGAATGCCGCCGCACCAATCGCGATAAGCATCCGGCGATGATAACGCATCCATGTCTCCACAACTCAAACCCAGTCCAAATGCTAGAGCATTTGCGCTTTTCTCCGAATCGCGAAAACACTCTATCTCTTTGTTGCTACGCAATTCCGGACGGAAAACCGCTGCGCACTTTTCCTGGAATTGCTCTACGCGGACACTATGGCTATTTCTAGTTTCGCGGGCTTCACGGTGCCGGGTTTGCCCGCCCCTGCTCCGACGGGAACCAGCTGCAGGTCGATGGCCTCGCCATCGGTCCGCCCTCTTGCGCCATAAACGCGCTGAATGGCATCCGTGAGGTCGAGGACGAAGGATGGCAACGGGTGATGGCCGCCGCCGTGATGATCGCCCTTATGTCCAAGCACGGCGAAGGAGCCGACATAATGCGGATCGGTGACCGGCGTATCGGCCTTCAGTTCACTCTTGCCGAGAAAAACCCGAACGCTCGTCGTGCTGGCACTGGTGATCTCGACATCGCGCAGGAAGGCCAGGACGCGGGGAGCCGAAGCCGCCTGCTCCTGTGCCGCACCGAAGTCCATCGTATCCATGCCGGAGGGCAAAGGCGGCTGGCTGACGATATCCTGCAATGCCCCCGCCGGGACCTTGATCGGCAGTGAAAGCGGCGCGCTTGCCGTTGCCGCCTTGCTGTTGTCCGTCGAAGCGGTCGTCACGCCGGCGATTGCGGCATCGGTCGCCGTCGCCGCGATTACGGAGGTGAGCTTGTCGTTCAGGGCCAGCGTCTTTGCGCTCGCCGCCGCCACCTTGAAGTAGTTTCGGAAACCATAGGTATATCCGAGCTCCTCCGGAACATAGAGCTCGGAGACTTTCGGCGACCAGAACTGGCCGTCGACATTGTAGAAATTGTCGGTGAACTGCATATCGGTCCAGAGCCGATCCGCGCTGTTGACGTGGCGCAGATTCCAGGTCGCCCAGATGCGGTCGATATTGCCGTGATGCATGAAGAAGATCGGATCGCGAGGCGACGACCATGTCGGCATGAAGCCGCCGATATTGTTGTGCACCTGATTGTGCGGGGTGGATTCCAGGGTCCCTTGAACGCCCGTGCTGGTGATGACCCAGGACGGATCGAGCGAATTCTGCCCCTCGGGGCGGGTGGTGCCGAAAACCTCGTATGGCGTCGCCGTCAGGATGGTGTTGAGAACCCCCGGCCCGACGATATCGTCCGGCATCGGTTGCTTGATCGGCCAGGTGCGCGACGACACGTAAAGGGGATTGTCCTTGCCGTCGGGCGTCTTTTGCATGGTGAACACTTCGGGCAGGTATGGATTGGCGGTCCAGTCCCAGAACGGCATGGCGAAATCGTTGTTCTTGGTCACGTTCCGGACGATGCGCTCATACATGGCCGTATAGGCCCTGTGCCAGGGCAGGAAATACCAGTTGCCATGCGGGCAATATTTGACGCCGGCATCGCTGCCGTGGATTTCCGAGAGATTGACCCAGTTGAATTTCTCGCTGGTGGGGAGCGCCTTGAGAATGCGCACCGCATCGCGATAGGTCGCCACGATCGGATCGTTCCAGGCCAATCCCTGAAGGGAACGACGCCAGGGAACCGGCGGTATCTGCGCGAAAGCCTTCATGCCCGGCAATCCGCTGGCGAGCAGGCCCGCCCCGATAACGCCGCCCTGGACGATGACAGATCTGCGTGTGATGCTCATCTTACTCTCCCTTGGGTTCCACGACTGTTGTTGGCTGCGATCAATGCTGCATGGCGGCCGGTTGCTGACCGTCGGCCGGCCGCAGCAGCCGGGCGCAATTGGCCCCGCCGCCGCCATCCGGCAGTTCGATGCAGACATTCTGCATCATCCCCTGATCCTCATGATCGAGGATATGGCAATGCAGGACATATTCGCCGATGAAGCGCTGATATCGGGTGCGGATCTTGATCTTGTAGGTCGAGGTGGCGAGCTTGGCCGGGAAATCGGCGGGGTTGTTGAGCAGGCTCTTCACCCAGAGCGTATCCTTCCAGACGCCCTTGAGGCCTGGATATTGCGGATCGACGACCCCGCCGCCCTTGTCGATCGCTCCCGGCGCGCTGACATCGACGCCGTTCGGGTCGAGGATTTCCACGATCTGGAAGGGATTGACGTGAATGTGGAACGGATGGCCGACGAAGGCCGATTGCAGGGTCCACTCCTCGACGCCCCCCAGCGGCAGCGCACGATCGACATAATTGGGATCGTAGGAGCGCGGCTTGAATGTCGCCGGATCGAAATTCTTCGGA
>JASGEG010000066.1:0-11005 GCA_047606605.1 Rhizobium sp.
TCGAAGGCGAGGAGTCCGAGCGCAACGTCTTCTATACGGGTGCGGCTCCGAACCAGCAGGCGATCCCCGCCGTCGACTATCTGATGCAGAACGAAGGCGTGCAGCGCTGGGTGCTCGAAGGCACCGACTACGTCTATCCGCGCACCACCAACAAGATCCTCGAAGCCTACCTGAAGTCCAAGGGTGTCAAGGACGAGGACATCATCGTCAACTATACGCCGTTCGGCTTCTCCGACTGGCAGACGGAAGTCTCCAAGATCAAGGCCTTCGGTGCAGCCGGCAAGAAGACGGCGGTCGTTTCCACCATCAATGGCGACGCCAACGTTCCCTTCTACAAGGAACTGGGCAACCAGGGCGTCAAGGCCGAGGATATCCCGGTCGTCGCCTTCTCGGTCGGCGAAGAGGAGCTGGCCGGTGTCGACACCAAGCCGCTGGTCGGGCATCTCGCCGCCTGGAACTACTTCCAGTCCGTCGACACGCCGGCCAATGCCGCCTTCATCAAGGAATGGCACGCCTATACCAAGAACGACAAGCGCGTCACCAACGACCCGATGGAAGCCGCCTATATCGGCTTCAACATGTGGGTGAAGGCCGTCGAGAAGGCCGGCACCACCGACACCGACAAGGTCATCGACGCGCTGGTCGGCGTTTCCGTTCCGAACCTCACCGGCGGTTATGCCACCATGATGCCGAACCACTACATCACCAAGCCGGTGCTGATCGGCGAAGTGCAGGAGAACGGCCAGTTCGACGTCGTGTCGCAGACCCCGGCCGTGGTCGGCAAGGAATGGTCCGACTATCTGCCCGACAGCAAGGATCTGATCTCGGATTGGCGCCTGCCGCTGAACTGCGGCAACTTCAATGTTTCCACCGGCAAATGCGGCGGCAAAGGTTCCTGAGTTCCGCCGATTTGAAGCAAGACCGCCGCGGGCATGCTCCCTTGCCCGCGGCAGCTTGAGGGGACAAGCGCGATGCTAGACACATTCCTTTACCGCAGGGCCTTGGCGTGCATCGCCGGCCTTTTCATGATTCTGGCGCTGACTGCGACCACGCTGCGCGCCGACGAGGATGCGCATAGTCTCATCAATGCGCTCGGCCCGGCGAATTTCCAGCAGGCCGACGAGATCGTCAAGAACCTGGCCAAGACCGGCGATCCCAAGGTCGTGCCGGCTCTGCAGGCATTTTCGGACGGCGATCTCTATGTCCGCAAATCCGACAATCAGGTCTTCATCGCCAGGTCCTCCGGCGGCGGCATGGCCCTGACCGACCCGCTGACAGGGCAGGCGGCCGGCCAGGAGGCGAAGGGCAATCTCAGCAAGATCAAGATCAACAACAATCTGCGCCGTTCGGTTCGCGCGGCACTCGGCGGTCTCACGCTGATGAGCCCGGATCGTGGCGTTCGGCTGGAGGCGGCGCAATCGGTGCTGAAAGCGCCAAGCGCGGATTCGCTGGAGGCGGTGGAAGCCGCATTGCAGAATGAAAAGGACGGCGAGATCCGCAGCGTTCTGGAAAGGGCCCGCGCCGTTGCCGTGCTCGGTTCCGACCGGCCGCTGGAGCAGAAGAAGGCGGCGATCGAGACGATCAAAAACGAAGGCGGGCGCGACGCCATCGGCATCCTTTCTTCCGTTTCCGTCGATGACAGCCTCAAGCCCGATATCGCGGCCGCGATTGCCGGCATTCAGGATCAATTGGCGATCTGGGATGCGGCGCAGAATGTCTGGTACGGCCTCTCGCTCGGCTCGGTGTTGCTGCTGGCCGCCATCGGTCTCGCCATCACCTTCGGCGTCATGGGCATCATCAACATGGCGCATGGCGAGATGGTGATGCTCGGCGCCTATTCCACCTTCATGGTACAGAGCGTCATCCGGTCCCGTTACCCCGAGCTGTTCGACTGGTCGCTGGCGATCGCCTTGCCTGTCGCCTTCGTTGTCACCGGTGCCGTCGGTCTCGTCATCGAGCGCGGCGTGATCCGCTTCCTCTATGGCCGGCCCCTGGAAACGCTGCTTGCCACCTGGGGCATTTCGCTGATCCTGCAGCAGGCGGTGCGGTCGATCTTCGGACCGACCAACCAGGAGGTCGGCAATCCCTCCTGGATGTCCGGCTCCTTCGATCTCGGCTATCTCTCGATTACCTGGAACCGCCTCTGGATCATCGTTTTTGCGCTCGGCGTCTTCGTCGCCCTGCTGTTGCTGCTCAAGCGCTCGGCCTTCGGCCTGCAGATGCGGGCGGTAACACAGAACCGGCGCATGGCCTCTTCGATGGGTATCCGCACGCCCTGGGTCGATGCCTTCACCTTTGCGCTCGGCTCGGGGATTGCCGGCATGGCGGGCGTCGCGCTCTCGCAGATCGACAACGTCTCGCCGAACCTCGGCCAGAGCTACATCATCGACAGTTTCATGGTCGTGGTGTTCGGCGGCGTCGGCAATCTCTGGGGAACGCTGGTCGGCGCCTTCTCGCTCGGCATCCTCAACAAGTTCCTCGAACCCTATGCGGGGGCGGTGCTCGGCAAGATCCTCGTGCTCGTCCTCATCATCCTCTTCATCCAGAAACGTCCGCGTGGGCTCTTTGCCCTCAAGGGAAGGGCGGTGGAAGCATGATCACGGCCTTTATCCTTCGCTCGCTCGACCGGCGCATCAGCATCGCCATCGCAATCCTGATCGCCATCGCCGTGCTCGTGCCGCTCGCCAATCTGGCCTTGCCGGAGGCCAGCCCGCTGCATGTGCCCACCTATCTGATGTCGCTATTCGGCAAGTATCTGACCTATGCGCTGCTCGCCTTGGCGCTCGATCTCGTCTGGGGTTATTGCGGCATTCTCTCGCTCGGCCACGGCGCCTTCTTTGCGCTGGGCGGCTATGCGATGGGCATGTATCTCATGCGGCAGATCGGCTCGCGCGGCACCTATGGCAATCCGCTCCTGCCGGATTTCATGGTGTTCCTGAACTGGAAGGAGCTGCCTTGGTTCTGGTACGGCTTCGATCATTTCTGGTTCGCGATGATCATGGTGCTTGCCGCCCCCGGCCTGCTCGCCTTTATCTTTGGCTGGTTTGCCTTCCGCTCGCGCGTCAACGGCGTCTATCTGTCGATCATCACACAGGCGATGACCTATGCGCTGCTGCTCGCCTTCTTCCGCAACGACATGGGGTTCGGCGGCAATAACGGCCTCACCGACTTCAAGGACATCCTCGGCTTCAACATCCAGGCCGACGGCACGCGCGCCGCGCTTTTCGCCCTGACGGCGCTGTTCCTGGCGCTGGCGCTCATGCTGTCCTCGGCCATCGTGCGTTCGAAGTTCGGCAAGGTGCTTGTCGGCGTGCGCGACGCCGAAAGCCGCACGCGCTTCCTCGGCTATCGCGTCGAGCACATGAAGCTCTTCGTCTTCGTCGTCTCGGCGATGATGGCGGGGATCGCCGGCGCGCTCTACGTGCCGCAGATCGGCATCATCAATCCCGGCGAATTTGCGCCGGCCAATTCCATCGAAGTGGTCATCTGGACGGCCGTTGGTGGCCGGGCGACGCTGATCGGACCGATCATCGGCGCCATTCTCGTCAACGGCGGCAAGACTGTCTTCACCGGCCTGTTCCCCGAATTCTGGCTGTTTGCGCTCGGCGGCCTGTTCGTCGCGGTGACGCTGTTCCTGCCCAAGGGCATCGTCGGCACCAGCGCGCACTATCTCGGCGGCCGGCGAAGGCCGACCCCGACGAAGCCCAAGGCCGAGGAGAACGAGGCCAGCAAGACCATACAGGCGGCGGAGTGAGGCCATGATCCCGGATATCAAGCCCAACAGCATGCTCTATCTCAACAACGTCTCCGTCTCCTTCGATGGTTTCAAGGCGCTGAACTCGCTCTCGATCGTCATCGAGCCGGGCGAGCTTCGCGCCATCATCGGCCCGAACGGCGCCGGCAAGACGACGATGATGGATATCATCACCGGCAAGACGCGGCCCGACGAGGGCGAGGTGTTCTTCAACGGCCAGATCGACCTGACGAAGAAGGACGAGGCCGATATCGCCCAGCTCGGCATCGGACGGAAATTCCAGAAGCCGACCGTCTTCGAAAGCCATACGGTGTGGGACAATCTCGAACTGGCGCTCAACCGCAAGCGCGGCGTCTTCGCAACGCTGTTCTACCGGCTGACGCCGGAGGATCGCGAGCGCATCGAGGAGATATTGGAAACGGTGCGTCTGTCGCATCGCCGCGACGAGCTGGCGGCGAACCTTTCCCACGGCCAGAAGCAATGGCTGGAGATCGGCATGCTGCTGGCGCAGGAGCCGAAGCTGCTGCTGGTCGACGAGCCCGTTGCCGGCATGACCGATGCCGAGACGGCGGAAACCGCCGTGCTGCTGAAAGAAATCGCCAAGACGCGTTCGGTCGTGGTGGTCGAACACGACATGGGCTTCATCCGCGATCTCGGCGTCAAGGTGACCTGTCTGGCGGAAGGGTCGGTTCTGGCGGAAGGCTCGATCGATTTCGTCAGCAGCGATCCGAAGGTGATCGAGAATTATCTGGGGCGGTAGGTGACGTTTTGGGGGAGGAGAGCCCCCTCATCCGCCCTGTCGGGCACCTTCTTCCCGAGGGGAGAAGGCGATGGGTGCGGAAGTCATCCCCTCTCCCCTCGGGGAGAGGGTTAGGGTGAGGGGGCCTGAGGGAAAAGAAAGAAGATGAAGCCATGCTGACAGTCGAAAACGCAAATCTGCATTACGGCGCCGCCCAGGCGCTGCGCGGTATTTCCATCAAGGCTGAGATGGGCAAGATCACCTGCGTGCTCGGGCGCAACGGCGTCGGCAAGAGCTCGCTGTTGCGTGCCGTCACCGGCCAGCATGCGCTGTCGGCGGGCACGGTCGCCTTCAACGGCGTGACGCTGAACGGCATGGCGCCCTTCGCGCGCGCCAAGCAAGGCATCGGCTATGTGCCGCAGGGGCGTGAAATCTTTCCGCTGCTAACGGTCAAGGAGAATCTGGAGACCGGCTTCGCGCCGGTGCCCCGCCGCGACCGCAGCATTCCCGACGACATCTACAGCCTGTTTCCGGTGCTGAAATCCATGTTGTCGCGCCGCGGCGGCGATCTCTCCGGCGGCCAGCAGCAGCAACTGGCGATCGGCCGGGCGATGGTGACGCGGCCGAAGATCCTGGTGCTGGACGAGCCGACCGAGGGCATCCAGCCGTCGATCATCAAGGATATCGGGCGAGCGATCCGCTACCTCCGCGATTCCACCGGCATGGCGATCCTGCTGGTCGAGCAATATCTCGATTTCTGCCGCGAGCTTGCCGATTACGTCTACATCATGGATCGTGGCGAGATCGTGCATGAGGGGCTGGCCGAGACGCTGGACACGCCGGAGGCCCGTCGGCATCTGACGGTCTGAGGTGCATGCCTTTCTTTTCATCGTCTGGTGAAAATAGCGGCGGAAGCCCGCCGGCAGGGGCCGGCATTCCGGGAGGGTACTATAAGGCACAGAAATTGCTTGCCTTTATTCCTTGCTGGGTTTCAATGATCCGGCATCTGCATGATGCAATACGTGGAGAGACGCAATGACAATGGCGGCGGCGAGCACGAGACCGCAGAGGGCGCGGGGCCGCGGCCATCTGGCGGCCAAGGCGCTTGGCGGCCGCACGCGTCTTGCCGAGCTTTTTCAGGATGGCGCGGCGAAGATCAGGCTGCCGGAAACCTTCGACCATTCGATGGAAGCGGTCATCATCAACACCGCCGGCGGTCTGACCGGCGGCGACCGGATGGATTGGAGCGTCGTTGCCGGGCCCGGTACGCGTATCGACGTGACCACGCAGGCTTGCGAGAAGATCTACAAGGCTTCGTCCGGCACCGCCGAGGTGGAAACCGTCATCAAGGTCGGCGCCGGCGCGCGGGTCGATTGGCTGCCGCAGGAGACG
This sequence comes from Rhizobium sp., assembly GCA_047606605.1. Lineage (GTDB taxonomy): Bacteria > Pseudomonadota > Alphaproteobacteria > Rhizobiales > Rhizobiaceae > Rhizobium. The sequence continues at coordinate 5,886 of JASGEG010000066.1, forward strand.
ATCCTGTTCGACCGCGCCTCGCTGTCGCGCCGGCTGGATGTCGAGCTTGACGAGACAGCCGAATTTCTGGCCGTCGAAGCGATCCTGCTCGGACGCAAGGCCATGGGCGAGGCGATGGCCCAGGGCCTGTTCCGCGACCGCTGGCGCATCCGCCGGGCCGGGCGGCTCATCCACGCCGAGGAGCTGAGGCTTGACGGCGATATCGCGGCCTTGACCGCGCAAGAGGCCGTTCTGGGCGGTCAGGTCGCTTTTGCGACGCTGCTCTATGCCGGGCCGTCGGCGGAAGCCTATCTTGCCCAAGCGCGGCCCCTGGTCGAAGGGCATATGGGCGGCGTCAGCCAATGGCGCGACAAGCTGGTGGTTCGGCTTGCGGCCGCCGATGGCTTCGCCCTTAGAAAAATCCTGATCCCGGTCATTTCCGCCTTGCGCAACGGAGCGCCTGTGCCGAAAGTCTGGAACCTGTAATTCGAGCCAACAGCAATCACATAGGTAGGCGATGAACCTCACTCCTCGAGAAAAAGACAAGCTGCTGATTTCCATGGCGGCGATGGTGGCGCGGCGGCGGCTGGAGCGCGGCGTCAAGCTCAACCATCCCGAAGCCATCGCGCTGATCACCGATTTCGTCGTCGAAGGCGCGCGTGACGGCCGCCCGGTGGCCGAACTCATGGAGGCCGGCGCCCATGTCATCACCCGCGATCAGGTGATGGAGGGCATTGCCGAAATGATCCACGACATTCAGGTCGAGGCGACGTTCCCGGATGGCACGAAGCTCGTGACCGTGCACGAGCCGATCCGCTGAGCGGTGGGCAGAGGAGAAAGATCATGATTCCAGGTGAAATCATTGCCGCGACCGGCGATATCGAACTCAATGTCGGTGCTCCCACCGTGACGCTGGACGTCTCCAATACCGGTGACCGGCCGGTGCAGGTGGGCAGCCATTATCATTTCGCCGAGACGAATGGCGGCCTCGCCTTCGATCGCGACAAGGCCAAGGGCATGCGGCTCGATATCCCGGCGGGAACCGCCGTGCGCTTCGAGCCGGGGCAGACGCGCTCGGTGACGCTGATCCCGCTCTCCGGCAAGCGTGAGGTCTACGGCTTCCGGCAGCAGGTCATGGGCAAGCTCTGAGGCTTACAGGGAGTGACCGCATGTCTTTGACATTGCTTGCGTCCAGCGCATTTGTCGCGGCGATTTTGATATCCGGTTCGGCCTGTGCGCAAAATGATCCGGGTCAGCCGAAGGTTGATTGCAACAATGCCCAGACACAGATGGACATGAACATCTGCTCGCAGCGCGACTACGACAAGGCCGATAGGGCGTTGAACGAGCAATATAAAAAGACACGCGCGGCCATGATAGCCACCGATGCCGATCTCAATGCCGACCAGAAGGGCGCCGAAAAGGCCTTGGTCAAGGCGCAGCGCGCCTGGGTCGATTATCGCGATGGCCAATGCGAGGCGGAAGGATTTGAGGCGCGGGGCGGGTCGATGGAGCCGATGCTCGTTTCCGGATGCAAGGCGACGCTGACGAAACAGCGAACCAAGGAACTGAAGGCACTAGCCGATGGGCCGGAGGGTGCGCAGTGAGCGCGAAACGCAGGATCATGATTGTCGGCAACGGCGAGATGGCTGAGGGGGCGGCGAGCGAGATCGACGCCGCCGATATCGTCGTGCGTTTCAACGATTGCCGTTCCTTCGGCGCCGGCGGCAGCCGCACCGATATCGTGGCCGTCTGCAATACGGGCAGGCCGGCCCGCGCCATGATCGGTTCCGGCGAATGGCGCAGCAGCGAGCCTGTCGCCGCCGCGTCGGAAATCTGGAGCGTGCGCGATCCAGCCAAGTTTGCGGCGCTGCGCGCGCCGCTTGCGCTGTCGCATCCGGAACTCGATGATTTCTGCGACGATTACACCGATCAGTTCACCGCCTTCTGCCGCGCGACCGGCAAGCGTCATGTCGTCATCGATCAATCCGTTCACGAGCGCATCGATGAGGCGCTTTCGGCGCACGAGCCCGGGTCCTATGTCGTGCCGAGCAGCGGTCTGGTGGTGATCGGCGCGCTGATGCTGCTCTACCCCGACGACGATATCGCCATCACCGGCTTCAGCCATACCGGCTGGGACGGCCATCCCTTCGCCGCGGAGAAGCGGCTGGTCGACTTCTATGTTTCCCTCGGCCGCCTTCGGCGCGTTGCCGGCAAGCCCCCCATTCTGTCCTCCCAAGGAGCCTGATTCATGCCCTACAAGATCTCCCGCGCCGCCTATGCCAACATGTTCGGGCCGACCACCGGCGACAAGGTGCGGCTTGCCGATACCGAGCTGTTCATCGAGGTGGAGAAGGACTTCACCACCTATGGCGAGGAAGTGAAGTTCGGCGGCGGCAAGGTCATTCGCGACGGCATGGGGCAAAGCCAGGTGACGCGGGCGAACGGCGCCGTCGACACCGTCATCACCAATGCGCTGATCGTCGATCACTGGGGCATCGTCAAGGCCGATGTCGGCCTGAAGGATGGCCGCATCGCCGCGATCGGCAAGGCCGGCAATCCGGATACGCAGCCGGGGATCACCATCATTATCGGACCTTCGACCGAAATCATCGCCGGCGAGGGCAAGATCCTGACGGCGGGCGGCATGGATGCGCATATCCACTTCATCTGCCCGCAGCAGATTGAAGAGGCGCTGATGAGCGGCGTGACCACCATGCTCGGCGGCGGCTCCGGCCCGGCGCACGGCACGCTTGCCACGACCTGCACCGGTGCCTGGCATATCGAACGCATGATCGAAAGCTTCGATGCCTTTCCGATGAACCTCGCATTGGCGGGCAAGGGCAACGCCTCCCTGCCGGCCGCCATCGAGGAGATGGTGCTTGCCGGCGCTTCGTCACTGAAGCTGCATGAGGACTGGGGCACGACGCCGGCCGCCATCGACTGCTGCCTGTCCGTTGCGGACGCTTATGACGTGCAGGTGATGATCCACACGGATACCCTGAACGAGAGCGGTTTCGTCGAGGATACGATCGGCGCCATCAAGGGCCGTACGATCCATGCCTTCCACACCGAAGGGGCAGGCGGCGGCCACGCGCCCGACATCATCAAGATCTGCGGCCAGTCCAACGTCATCCCGTCCTCGACCAACCCGACGCGGCCCTATACGGTCAACACGATCGCCGAGCATCTGGACATGCTGATGGTCTGCCATCACCTGTCGCCGTCGATCCCGGAGGATATCGCCTTCGCCGAAAGCCGCATCCGCAAGGAGACGATCGCGGCGGAGGACATCCTCCACGATATCGGCGCCTTCTCGATCATCTCGTCCGACAGCCAGGCCATGGGCCGCGTCGGCGAAGTGGCGATCCGCACCTGGCAGACCGCCGACAAGATGAAGCGTCAGCGTGGCCGTCTGGCACAGGAGGCTGGCGACAACGACAATTTCCGCGTCAAGCGCTACATCGCCAAATATACGATCAACCCGGCCATCGCCCACGGCGTCAGCCATCAGATCGGGTCGATCGAGGTCGGCAAGCGCGCCGATCTGGTGCTCTGGAGCCCGGCCTTCTTCGGCGTGAAGCCGGAGATGGTGTTGCTCGGCGGCTCGATCGCGGCAGCGCCCATGGGCGATCCCAATGCCTCGATCCCGACGCCGCAGCCGATGCATTACCGGCCGATGTTTGCCGCGCATGGCAAGCTGCGGACCAATTCCTCCGTCACCTTCGTATCGCAAGCCTCGCTCGATGCCGGGCTTGCCGGCCGGCTCGGCGTGGCCAAGAGCCTCGTTGCGGTCAAGAACACGCGTGGCGGCATCTCCAAGGCATCGATGATCCACAACAGCCTGACACCGCATATCGAGGTGGACCCGGAAACCTACGAGGTGCGCGCCGACGGCGAGCTTCTGACGTGCGAGCCGGCGACGGTGCTGCCGATGGCGCAGCGCTACTTCCTGTTCTGAGGGCTGATGCGGAGCGTCTTTCGCTGGCTATTCCGCCTGATGCTGCTGGCCGTGCTGGCGGTGGCGGGCGGAGCGGTGGTGCCCAGGCCCCTGTTCGCGCCCGCCGAGGCTGCTTTCGAGCGGGCGGGCGCGCACCGCATTCTGGTGCTCTCCAACCCCATCCATACCGACATCGCGGTGCCGCTCAACGATGAGACCCGCGCCGCTTTTGCTTTTCTCGGAAAGGCCGGCATTCCCATGGCGTCCCCCGACGCCGAATGGCTGATCTTCGGCTGGGGCGGCCGTGCCTTCTATCTGGAGACACCGAGCTGGGCCGATCTGAAGCCGATGCCCTTGCTGCGGGCGTTGACGCTCGACAGGTCGGTGCTGCATGTCGACCTCGCCGCGCATATGTCCGAGCAGCATCCAGACGTTCGGGGTTTCGATGTCGGTCCGGGTGAGTTCACCGCATTGCTGGATTTCATCGGAAACAGCTTCGAGCGCCGGGGTGGGGAGATATCGCCCATCGCCGATGCCGGCTACGGCGTCTCGGACCGCTTTTTCGAGGCAAAAGGCTATTTCAACGCCCTGTTCGGTTGCAACACCTGGACTGCCTCGGGCCTGCGGGCGGCGGGTCTTCGAACCGGACTGTGGAACCCCCTTCCATGGACGTTGAAGCTGTCGCTCGCTCTTTACGATTAAGGTGGCCCGGACGATCTTCCTTCGGGAACCTGCCGATCGTCCACAGGGTTCTGTGTCGCCGACCGGTTTTGTCACCCATTGTCGCTACGTCAAATGCCGTATCCCCCAGTTTTCAGGGGTTTTCGCAAGAGTATCAAACTAGTTGAATATTATCAGGGACTTGTCCTGACCGGCGGATCGCGGTCGTTTCCCTGGATTCGCGATATGGCTTCCGCGGTCATTTCTGATCGTTCACAAGTTGGGAAATGTACCGCATTTTAATCATTGCATTAAAGACCTGGAAGCGCCTTGGCCCCTATCTCACCTCATGGAAATGGTGGGCTGAGGAAGGTGAATCGCATGAAGCAATGGATTTCGCTGCAGGCCGAATTGGGTGATTTTCAGCGCCGCCGTACGATATACATCTTTACGTTGAAGATGAGCTGTGCGGCGATCGTTCTGTCCGTCGCCATCCTTCTGGTGATGCTGCCCATGCTGCAATCGCTGGGGCTGTTGCCCA
>JASGEG010000067.1:0-6532 GCA_047606605.1 Rhizobium sp.
AGGGGCTGTAGTAGAGATCGATCCAGTTGACGTCGTCCTTCGCCATCTTTTGCAGATCGATATACATCTGCTCGCGCTTCTTGGGATCGAGCTCCAGGCGGGCCTTGGCGACCAGGTCCTTCACGGCCTCGTTCTTGTAGTTGGTGGAATAGTTGTTGTTGGAATCGTGGCCGAGCACGAAGGTCGTCTTCTGGTCGGGGTCGAGGATGTCGTTGGTCCAGTAGTTGACCGAGATGTCGTAGTCGCCGGCCACCGTCATGTCCCATTCCTGGCTGGGGTCGACCTTCTGCAGATTGGCGGTGATGCCGGCCTTCTGCAATTGCTGCTGGATCAGCACCGCCGTCTGCTCGTCGACTTCGTCGCCGGCGCGTAGCAGATAGGTCAGCGTCAGGTTGGCGACGCCGGCATCGGCCAGCATCTTCTTGGCCTTTTCCGGGTCGTAGGGACGCTGCAGGTTATCGGCATAGTGATAGAGCGCGCCCTTGGGGATGTAGGAATTGGCGACCGTGCCCTGGCCGAAGGTGACGGCATCGACGATCGCCTTCTTGTCGATGGCGAGATCGAGGGCCTGGCGGACCTCCTTCTTGCCGAGATCGCCATGCGCATGGTTGATCAGAAGATGATCCTCGCGCGTCGAGGCGTCGATATCGACATTGAGGTTGGGGTCCTTCTTTAGTTCCTCCACGCGGGAGAAGGGTACGAAGATCGCCGCGTCGAGCTGGCCGGCCTGGACGTTCAGCATGCGGGTATTGTCGTCCGGCACGGAGATCCATTCGACCCCGTCGAGCGTCACGCGGTCGGCCTGCCAGAAATTGGGGTTCTTCTTCAGGATGATGCGGTCGCCGCGCCGCCATTCCTCGACGGTGAAGGCGCCGGAGGCGATCGGTTTTTCGCCGTAGGCCTCGGGACCGAGCGTCTCCATGCCCTTCTTGGAGATGACGGAGGCGTTGGGCAGCGCCAGGGTCGACAGGAAGGGGGCAGAGGGATGCTTGAGCTTGATCGTCAGCGTATGCGCGTCGGTCGCGACCGCGGTGTCGATCACCTTGTAGGAATCGCTCCACAGCGAGGCCGGATCGTCGCGGATGCGCAACAGGCTGAAGGCGGCGTCCTCGGCCGTCAGCGGCGAGCCGTCGGAGAATTTCGTGTCGCGGATCTTGAAGACGTAGGTCAGCCCGTCGTCGGAGGCCGTCCAGCTCTCGGCAAGGCCGGGCTCCAGCTTGGTGCCGGTCTTGTCGACGCGGATGAGCACGTCATAGACGTTGGAGAACACCCAGTTGTCGATGTTCTGGGCGGTCTTGATCGGATCGAAGGTGGTCGAATCCTCGCGACGGCCGATGGTCAGCACCCCGGCTGCCTCGGCATAGGTTGCGGTAAGCGTGAGGCCGGCGACGATGGCCGCAAGCCCGATTGATTTCCATCTGCTGGTCATAAGATCGTTCCCTTGTTTGTTATGGCATGCGTTTGAATGACAGGATTTCGGTGTCGTTTCCTTCGCTCCGAGGATCGGCGCCGGCAAACAGCGGCCTGTCCGGATCGATGTCCGGGATGGCGGCGATAAGCGAGGCCGTATAGGCGTGTTTCGGCCGCGCGAAGACCTGCTCGGACGGGCCTTCCTCGACGATCTCGCCGCGATACATGACGACGGTGCGTTGGCAGAGATTGCGGACGATGGCGAGGTCGTGGGCGATGAAGAGCAGCGTCAGGTTCATCTTCCGCGTCAGCTCGCGGAAGAGGTCGACGATCTGTGCCTGGATGGTGACGTCGAGGGCGGCGACGCATTCGTCGGCGATGATGAGCTGTGGATCGACGGCCAGCGCGCGGGCGATGCCGGCGCGCTGGCACTGGCCGCCGCTCATGCTGCGCGGCTTGCGTCCGGCGAATTCGCGCTCCAGGCCGACGAGATCGAGCAGCTCGCCGATGCGGCCGGGAATATCGGCGGCCGCGACCTTGCCCTGCACCTTGAGCACCTCGGCCAGCATCTGGCCGATCGTCAGGCGTGGATTGAGCGCGTTGTAAGGGTCCTGGAAGACCATGGCCGCCTCGCGCCTGAGCTTGGCGAGGCCCGCCGTTCTTTGCTGCGCCAGATCGACGCCGTCGAAGGTGATATGGCCCGCCGATAGCGGCGTCAGACCGAGGATGGCGCGGGCGAGCGTGCTCTTGCCGCTGCCGGATTCGCCGACGATGCCGATGGTTTCTCCGGGCATGATCCGCAGGCTGACGCCCGAGACGGCATTGACCGTTCTGGCGCCGCTGCCCTTGAGGAGGCCGCCGCCGACATTGAAACGGACGTGGAGATCGTCGATGTCGAGGAGCGGTTTGAGGGGCGTGTCGGCGTCCACGGTTTCCGGAAGCGATGCCGTTTCGTCCGGCATCGAGGGATGACTTTTGATCAGGTCGATCGTGTAGGGATGCCGCGGCTGCGACAGGATCATCCGTTTCGGCCCCTGTTCCAGCAGCCTACCGCCGCGCATCACGGCGATGCGGTCGCAGGTCTGGGCGACGATGCCGAGGTCATGGGTGATGAGGATGATCGAAAGGCCGCGCTTGTCGCGTATATCCATCAAAAGCCGGAGGATCTGCGCCTGGATGGTGACGTCGAGCGCTGTCGTCGGCTCGTCGGCGATCAGGATTTTCGGGTTGCAGGACAGCGCCACGCCGATCATCGCCCGCTGACGCATGCCGCCGGAGAATTCATGGGGATAGCTGTCATATTGCCGGGTGGGATCGGGAAAGCCGACCTGGTCGAGAATCTCGATGGCGGTGGCGCGCGCCTGCCGGGCGCCGAGCCCCTGATGATAGCGGATACCCTCGGCGATCTGGTCGCCGACGCGCATGACCGGGTCGAGATGGCTGGTCGGATTCTGGAAGATCATGCCGATCTCGCCGCCGCGCACCTTCAGCATGTCGGCATCGCCGACCGTCGTCAGATCGCGTCCCTCGAGCAGGATGCTGCCGCTTTCGATCTTCAACAGCGAGGAGGGCAGGAGGCGGATCAGCGAGCGGCAGAGCAGGCTCTTGCCGGAGCCGCTTTCGCCGACGAGGCCGAGGATTTCCCCCTTGGCGAGATCGAGCGAGACGGCATCGATCAATGTCCGCTCGCCAGCGTCGAGATGGGCCTTGACGGTAAGGTCGCGGACGGAAAGGACGGAGGCGCTCATTCGTGCACCCCCAGCAGTTCGCCGAGGGCATCGCCCAGCATGCTGAAGCCGAAGGCGAGGCAGACGATGGAGAGGCCGGGAAAGAGCGTGATCCACCAGGCCGTGGTGATGAAGCTCTGGCCCTCGGCGACCATGACGCCCCATTCGGCCAGCGGTGGCTGCACACCGAGCCCGAGATAGCTGACGGCGGCGCCGCTCAAGAGAACGAGCACGGCATCCGACATGGAAAAGACGATCGAGCCGGCGATGGCGTTCGGCAGCAGGTGCCGGAACATGATGCGGATGCGGCTGAAACCCAGGCTGATGGCGGCGACCGCATAGTCGCTGTTCTTCAACACCAGCATCTGGGCGCGGATCAGGCGGGCATAGGAGACCCAGCCCACCAGCGCCATGGCGATGTAGAAGCTGCCGAGCCCCGGTCCGAGAATGGCGATGATGGAGAGCATCAGCACCAGGAAGGGAAAGGCGAGGATGATATCGACCAGCCGCATGAACAGCGCATCGACGATCCCGCCGAAGAAGCCGGCGACGGTGCCGATCGTCGTGCCGATCAGGAAGGGGAAGACGACGCCGATCAGCGCCATCTGCAGATCGATACGCGTGCCCCAGATGACGCGCGAGAGGATATCGCGGCCGAAATTGTCGGTGCCGAAGGGATGAAGCAGCGAAGGGGCCTGCAGGCGGACCTCGGCATTCTGCAGGATCGGGTCATAGGGTGCGATCAGGGGGGCGGCGAGCGCCATCAGCAGGAAGAAGGCGAGAACGCCGCCGCCGATGGCGAGGGTCAGCCGCTTGCCGAGGAAATGGCGCCAGGCGATCGAGGCGGGAGCGGTAGCCTGAATACTCATAACGTCACCCTCGGATCGGCGGCGACGGTGACGATGTCGGCGAGGAAATTGATGAAGACGGTGGCGCAGGCGAAGACCATGGCGACGCCCTGCACCACCATGTAGTCGCGCGAGAAGATGGCACGCACCAGAAGCTGGCCCATGCCGGGCAGCGCAAAGACGCTTTCGACGACGACCGTGCCGCCGATCAGCCAGCCGATATTGACGGCAAGAAGATTGATGGTCGGCACCAGCGAATTCGGCAGCACATGCCGCCAGAAGACGATGCTTTCGGGCATGCCGCGGGCGCGTGCCGCCGTCGCCACGTCGGATTTCAGGGTTTCGATCATCGCCGCGCGCAGACTGCGTGTCAGCACGGTCGACAGCGAAAGGGCGATGGTGAGGCTCGGCAGGATGAGGTGCAGCAGCTTGTCGCCGAGCGTCTCGCCGTAGCCGGAGACTGGCAGCACGCCGAGATCGACGCTGAAGAGGATGATCAGCATCAGCCCAAGCCAGAAGGGCGGAAAGCCGATGCCGAAGGTGGAGACGATGCGCACGGCGTGATCTGGCATCCGGCCGCTGTTGCGGGCCGCGATCGCCGCCATCGGCACGGCGATGGCGATCGACAGGACGACGCTGGCGGCGACGAGCGCCACCGTCGGCTCGATGCGGGTGACGATGAGCTTCAGCACGTCGATCTTGTAGAGGATGGACTTGCCCATCTCGCCATTGGCGAGGTTCTTCAGGAAATAGAGATATTGCAGCCAGATCGGCTGGTCGAGGCCGTATTGGGCGCGGATACTGGCAAGCGCCGTGGGTGTTGCGCGCGTGCCGAGAATGTTGCGGGCGGGATCGCCGGGAATGAGGCGCACCAGAATGAAGGTGATCACGCTGATGCCGAAGATGACGGGCAGGAATTGCAGCGGCCGGCTGAGAACAAACCTATAGCGATGCATCGTGACGATCGCTCCCCTGCCGTCTTAGATTGTCGAACCCTTCGTGTCGCATCATGCCGGCCTGTGTTGCGAGAGAAAGGCGAGAAGCGCCGGATAATAGTCTCCGGGGTTTTCATAGAAGGGCATGTGGCTCGCATTGGCCAACAGCTTGAGTTCGGCATGCGGGATCGCGAGCTTCATGTGCAGCGCGCAGGCTGGCGTCAGCTCGTCATGCTCGCCAACGGTGATAAGGGTCGGCACGGTCATCTTCGGCAGGTCGGGGATGCGATTCCAGTCCTTGAGGTTGCCGATATAGAGGAATTCGTTTGGTCCCTGCATGGTCGCGTAAGGCCCCATGTTCCAGTCGTCGAGCGACCGGCGCACTGGTGCCGGCCATTCCGGCAGGCGGCAGACGTGGCGATAGTTGAGAATGGTCACGGCTGCCATGTATTCCGGATGATCGTAGCTGCCTTGCGCCTCGTGCTTCTGCATCATCGCCACGGTTTCCGGGCCAAGCGCGGCGCGCAGCCGTTCCAGTTCCGTGATCAGGTGCGGCATGTCGGCGACGGTGTCTTCGAGGATCAGCGTGTTGAGGTGTTCGGGATAGGTGAGCGCATAGTCGATGGCGAGCCAGCCGCCCCAGGAATGGCCGAGCATGTGTACCTTGCCGAGGCCGAGCGCGCGGCGGACGGTCTCTGTCTCCTCGACATAGCGGCCGATGGTCCAGAGCGCGGGGTCGGTCGGACGGTCCGAGGCGCCGGTTCCGAGCTGGTCGAAGGCGACGACGCGGTAGCCGTGATCGACGAGGCAGGAATGGGCCTCGCGCAGATAGTCGCAGGGAAGGCCGGGGCCGCCGTTCAGGCAGAAGACGGTTTCGCTGCCGGAGCCGAAACTATAGGCGACGACCTTGTAGCCGTCGACTTCAACCTCAATCCGCTCGTCGGGCTGCATTTCGCGCCACATCAGCTTACTCCGGCAAAGATTCTTCTTGCTCAACATTTGGGCATGATTAAATTTTTACCGTAAACCGCAATCCACACCAGCTATAAGAAGTGATAGGGTTGCGGCCTGGATGCGAGCCGGAGTTATCCCATGCTTGACGAAATCGGTGCGATCAGACGCCAGTTCACGGCGCATGAGACGCTGGACGGACGGATCGACCAGGCGTTCGAAGCCATGCAACAGCTCGGCTTCGAGGCCTTGATCTACGACTATACGCCGGTTCCCTACGATCTCGACGGCGAGATCATGGTTCCGTCCTTCCTGAAGCTGCGCAATATATCGGACGACATGCTCGAATATTGGTTCGACCGTGGCTATTTCCGCATCGATCCGGTGCAGCAGGTGGCGCTGCGCAGCTCCGCGCCGTTTTTCTGGAACTACAATGCCGGGGCAGATACCGCGATCAACCGCTATCTGGGGGAAAGCACCGAGCCGGTGGCGCGCTATCTCAACGAACGCGACATGTCGACCGGCGTCACCGTGCCCGTCCACATGCCGCGCGGCGACTACGCGACGGTGACCGGCATCCGCTTCGGGGCCAACAAGGATTTCGAGCGCAATGCGCTGCGCTCCATCGCCGATTTCGGCCTGCTCGCCCATGTCTTTCACG
>JASGEG010000068.1:0-3764 GCA_047606605.1 Rhizobium sp.
CCACACCAAGAGGCCTGACACACGACCGATAGAATTCCTAGTTCGCGGACTACCGTCAAAAAAATCTTCTTGCCAAACCGGGGACATCCACACACGCCGGGATTGCCGGAGTGAGCATGTGAGGGACACAGATGTACGGCAGGCGGGTTGTTGTGGGGCAAACGGGATGGACCGGAAGCCATTTCCCAATGAAAAGGCACAAATCTTGCTTGGCGATGGGGAATGTTTACGGAGACTACTATGTCGAACACACTCGCCCAAACAGAAGGCAACGCCTTCTTTCCAATCGTTCTGTCCATCGTCGCGGCGGCTGCCACCGGCGTGCTCTGGGCTTACGCCAACCCTATCCAACTCGTTCCGGGCGTAATCCAGTGGCGCATATTCGCCTTTCTGCCGCCCCTGATAGGCATCCTGCTCGGCTGGCGCAGCGGCTTCATCTGCGGCTATCTCGGCACAATCGTCTGGTCGCTTCTGGCCGGCACCTTCATTCCGGCCCATTCGCTCCTGGTCGACGGCATCATGGTCGGCCTGACTGGCCTCATCCCCGGCCTGCTGTTCAATCCGAACAAGATGGAGCTGAACCGCGCGACGTTGATCAAAATTGCAGCAACCTGCCTTGTCGTTGGCATCGTTATGGTCGTCGCGGTCTCCGCGAGCCTCGCCTACCTTGGCATCTTTCCGTTCTGGTGGGGTTTCGGCTATCTCGGCTTGTCCGACATCGTTCCGATGATTATCGGAACGCCGCTACTAGTCATTCCTGCATTGAAAATCCTGAAAAGTGCACATCCGGCAGGCTTCAGCCGCTTCTGATAAGGCTACCTTGACGTGCTCTGTATTCGAAACCTCAACGTTGGCTACGGCGGCTCTTTTACCGTCGCCGAAGCCTCTATGGACGTGGCTGCCGGCCAGCGCCTGCTAGTTTGCGGTTCCGCTGGCAGTGGGAAGACGACGCTTCTGAATGCGGCCGCAGGCATTATTCCCCGGCTGGTCAAGCCGGAAACAATTTCCGGTGATATTGATTTCGACGGCCGTCCTATAACGGCAATCCCGAAGGACGATCTCTTCACCGCCATCAGTATCGTCTCACAGAATGTCGAAGACCAGATCTGGGACTTGAGCGTCGAAGACCTGATTGCCTTTCCGCTGGAAAATCGTGCCTTCTCCAAAACTAAGGTTCGTGCACGCATCCGGAGCTTGATGGCCGATTTAGAAATCGAGGAATTGAGCGGCCGACGCGTGCTAACGCTATCAGGAGGCGAACGACGGATGGTAGCGATCGCTGCGGCTCTAGCGGCGGCGCCGAAATTGCTCGTCCTCGACGAGCCAACGACGGGGCTAGACCCTGCCGCACGTAAACGGCTGGTGTGCATCCTGCAGAAGCTTAACGCGGAGATACCTGCGCTGCTGATCTCGGAGCAAGATCCGGCCGCCATCGCAGGAATTGTCGACGAGATTGCACTTCTAAATGCCGGGACGCTGTCGCAACCTGCGTCCAAGCATATGCTCATGCAGCAGGAGCGGCCGTGGCTTGAGGCTGGCGTATTGCCACCTCGACGCAAACAGTCACGACATAAGAACTATCCGGAAGGGGCTACACTTCTATCCGTCGCTGGACTGAAAACCAAGCTTGCCCGCGCCAACGGCCGCCCGGTGCTTGAAAACGTCGACTTTGATATCCGGGCTGGGGAGAGCCTCGCCCTGATCGGCCGCAACGGCGCCGGCAAGACGACGCTGTTCCAGTCGATCCTCGGGCTGACCGAGATCGCGGGCGGAACCTTGGCCATCGAAGGCCAAGACGCCGCGAAGTGGACCCCTGCCCGCCGCGCGCGGTCGATCGCCTACGTGCCGCAGAACATGCGGCGTATTCTGTTCAACATGACGGTGCTGCAGGAAGTGACCTTCGCGATCACCGCCACGACCGCGGCACCGAAAGATCCGGCCGTGACAGACAAGGCGATGGCTGCCTTGGAAAAATACGGCCTTGAAGCCCAGCGGGATACGAACCCGTTTGCCCTGTCCACGCGTCAGCAGGCCCTGCTCGGCCTTGCCTGTGCCGACGCCGCCGGCTCCGTGGTCGCCATTCTTGACGAGCCCTTATTGGCGCGAGACCTGAATGGCCGCCGCATGCTGGATCTCTTCTTCAACAATGCGCTAGCTACCGGCCGTGCGATCATGCTGATCACGCATGATCTCGAGCTCGTTGCCGATGTTGCCTCGCGGGTACTTGTGCTTGATCAAGGCCGTATGACATTCGACGGAGCGACCGAAGCAGTATGGCAAAGCGAAGGCTATCGTGCACTCGGCTGGCAGGCACCAGAGTTTACCATGGCGACGGGGGTCGATCATGCGCATTCATGACGTGAATTTCTTCGTCAAGCTCGCCGCCGCTTTCCTCGTGATGCTCGCGGCCTGGCTGGTGCCCGGCTGGCGTTACGGCGTACCGCTCTCGATTCTCGTCATCGGGTTCCTCGCCGTCGCCAAGGTGCCGGGGCTGAAAGGTTATATCAAGGGTGTCGTATTGCTGGTCGTCCTCGTCATCGCGAGCTGGATGGTCAATTTGAGCGTCCAGGGACAGCCCTTCCTCGATGCGCTTCAGATCGCGTTCGGCATGGCTGCAAGGTTGGTGACGACGACGGCCGCCTTCTATTTCGTGATGGAGACGAGTTCACCCGGCTCTATATTGGCAGCCGCCAGCGCCGCTCGAATGCCGCCGATCGCTACGCTCGTGCTGTCGCTGACCTTTGGCATCATTCCCATGCTGCGCGAGGATTTCGAGCGCATTGCCGATGCACAGCGGGCAAGGGGGATGGAGATCGATGACGTGCCCTTGCCGATCCGACTGAAATTCGCCCTCGCCCGTGGCGTGCCGCTGCTCGTCCAGGCCATCCGGATGGCCCACGCAATCTCGCTTTCCCTTTCCATCTATGGTTTCGACATGAAGCGCAAGCGAACCACATGGCGCAATGTGGGACTCCTGGTCGAGCCGAAGCTGAGTCTGAAGGACCGCAATCCATGACGAACACACCACCCCCACCAGTAGGCCAGAGCTGGACCGTCGATGTGGCCGGCCTCGAAGTGACGTTGCCGATCGTGCCGATCACGCCGGACTTTGCGATCTCGCTGATGATGGTGATCGATCTCGGCGTAAAGTTCGGCGAGCACATCGGCAGGGAACTGGCGAGGAAGCTTGGACCGTTAAAGCCGGACGTGATCGTGGGTGCTGCGACGCTTGGCATCCCTGTCGCGATCGAGGTCACGCGGGCGCTCGGGCTCGACACCTATATCGTCCTTCAGAAGTCGCCGAAAATCCATCTCGGCGACGCGCTGGTGCAGACGATCACGTCCATCACCTCGAAGGGCGACCAGCGGCTATTGCTCGATCGGCAGGCGATCCCGCTGCTGAACGGCAAGCGGGTCGTCGTCGTCGATGACGTCGTCGCTTCAGGTTCCAGCCTCAAGGGCTCGGTCGAGCTGGTGCGCAAGGCCGGCGGCGATGTCGTCGGGATCGGTGTCATCCTGACTGAAGCCCGTGAATGGCAGCAAAAACTTGGTGTCGATTCCACCCTCGTTCATAGCCTTGCTCATATTCCCCAGTTCAGCAGCAAGTCAGGAACTTGGGAACCTATTGCGGAAACCTTCCTTTAATTCGCAAAAGAATACATAGTGTCTCCTGATTACGCACGAAGTTGAGCCAATTTGAGCAGTCGATAGGGCATGGGTGGGGTTCGGACAGCGATGTATCCGAGACGGGGCATCATGGCGGC
>JASGEG010000069.1:0-7840 GCA_047606605.1 Rhizobium sp.
GAACTGGATCAGGTTCAACGGGTCACTGCGCCACAAAAGGCCTAAGCCATAATGTCCAGCAGTATCTCAGCCCCTTGCCGGGACCCCCCTGGTGAATGTCTTGGAAGCTATGCCCCAGCTTCGGCCCCTGTCAAGCCCGAAGGTGAGGGGTCAATCGGCGGCTCCCATCCCGCTGCGCCTTTGCATGAGATATGTAATCGTCAGCCATGATCGAAGGGGACGCTCTGCTCGATACCCGGCGAGCGCGCAAGATGTTTGAAGACGCCCGTAAAGACTTTCGGGTTGATAATGTGACGCTCATCCAGCACGTATTGCTTCTTCAATGTTCTCAGCCGCAGCTTGCAAGTCTCGTCTCCTCGCTCGGATTGGCTGGCAAAATGGAAGTCCGTGACCGTGCCCAGAGAGAGAGCCCTGCCGTTGATATGCACGGTCTCTCGGTCGAGTGCCAGCTTCGTGCCAAACCAGACGCGTTCGCCGGTCTGCACTTGCGCGATCGCGGCCGACAAGAGATGAGGATAACAACGGTGCTCAAGCAGATTCACCCATAACGCGCTGTCATGCCAGATCGGCCATCGTAGCTTGATCGAAGATCGGTTATCCAGCAAGACGCGGGTTGAGGACCGGCCAACATCGTTCTGCAGGCCGCTGATCTGGTCGAACCCCAGTTGCCGATTGCCGTAACGGAAGCCATGGCGATCGATGATGAAGGGGCGCGGCGCGACCAGGAACGCCAGGAGCGTTGGCATGTAATAAACGCAACCGGCGAGAGCTGCGATGGCGAAGAAGTAGGCGTAACCCATATTCGGAAAGTCACGGTGCGGAGAATTCATATAGGCGTTCACGATGACCGCCCCGATGAACCCGGCGACTAGAAACCCGCCGGCGATCCAGAGAAATGCGCCGATCGGAAATCGGCGAGCAACGCATAGCTACTCGATGCCCTCCAGGTCGGAACCATCATAATCCTTCCTGATACTGATGGAGCGTTCGCCAAGAATAGAAGTCATGGACGTCCGAAACCGTTGCGTCCAACAGGGGCGTCTTCGTTCTGTTGCCCGCCGCCGTGCTGATAAAGCTCGCAAAGGCGCATGTACTCGCGGGCAGAGCAATTGAAGGTGATAGCCTCGCGTTTGATCTTCCTATCCGGCGTGTGCACATGTAGCGCAGCTCCGGTAGTAATACCAAAGCCGCCAAGGCTCACCCATTCGTTCTCCGTGATCTCCTGCCAGCGCATCAGCGGCTTGCCGCGAAAGGTTAGCCCATCCTGCGAGATGATCAGCGCGGGTGCCCCAATTGTGAGCCATTTCGGCAGGGCGCGCACGCAAAAGAACAGAAGACCTGCTCCGGCCACGATGAGAAGCAGCCAAACAGGCCTGTCGAGCGGTGCGCCAGCCGGAGCCTCGCTGAAAATGCGCTGGGCAAAATAAAGTGCGACGGCAGACGTTCCCAGCAGGAGGATTGTCAGAAGGGCGAGCTTGATCACAGAATGATAAATGGGGTGCGGGCGGGCAAGCTGGCTGCGCATCGTTTCGGAAATGTAGGTCATGTTAATCCTCCCCAGCTGTGTCTCTTAAAAAGCTCTTGACCATGAACGAACCGGCCCTTGAGCGCACCCTGTCCCGTTTTTCAAGAATGACCACGGCTCTTTTTGATAGATAGAGGCTCCTGGATTGATCAGGCACGGGTCGTGCTTGATGTGGGCAAGGCTAATGCGATCAATCAAAGGATGCAATGAGCGGCACGACGGAGTGTCGCATTTGGGCTTGTCCGTCTTCACTGCCGCCGGCCGGCATGGCGGGACCGTGCTTCTTCGCCCTGCCGCAGTTCGTCTTATAGGAGACGACGACACGGGCGAGCCAGACTTATCGAGGCTCGCCCGTGCGCGAAGATCAGGCGATCAGCTTTTCGCCGTTCAGATGACGTTCGAGAAAGGGCAGGCTGTCCTGTCCCCAGTAAAGCTCGCCGTCATAGCGGAAGGTGGGGAAACCGAAGACGCCGGCCGTCTTTGCGAGTTCGTAATCGGAGCGCCAGCGCTCCTGCACATCGCTGTCGCGGGCTCGCGCCTCGAGCGCTGCCCCATCGAAGCTGGCGGCGTCGGCGATCGCCTTGCGCACGTCGGCATTGCCGATATCTTCGGCGCGTGACCAGAAGGCTTCCTGCAGGGCCGCCGTGAGGCCCACCCAGTCCTTGCCGTCCAGCGTGGCCGCGATCACCGTCAGGCCGGCGGGCGTCGGGTCGGAAAGTCCGGTCCTGTTATCGAGCTCGAGCGTCTTGCCGCGCAGGGCCGCCCAACGCCTCAGGTCCTTGAACCAATAGGCCCGCCGCGCTTCCGGCCGGTTGCGCGAAAAGATCGCGCCGTTTTCCTCGACAAGGGGAATGACATGGGGCCGGATCTCCGCGCCGAAGCGTGCGGCAAGCGCGGTGAAGGGCTCAAGCCCGATGAAAGCCCAAGGCGAGCCGATGCCGAAGAAGTAGTCGATTGTCTTTGTCATTGTCCATTCCTGCTTTGAAGTCCCCGAAGCACGACCGCTCCGTCGAAAACCGTCAATGCGCAATCCCTGGCGACGAGGACCGCGTTCGGATCGCGATCGACGGCAACCGTGGCAAGGGCACCCTCATAGAGAAGCGCAAGATGCGTGGCCGGTTGTTCCGATATGGCGCCGGCCCGCAGCATGATTGCCTTGAAAATCGCGCGAACGGCGCGTTTGTGCTCGCGCGCAACGGAAACGACGCGCTCGGAATCGCCGTGTTCGGCGACCGCCAGCGCGAAGGCGCAGCCCCGGAATTCAGGGCTGTCGGCCTTTGCGAACAGGCTTTCGAAAATTGCTGTGATTTGCGCTCTCGGCTGTTCGATCGCGCGCGTCACCGCGTTCAGCGCGCGGATCACGCGCCCGTGACGCTGACTGAGATAGGCGGCGACCAGGTGATCCTTGGAGGGAAAATGGCGATAGAGGGTCGCCTTGGCGATGCTGGTTTCCGCGATGATCCTGTCGATGCCGACGGCGCGGATTCCTTCCCTGTAGAAGAGCGCTCCGGCGACATTGACGATCTGCTCGGATATTTCGGATGGGGGCGTTTTCATCATGCTGTCCGGATGCGTCTCAGCCGGTCTTGAGAATGGATCGGGAGACCAGCGTGGAGGAAGAAGGCTCCGGCGTGTGCTGCGCCTTCGCGCCACGCTCGAGTGCGGCCCGCCCCAGGATGGAAATGGCCGTATCCTCCTGCGGCGCATGCACAAGAACGGACTGGATATCGCGAAAATGCCGCTCGATGCCGAGATCGGCGCTGAGGCCGGGATTGCCGAGCGCGCCGACGGCAAGATGAACCGCATCGCGAATTTGCCGGCCGGCGAGAAGCCGGGCGCGGATTACGGCTTCCGGGTTGTCAAGGCTGTGATCCAGGGCGTCGAAGATGATCTGCCGGGCGCCGGAGACCAGAAGATCGATCTCGCCCGAAAGCGTGACGAACCGTTCCGTGCGGGCGATCGGATAGCCGAGATTGGAGGGTACGCGCTCGTGCGCGAAGCGGACAAAGGCCTCCTGGGCGGCTTCGGCCGCGCCGAGATAGATGGCGGTGAGCGCCAGTGTCATGGCGGCATGGGCGCGGTTGTCCTGCGTGCCGGCGGCTGCGTCCACGAGGTCGAGCACATCTTCACGCGGGACTTCGACATTGGTGAATTCCACGTCGTGCGAACCGCTGGCGCGCATGCCGAGGCTGCGCCAGTTCTCGATGATGTTGATGCCCGCCAGGCCGGCTGGGACGACGAAAGTGCCGACACGGCGCGGTTCCTCGTCGGTGCACGCCCAAACGAGGAAATGCGTCAGGCCGAGCGCGCCGGTGACGAAGCGCTTTTTGCCGGTGATCGACCAGCCATGCGCCGTGCGCCGCGCCAGCGTCTCGGGCAGGCCACCGCGTGCCGGCGATCCGAGATCCGGCTCGACGCGCGCGGCATTGAGCAGGATCGGCCGCGCTTTCGCCTCGGACAGCAGGCGGCGATAAAGCGCTTCCGGCCAGCGGCTGCGGGCGGCTTCGCCGAGATGCGTGAACATGGTCATCGCGCTGATCAAGGCAACGGATGGATCGCCACGTCCCAAGGCAGCGAGAATCCGACCCACCTCGGGAAGCGAAGTGCCGGCGCCGCCGAAGCGCGTTCCGACCGTGCTTTCCAGCAGACCGCTTTCGTGGACGGCGCGAATGCCCGCCCAGGGAAAGGCGCCTGTCGCGTCGGCGGCGGGTGCGGCATCGGCCACCTTGCGGACGACGTCGCTCAAATCGATCGTGTTATGGGACACTGATGGGAAGCCTTTCCGATTGAACATCCGCGTCAAGTCAGGCGACGTCCCGCTGAGCCTCGGCGCGCTCCTTGATCCCGGCCCTCACCAGCGGCAGGACATAGCGGCCATAGTCGATGGCATCGTTGAGATTGTCGTAGCCGCGGATCGAGATCAGGTCGGCGCCGAGATCGATATAGTCGAGGATGGAGTCGGCAATGGTCTGCGGCGATCCCACAAGCGCCGTCGAGGCGCCGCGCGCATTCGTGGCCGTCACTGTGGGATACCAGAGCGCCCGGTCCTGAACCTCGCCGCGCTTGGCGATCTCCAAGAGGCGCTGGGAGCCGACATTCTGCGGCGGCGGTGCGGAGACCGGAGCCTTGCCGAGACCCTTGGCCCGGTTTTCGTTGAGCGCGTCGAGCACGCGATGCGCCTTGGCCCAGGCAAGATCGTCGGTTTCGGCGACGATCGGACGGAAGGTCACCCAGATGCGCGGCCGGTCCTTGCGGCCAGCCTTTGCCGCCGCCGCATAGATGCGATCGATCTGCTCCTTGGTTTCCTTGAGCGGCTCGCCCCAGAGGCCGAAAATATCCGCCAGCGACCCGCCGATCCGATAGGCCTCGTCGGACGAGCCGCCGACCGAAACCGGGACCGTGCCGTTCACCGGACGAACCTGATTGCTGAATTGCTTGAACTGGTAGTAGCGGCCGTCGAAATCGAAGGGTTCGGGCGATTGCCAGGCCCGACGCAGGATATGGATATATTCCTCGAGCCGTTCGTAACGCTGTTCCTTGGTGAGGAAATCGCCCTCGCGGGCCTGCTCGACGTCGCTGCCGCCGGCGATGAAGTGAACGACCACGCGGCCTTCGCTCAGCTGATCGAGTGTCGCCAATGCCTTTGCCGCGACCGTCGGATAGATCGTATTGGGACGCAGCGCGATGATGATCTTGATGTTCTTCGTGTTCGCGGCGACCGTCGCGCCGATCGTAAACGGATCGAACGATGAGGAATCATAGGGGATCAGGGTATAGTTGAAGCCGTAATCATCCAGCGATCGCGCATAGCGCACCAGGAATTTCGGATCGATCGATGGCTGCGGCACCGGGTTCAGTTCGGTGGAGGGATTGGTGAAGGTAATGCTAATGAATTCCGCAGGCATACGTCTTCCTCGCGTGTCCAATCAAAAGATTGCTCAGAGCCTAGTGCACGGCAATGCGGGCGAGAAAGACCTGTCTTTCTTTTGTCTAGTAATTTTATAGAATTTATTTTCAGCTATCGAAACTCACTGGAAACCGACTGGGTGCGACAGCGAGGCGCGGAAAAGACGATCCACCTTGCCGCTATGGCCCGGAGGCATTCGCCCTGGACATTCTCGATAAAAAAGAAGGGCTCTCGGCATGAACCGGAGCCCTTTCAGGTTGAAGGTCAAACCTCCAGAGGGAACAGCCAACGCGGCGAAACAGGGAGGAACGAAACGCCATTCGCGTTGACTATGGCCATGATGCGTCGGCTAGGCCGCGATGGCGACATATGAGGAACCCAATTCTCGGTTTGTTTTGATATATATGTCTAATATTGAGGGGGAACTTGAAAAATACCAGCATGGCGTGAGGAGCGTCGCGTCCGTCTTGCGGCAATCAACCGGGAGCCGTGGACCATGTGGCCTTTCTCAGGATCGATTGCTTTCGTGTAAATAATCTACAGTTTATATAGACTACTTACGCTTTCGATGATTAAGTGGCCGCGCGGGTGGTTCGACCCGATCCGTTTCCCCTATGCCGAGATGCTCCCGTGACCCAATCGATCGACAGTACCCGTGACGCTTCCGCCCCGAAAATCATCGACCGCATCGCGGCCTATGCCCCCGAGCTTGTCGAGATCCGGCGTGACCTGCATGCGCACCCCGAGATCGGTTTCGAGGAGGTCAGGACCTCCGGCATCGTCGCCGACAAGCTGGCCTCCTGGGGTATCGAGGTCCATCGCGGCATCGGCAAGACCGGTGTCGTTGGTCGTCTGGTTGGGCGGCATCCGGGCAATCGATCGGTCGGGCTCAGGGCTGACATGGACGCCCTGCCGATGCCGGAGGAGACGGGCCTGCCCTATGCGTCGATCTATCCGAACCGCTTTCATGGCTGCGGTCATGACGCCCACACCGCCATTCTCTTGGGAACCGCGCGCTATCTCGCCGAAACCCGCGATTTCGCCGGCACCGTCATCTTCATTTTCCAGCCGGCCGAGGAGGGGCTGGGCGGCGCCCGCGCCATGATTGCCGACGGGCTGTTCGAGCGCTTTCCCGTCGACGAAATCTATGGGCTCCACAATGCGACGCAGTTGCCGCCGGACCATCTGCATGTGAGCGCCGGCACCGTGCTTGCCGGCGCCGATTTCTTCGACGTCACCTTCAGGGGCAAGGGAGCGCATGGGGCGCATCCGCATGCCGGGCGCGATCCGATCCCGGCCATTACCGAACTCGTCCAGGCGCTTCAGACCATCGTCAGCCGCAACGTGCCGCCGACCGAGCCGGCGGTGCTGTCGGTCACCAAACTGGAGGCTGGCTCGGCCTACAACGTCATCCCGGAGACGGCGAGCGTCGGCGGGACGATCCGCGCCTTTTCCGACGAGGTCAGGGCGTTGATCCGCTCCCGGCTGAAGACCATTGCGCAGAATGTCGCCGCCGCACACGAACTGAAGGCCGAGGTCGATATCCGCGACATCTTCTCCGTGCTCACCAATCATCCGGAACATGTCGATATCGTTGCCGATATCGGCCGCGAGGTTCTGGGGCCGGCCCGGGTTTCCACCGCGCCGAAGCGGGCGATGGGCAGCGAGGATTTCGCTGATTTCCTGCTGCATGCGCCCGGCGCCTTCTTCACGCTCGGCCATGCCGGCACCGTCCCGGCCCACAATCCCGGCTTCATCCTGGATGACGCGATCCTGCCCGTAGGCGCGACATTGTTCTCGCGTCTCGTCGAAAGCCGGTTGAAGGCCGCCTGAGCCATCATCGCGGCTCAGGCCTCGAAATAGGCGGGATGGTCGATATCGGCAAGGAGCTCCGGCCGGGTCGGCGTCCAGCCGAGCAAGGCGCGGGTATGAGCGCTCGATGTCGGTACGTCCATGCCGGCAAACCGCGCGAACCAGCCGAAATGGTCGGCCGCGTCCTCACCGGATTTGCCGGCGACGGGCAGGCCGAGGCGGCGGGCGATGACGCCGGCGATCTCCCGGAACGGCACGCCCTCTTCGGCGATCGCGTGATAGGGACCGTCTTTGGCGCCACGTTCGAGCGCAAGCCGATAGAGGCGGGCCGCATCCAGCCGGTGCACGGCCGGCCAGCGGTTCAGCCCCTCGCCGATATAGGCGGAAACGCCTTTCTCGCGGGCAAGGCGGATCAGGATCGGCACGAAGCCGTGATCGCCATGGCCGTGGACCGAGGGCGGCAGGCGCACGACCGCCGTGCGAAGCCCGCGTTCGGCCAGTGCGGCGGCGGCCGCTTCCGATGCGCGCGGATAGCTGTCCGACGGGGGAGCCGGCCGGTCGCTTTCGACCGCAATGCGGCCCTGCGCCAGCAATGC
>JASGEG010000070.1:0-19691 GCA_047606605.1 Rhizobium sp.
ACCGTCGGCGTGGTGACCAAGCCCTTCCACTTCGAAGGCCAGCGCCGCATGCGCATCGCCGACCAGGCCATCACCGAACTGCAGAAGTCGGTCGATACCCTGATCGTCATCCCCAACCAGAACCTCTTCCGCATCGCCAACGACAAGACCACCTTCGCCGACGCCTTCGCGATGGCCGACCAGGTGCTGTATTCCGGCGTCGCCTGCATCACCGACCTGATGGTGAAGGAAGGCCTCATCAACCTCGACTTCGCTGACGTCCGTTCGGTCATGCGCGAAATGGGCCGCGCCATGATGGGCACCGGCGAAGCTTCCGGCCAGGGCCGCGCCATGCAGGCCGCTGAAGCCGCGATTGCCAACCCGCTGCTCGACGAAACCTCGATGAAGGGTGCACAGGGCCTGCTGATCTCGATCACCGGCGGCCGTGACCTCACCCTGTTCGAAGTCGACGAAGCTGCGACCCGCATCCGCGAGGAAGTCGATCCGGACGCCAACATCATCCTCGGCGCCACCTTCGATGAATCGCTGGAAGGCATCATCCGCGTCTCCGTCGTTGCAACGGGCATCGACCGCGCGCTCAACGAAGCCGCCGACAAGGGCATGGAATTCCGCCCGGTCGCAAAGCCGGCTATCCGTCCTTCCGCGGCCGCCGCTCCGGCAGCGGCCGCAGCTCAGCCTGCCCATGTCGCGCAGGCCCATATCGCCCAGGCTCCTGTGGCACAGGCTCCCCGAGCCGTCGATCCGATCGCGCAGACCATCCGTATGGCGGAAGCCGACATGGAGCGCGAGCTGGAAATCCAGATGGGTGCCCGCCAGGCTCCGGCTCAGCAGCCGGTCGCACAGCCGGCTGCCGCTCAGGAGGATATTTTCCGTCCTCAGAGCCGCATCTTCGCTGCCGCACCGGAAGCCCAGCCGGTCCGTCAGGCTCCGGTTCAGCCGGCGCCCGTCATGCACCAGCAGCCTGTGATGCAGCAGCCGGTTCGTCAGGAACCCGTCGTCCGTCAGGCTCCGGAGCAGGTCCGCATGCCGAAGGTCGAGGATTTCCCGCCGGTCGTTCAGGCCGAGATGGAACATCGCGCCCAGCCGGTTGCCGCACAGGCCGCCGAAGAGCGTGGTCCGATGGGCTTGCTGAAGCGGATCACCAATTCGCTCGGCCGCCGCGAGGAGGACCCGGCCTTCAACGACATGACGGCTGCGGCACCCGCCGCCGCTCCGCAGCAGCGCCGCGCACCGTCGCAGGAGGCGAGCCTCTACGCGCCGCGTCGTGGCCAGCTTGACGATCAGGGCCGTCAGGTTCCGCAGGCTCGCATGGCAAGCCAGGAAGACGACCAGCTCGAAATCCCGGCCTTCCTGCGTCGGCAGTCGAACTGATCCGCAATAGGGCGGCCTTTTAATAGGTTGCTAACCATGTTTGATGAATCCGGGGCATTCGTGCCCCGGATTTCGTTATTTCTGAGCTGTCTTTAATTCTAAAATTACCTAGCAAAATCAAATATCTGCTTTCGTAACAAAGCGAAAGAAACAGTGATTTGGAATGCGATGTTCCGGCGCGTATGTAGGTAGCAAGCGAGCCTGCGGAATCGCACCCGGCAATAAATTGCATGTGGCTTTCCGCGGCGTGGATAACAGACTGACCGGCAATGAGGCAGGGTCCGAAGCAGACCGCCCGATCCGGGTCAGATAGACGAAGGCAGAATTTATATGGCAATCGGATTGCTGGGTTTTCAGACCACCATTGCAAACCCCGTGACACTTTCGGGCATCGGCGTTCATTCCGGCGCTGACGTATCGATCACCTTTTATCCGGCGGAAGCCGGCACGGGCGTCATCTTCCAGCGCATGCACGACAATGGCGATGTGACCGAGCTGCGTGCCGTGTCCTCGCAGGTTGGCAACACCGATCTTTGTACCGTTCTCGGCTTTTCCCCGGCGCGCTCCGTCGCGACGGTCGAGCATGTCATGGCGGCGATCTACGCGATGGGCCTGGACAACGTCATCGTCGAGGTTTCCGGTGCGGAAATGCCGATCATGGACGGCAGCTCCTATCCTTTCATCGAGGCGATCGAGCAGGTCGGTATCGTTTCCCTCGGCGTCAAGCGCCGCTATATCCGCGTCACCAAGCCGGTTCGCATCGAAGCCGGCGGCTCCTGGTGCGAGTTCCGCCCCTATGACGGCACGCGTTTCGAAGTCGAGATCGATTTCGACTGCCCGCTGATCGGCCGCCAGAAGTGGGAAGGCGACCTGACCGCCGAGACCTTCAAGCGGGAGCTCTCTCGCGCCCGTACCTTCGGTTTCATGCGTGACGTCGAGCGCCTCTGGGCGTCCGGTCATGCGCTCGGTTCCTCGCTCGAAAATTCGGTCGTCATCTCCGACGACAATACGGTCATCAACGTCGAAGGCCTGCGTTACGCCAAGGACGAATTCGTCCGCCACAAGACGCTGGACGCCGTTGGCGATCTGGCGCTGGCCGGCGCGCAGTTCATCGGCTGCTACCGCTCCTATCGCGGTGGTCACCGCATGAATGCAAATGCGCTGAAGGCGCTGCTGAGCGATCCGACGGCCTATGATGTCGTGGAGACCTCGGCGCCGCGCCAGCGTGCGCACAGCCGCGATTTCGTTACGGTCAATGCTCCCGAATTCGCTCCCTGGTCGGCGTGACCTCCAGAAATCCAGAGAGCCAAGTTGCCGCTCCCGAAAGGGGGCGGTTCTTTTTTGAGGGGAGATTCGCGGGCAGGGCCGGGGAGCCGGCCGCGACATGGCGTTTCGGCGCTCGCGAGGAAAATCTCTTGTCAATACAGCGGTTAAAGCCTGCGATAAGGCGGTCTTTGCCACAAAAATGCGTTAATGCATCATCATTGCGTTGCCCTAATGGTGTTTTTACGGCTAGAAACGCCAGCGAGAAGAACGCCGTATCCGCAACAACGGCTAGTGGGACAGTCATCCGATGGGTTTTGCAAGGTCTGAAAGCATGAAGATTACAGCACGGGCGTTGCTCGTATCGCTTCTCCTGGCCGGTACCGGTGCGGTGGTAACGGGGTGCAATACGGACAAGGATATCGACATCAGCAAGCTGGGTGTCGAAACCGATCCGCCGGAAACCCTCTATAATCAAGGCCTTGCCAACATCAAGGCCGGCAACATGGCGGAAGCCGGACGCAAGTTCGACGCCATCAACCAGCAGCAGCCCTTCTCCGAATGGGCCCGCAAGGCGCTGGTCATGAGCACCTTCGTCAAATACCGCACCGGCCGCTATGACGAGGCCGTGCAGTCGGGTAACAGCTATCTCAAGCAGTATCCCGGCTCGGCGGATGCCGATTACGTCCAGTATCTCGTCGGTTCGTCCTATTCCAAGCAGATCATGGACGTGACGCAGGATCAGCGCGCGGCACAGCAGACGATCGAGGCGATGAACAAGGTCGTCACCAATTATCCGAGCTCGCAATATGTCAGCGACGCGCAGGCCAAGATTCGCTTCGCCAAAGATCAGCTGGCCGGCAAGGAAATGCAGGTCGGCCGCTATTATCTCGAGCGCAAGGATTACCTTGCCGCTATCGCCCGCTTCCGCGTTGTCGTCGAGCAGTATCCGACGACGAATCAGATCGAGGAGGCGCTGGCGCGTCTCGTCGAGGCTTACTACGCCATGGGTATCGTTCAGGAAGCCCAGACGGCCGCGGCCGTGCTCGGCCACAATTATCCGGATAGCCGCTGGTACGCCGACTCATATAAGCTGCTGAAGACCGGCGGCGTCGAACCCAGCGAAAATGCAGGCTCCTGGATTTCGAAGGCGGGTAAGAAACTTCTTCTTGGGACGTGAGATTGAGCGCGCATGCTGACCCAGCTTTCGATCCGCGATATCGTTCTGATCGAGCGGCTGGATCTTGCCTTTGAGACCGGTCTGTCGGTACTGACTGGCGAAACGGGTGCGGGTAAATCCATCTTGCTCGACAGCCTGTCGCTGGCCCTTGGCGGGCGCGGCGACGGCGGTCTTGTGCGCCATGGCGAAGATCGCGGCCAGGTAACGGCCGTGTTCGATGTCGACATGACGCATGCCGCCCGCAAGCTTCTGCGCGAGAACGGCATAGACGATGACGGCGACCTGATTTTCCGCCGCACCCAGTCCGCCGATGGCCGCACCAAGGCTTTCGTCAACGACCAACCCCTCAGCGTTCAACTGATGCGCCAGGTCGGCCAGCTGCTGGTCGAGATCCATGGACAGCATGACGACCGTGCCCTCGTCGATACGGATGCGCATCGCATGCTGCTCGATGCTTTTGCCGGGATTGGCGAGGAGACACAGGCGCTCGGGCGCTTTCACAAAGTCTGGCGCGATACGGAGCGGACGCTCAGGAAGCAGCGGGAGCAGGTGGAGAATGCGGCCCGCGAGGCCGACTATCTGCGTGCCGCCGTCGAGGAACTGGAAAAGCTGTCGCCGCAGGATGGCGAAGAGGACGAGCTGGCCGAGACGCGTTCGCGGATGATGAAGGCGGAGCGGATTGCCGGCGACATTGCCGAGGCCTCCGAGTTTCTGAACGGCAATGCGTCTCCCGTGCCCCATATCGCTTCGCTGGTGCGCCGTCTGGAGCGCAAGAGCCATGAGGCGCCGGGCCTGCTGGAAGATACGGTGGCCTTGCTCGATGCGGCGCTGGACCAGCTTTCCAATGCGCAGATGGAAGTGGAAGCGGCCCTGCGCAAGACCGAATATGATCCGCGCGAGCTGGAGCGCGTCGAAGAGCGGCTTTTTGCGCTGCGCGCCGCCTCGCGCAAATATTCCGTGCCGGTTATCGAACTGCCGGCGCTCGCCGAGAAGATGGTCGCCGATCTCGCCGATCTCGATGCCGGCGAGGAGCGGCTGGCCCGACTGGATGCCGAGCTGGCCGCTGCCAAAGCCGCCTATGACGCCGCCGCGCGCAGCCTTTCCGAGAAGCGCCATCATGCCGGCAACGCGCTTGCCGCCGCCGTCATGGCCGAACTGCCGGCGCTGAAGCTGGAGCGGGCGCGCTTCATGGTGGAAATCACCACGGATGCCGAGGAGGCGACCGCCGACGGTATCGACGTCATCGAATTCCATGTGCAGACCAACCCCGGCACGCGGCCGGGACCGATCACCAAGGTTGCCTCCGGTGGCGAGCTGTCGCGCTTCCTGCTGGCGCTGAAGGTGGCGCTGGCCGATCGTGGTTCGGCTCCGACCCTGGTCTTCGACGAAATCGACACGGGCGTCGGCGGCGCGGTGGCCGATGCTATCGGCCAGCGGCTGAAGCGGCTTTCCGAGCGCGTTCAGGTGCTTTCCGTCACGCATGCGCCGCAGGTCGCCGCGCGTGCCGCCACGCATCTCTTGATTTCCAAGGGGCCGATTGCCGCTGGTTCGGAGAAGATCTCCACCCGCGTCGCCACCATGGCGCCGACCGACCGCACCGAGGAAATCGCCCGCATGCTCGCCGGCGCATCGGTCACGGAGGAGGCGAGGGCGGCGGCCAAGCGGCTGCTGGCAGGCAACGGCTGACGGCCTCAGGGCTCATCCTCTCCACTTCCCATTCCCCAATTTTTCTCTAAAACATCTCGGAAATCCGGGAGTGCGAATCCATGAGCAGCGAACAGAAGCCCGTCGAAGACCTGACTGAAGAAGAGGCGGCAGCGGCGCTTGCCTATCTGGCCGCCGAAATCGCGCGCAACGACGCGCTTTATCACGGGCAGGACGCGCCGGAAATTTCGGATGCGGACTATGACGCGCTGAAGCGGCGCAACGACGCCATCGAAGCCCGCTTCCCGGCTCTCGTTCGTGCTGACAGCCCGTCGCGGCGGGTTGGCGCCGCGCCGTCGGAGACCTTTGCGCCCGTGGTGCATGCAAGGCCGATGCTGTCGCTCGACAATACGTTCTCGCAGGAGGATGTGCAGGATTTCGTCGCCAGCGTCTATCGCTTCCTCGGCCGGCTGCCCGACCAGTCGATCGCCTTTACTGCCGAGCCGAAGATCGACGGTCTTTCGATGTCGATCCGCTACGAGAATGGCCGCATGGTGAATGCGGCGACGCGCGGCGACGGTACGACCGGCGAGAACGTCACTGCCAATATCCGCACCATCAAGGAAATTCCGCAGACCTTGCCATCAGGCGCGCCCGATGTCGTGGAGGTGCGCGGCGAGGTCTATATGGCCAAGAGCGACTTCCTGGCGCTGAATGCGCAGATGGAGGCGGAGGGCAAGCAGACCTACGTCAATCCGCGCAACACCGCGGCCGGGTCGCTGCGTCAGCTCGACGCCAAGGTCACGGCCAGCCGCAAACTCAAGTTCTTTGCCTATGCCTGGGGCGAGATGTCCGACATGCCGGCGGATACGCAGTTCGGCATGGTGCAAAAATTCGGGGAATGGGGCTTTCCGGTCAATCCGCTGATGAAGCGGCTGAATTCGGTCGCCGACATTCTCGCGCATTACGACGAGATCGGCCTGCAGCGCCCGGATCTGGATTACGATATCGACGGTGTCGTCTATAAGGTCGACAGTCTGGAATTGCAGGCGCGTCTCGGATTCCGGTCGCGCTCGCCGCGCTGGGCGACGGCGCACAAGTTCCCGGCCGAACAGGCATTCACCCGGCTCACCGGCATCGATATCCAGGTCGGCCGCACCGGAGCATTGACGCCGGTGGCGCGGCTCGAGCCGATCACGGTCGGCGGCGTCGTGGTGACCAATGCGACACTGCACAATGCCGATTATATCAAGGGCATCGGCAACAAGGGCGAACCGCTCCGCGACGGCCGCGATATCCGGGTCGGCGACATGGTGATCGTGCAGCGCGCCGGCGACGTCATTCCGCAGATCGTCGATGTCGTCATGGAGAAGCGCGAGGCTTCGAGCGTCGCCTACGAGTTCCCGAAGACATGTCCGGTCTGCGGCAGCCATGCGGTGCGTGATATCAACGAGAAGACCGGCAAGGTCGATGCGGTGACACGCTGCACCGGCGGGTTCATCTGCCGGGCGCAGGCGACCGAGCATCTGAAGCACTTCGTGTCGCGCAATGCTTTCGACATCGAAGGGCTCGGCTCCAAGCAGATCGATTTCTTCTTCGAAAGCGAGGACCCGGCGCTGCAGGTGCGCACCGCACCCGATATCTTCACCCTGGAGAAGCGCCAGCAATCCTCGCTGACCAAGCTCGAGAATATCGACGGCTTCGGCAAGGTCAGCGTTTCCAAGCTCTATGCCGCGATCAACGAGCGGCGCGACATCGCCTTGCATCGCTTCATCTTCGCGCTCGGCATTCGCCATGTCGGCGAGACCACCGCGAAGCTTCTGGCGCGCTCTTATGGCACCTACGGAGCTTTCGAGACGGCGATGAAGGACGCCGTTCCGCTTGCGGGCGACGCCTGGAACGATCTCAACAATATCGAGGGCATCGGCGAAGTGGTCGCCCGCGCCGTCGTCGAGTTCTACAAGGAGCCGCGCAATGTCGAGGTGATCTCGCGGCTCCTCGAAGAGGTGCGCCCGCAGGAAGCGGAACCGCCGGCCGCCTCGGACAGCCCCGTCGCCGGCAAGACCGTGGTCTTCACCGGCTCGCTGGAGAAATTCACGCGCGACGAGGCCAAGGCCAGGGCCGAAAGCCTGGGCGCCAAGGTCTCCGGCTCCGTATCGAAGAAGACCGATATCGTGGTCGCCGGACCGGGGGCGGGCTCGAAGCTCGACAAGGCGCGCGAGTTCAATGTTGAGGTCATGACCGAAGACGAGTGGCTGGCGCTGATCGAGGGATGATGTGGATTTGACGGAAAGGTTGATTTGTTCCCGTTTTGGGAACGCCATCCGCAAGCGAAGGTTCCGCTGGAAACATGGTATTCGGCAGTCAGCAAAAGCGAATGGAATGGACCTGCCGACATTAAAAGGATGTTCGGGGCCAATGCTGATTTTGTCGGAGATAACCGTGTTATTTTCGATATCGCCGGTAACAAATATCGATTGATCGTTCATATCGCTTACAGGCATAGGCGGGTGTTGATCAAATTTATCGGCACTCATGCGGACGACGACAGAATTGATCCGGAGACAGTATCGTGAGAGACATCAGGCCGATCAAATCAGATGCCGATCTTGAGTGGGCTCTTTCGCAGATCACCCCTTATTTCGATGCTCCACCGGAGGACGGGACGGAGGAGGGAGATCGCTTCGACGTGCTGACGGATTTGATCGAGGCCTACGAAAACCGGCATTTTACGATCGAGGCTTCGGAGCCAGTCGAGTTTCTTCGCTCCTTCATGGAGATGACCGGGCGCAGCCAGGCCGATCTTGCCGAACTTCTGGGCTCCCGCTCCCGTGCCTCGGAGATCTTTGGCAGGAAGCGGGCGTTGACGATTGATATGATCTTCAAGCTCAAGGAAGAATGGGGCATCCCGGCGGATTGCCTTGTCCGTCCTTATGCGCTGGTCGCCTGAGTGAATTTCTTACATCCTCAACCGTGCCATGGCGAAGGCATCGACATAGTCGCCGTTGCGGAAGGCAAAGGCCTTGTGCCGTCCCTCGGTCTCGAACCCGAATTTTTCGTAGAGCCGGATCGCCGGCGCATTGTCGACATAGACGGTCAGTTCCAGCCGCCTGATCGCCAGCCAGTTGTCGGCAGTATCGACAAGCGCGCCAAGCAGCGCCGAACCGACGCCGCGGCCGGTGAAGTCGTCGTGAACGCCCATGCCGAGATGACCGGTGTGGATCTGCCGGCCGGAATGGCGGCGCAGACCGGCATTGCCGATGATCCGGCCATGGAGAACGGCAACGAGATTGATCGCGTCGGGGTTCGGCTTCTCCAGCCATTGCCGGGTGTCCTCGACGCTTTGAAAGGGCAGGCGCAGCGTGCCGGCGCGAAAGCCGGGAAGGTTGGCGATCGTGGCGATCCCTTCTGCATCGGCGGGACGCGCGGCACGAATCTCCACCGCTCCGGCACCGCCGGATCGTCGTTCATTCGGGTCTTCCTGTTCGCAGTTCATGGGCTCTCCTTGATGTTGGGGAGGAGAGCGAAGGTTCAACCCTGCTCGCCTCGGCAGGGTTGAAGGGGATCGCAGTCAGCTCAAGACAATGCCGCTCCCACTCGCCCTGCAAGGGGTGAGGTGGTGAGAATATGCATCGTGGTGGCGCGGTTTGCGATCATGTCGGCAGCTTCCCGTGCTTTTACCGCGAAGTCAACAGCCCTGCCGTGTCGCGTGATGCCGTTGTCGGTCTTGAAGCGTCCGAGCGGCGGCCGCGAAGGGCGGTGACAACGATCCCGCTCTCTTGTATCCCCTGACCGCTATCTTACTTTAGCGGTGCCCCCGAACGTGCGGGTGGCGGATGTCGGAGGATGATTGATGAGGTCTTTGAAGTTGCATGCCGCTCTTGCCGCGTCGTTCCTGGCGCTGGCGCCCGTTACCGCATCCGCCGAGGTCGTCGGCAAGGTGGGGGTGGACTGGACCGGCAACGATATTCTGGTCGATGCGGTGCCCGATCCGGGCGTGTCCGGCGTCACCTGCCACGTCACCTATTTCGACCGCAGCGTCATCGATCGGCTGCGGAAGGGCAACTGGTTCGAGGACCCGTCCAACAATTCCATCGCCTGCCGCCAGACCGGGCCGATCAGCATCGGCGATATCGATCTCTCGCAGAGTGGCGAGGAGGTGTTCCGCGCCGGACTGTCGCTGATCTGGAAGAAGCTGGTGGTGACCCGGATCTACGACAAGAAGAACGATACGCTCATCTATCTCATCCATTCACGGGAACTGACCAACGGTTCGGCAAAGATGGCGATTTCCACCATTCCACTGTTCGGCCAGAGCGTGACTTGGAAGAACGGCAAGCCGAATTGAGATTGCGGGAGTTGGGTCTGAACAACCACTGAGTGGCTTGTACCAAAAAAAGTTTATCCTTTCGGTTGCCCAATCCCTCACGATAGCTTTCGCATTGCGTCGTTTTAGTGCAGTTTTATGGGCGAACGTGGGAGTGCCACTCCTATCTGTTCACGGCCTGTGTGGCCGGCCCACCGGCTACACCCCTGCCGACGCCGGTCTTAGAAATACGATCGCCCTGAAGCCGACGCTTCAGGGCGATTTCGATTCGGGCGAATTTTTTCGAGATCAGGCCGCCTGCGCCAACTGCTCGGCAATGACGGTGTCGAGGTTGAGGAAGCAGACCATGGTCTTTTCCAGCGCGACGATACCGCGGCAGAAGGCGCGCTGCGCTTCCGGGATGATCTCCGGCGCCGGCTGCAGGTCGTCGCTCTTGATGCTCATCATGTCGGAGACCTGTTCGACCAGCAGGCCGACGAGCTTGCCGGCGATATCCGTGACGATGATGGCGGAGCGCTCCGACGGTTCCGTCATCTTCATGCCGAGGCGGCAAGCCATGTCGATGACCGGGATCACCGCGCCGCGCAGGTTGATGAGGCCGAGCACGTAAGGTGGCGTATGCGGCATCGGCGTCACCGGTGCCCAGCCGCGGATTTCGCGGATGGCCATGATGTCGATGCAGAATTCCTGGTCGCCGAGATGGAAGGAGACGATTTCCAGGTAGGAGCCCGATTGTTTGATGGCATTCGTCATGGTGAGAACGTCCCATTGGTGCCGGCAGCGCGGCGGTAGCGATGAAGAAGGATCGGCTGGAGCGGCCCGGCGAGGCTTCAGCGTCCGGAGGCTGCGGCGCCAATGGCGTCTTGCTGCTCCGGCGGGCGTCATGCCCTTTGAGAGAAGATGAATCTGCCGCGGCCGTTCCACGGCAGGCGAGTCCCATCTCGCCCATATGCTGCAGATGTTGGCGCGGAGTGGTTAGGATTGCTTTAACATGGGGCCGCGCGGAGCCGGCTTTTTGGAAAACATCTTCTTGAATTGCGTCTCTCTGCCCAACCCGCTACACCCGGGACGATGATCGCCCGGCCTTCGGATATGGAGCCGCTGCCGGGCGTAGCGAGGAAATGCAGTGATGAAGACCGTGCGGATAGTTGTCTGGGTGGCCGTGTTGCTCGTGGCCGGGGTGTTGGGGTGGCTGACGGTCGGGGGCTCCAAGTCGCCGCAAGCGGTGGCCGAAGGCCCCTATGGCGTGCCTTTCACGCTCGTCGCCCAGAATGGCCAGCCGATCAGCGAGCAGGCGCTTCGCGGCCGGCCGGCGGTGCTGTTCTTCGGCTACACGCATTGCCCCGACGTCTGCCCGACGACCCTGTTCGAAATGAACGGCTGGTTGCAGAAGGTCGATCCGGATGGCACGAAACTCAACGCCTATTTCGTCACGGTCGATCCGGAGCGCGACACCCCGGCGATCATGAACCAATATGTCTCCAACGTCTCCAGCCGCATCACCGGTATTTCCGGCGATCCCGCCAAGGTCATGGACATGATCAAGGGGTTCCGGGTCTACGCCAAGAAAGTTCCGCTCGACGAGAAGCAGCCGAACGGCGATTATACCATGGATCACACGGCCTCGGTTTTCCTGCTTGATTCCACTGGTCGTTTCGCCGGAACGATCGCCTACCAGGAGGACCCGGACACCGCGGTCAAGAAGCTGGAGAACCTGATCAAGAAAGGGTAGGGCGCCGATGGGGGATGGGGCCGGAGGAGAGAGAAAATCCAAATCCATCCTGATTGCGGGCGCAGGCCCGGCCGGATTGACCGCGGCGCTGGAGCTCGCCCGGCGCGGCTTTGTGCCCCGCATCGTCGATGACGGCGAGGGGCCGGTGCCGCCGGAGGAAAGCCGGGCTCTCGGTGTCAATGCCCGCACATTGACGCTGCTTTCGCCATCCGGCGTGGCCGAGCGCATCGTCGCTGCCGCACAGCCGATTGCACATTTCCGCATTCGTTCGGGCGAGAAAATCCTGGCCGATGTCGATACACGCCAGGTTCGGGGCCGTTTCGGCGCCATGCATGCCTTGGCGCAGGGGGTGACGGAGCGGCTGCTGATCGAGGCGCTGGCGGCTTATGGCATCGCGCCGGAATGGCGGACCGCGATCGCAGCCGAGCCGATCGCCGACGTTCGGGCTCCGGTGGTGACGCTGCGGAGCGCGGACGGTGCGATGGAAACATTGCGCCCGGATATATTGATCGGTGCCGACGGCGCGCATTCGGCGGTGCGCAAGGCGCTGGGCGCCGGCTTTCCCGGCGAGGCGCTGGAAGCCTATTTCCACATTGCCGATTTTCGATATGCCAAACCGGTGGATGCGCAATTCGCCGAGATCACGCTCTTCGATCCCGGCATGATCGGTCGCCTGCCGGTCTCCCGCGACGTTCTGCGCTATATTTCGACGCAGCAGGATTTCGAAAATCGCATCGTCCATCCCGAGGCTGTCGCCGAGAAGGTCTGGGTTTCGCAGTTCCGCATCCATTTCCGCCATGTCGAACCGATGGCCAAGGGCAATGTCTTCCTGGCGGGCGATGCGGCGCATATTCATTCGCCGGCCGGCGCGCGCGGGATGAATCTTGGCATAGAGGATGCCTGCTGGCTCGCCTGGCTCATTGCGGAGGGCCGCGAACAAGAGTATTCGGCACTGAGAATTCCAGCCGTGAAGCAGGTGCTGAAGCAGACTTATGGTTTGACGCGCCTGATCACCATGGAAAATCCGCTGGCGATTGCGACGCGCAATCTGGTCGCGCCGCTGCTTCTGCGTTTCGGGCCGGCGCGACGCAGGCTGCTTCATAATATCGCCGGCTACGATACGCCGAAGCCGCCGTGGATCGACTGGGCCGAGTGAAAGTAGAGAGACCGAAGAATTGAGCGAAATCCGCCTGTATGTGACGACGACCGAGAGACAAGCCGAACAGATTCTCGATCTGATGACGCCGGTATTCGAAGACGAGGAATTGCCGATCGCGACCACCGAGATCGATGAGAAAAAAGATATCTGGGAAGCCTCGATCTATCTCTACGCCAATGACGAAGAAGGCGTGCGCGCCCGTTTCGAGGCGCTGCTGAAGCCCGCCTTTCCGGGACTTGCCATCGAAAAGGAGATCATTCCCGATGTCGACTGGATCGCCAAGTCGCTGGAAGGTCTGAAGCCGGTCCGCGCCGGGCGTTTCCTTGTGCATGGATCGCACGACCGCGGCAAGGTGGGGCCGAGCGATATCGCTATCGAGATCGATGCCGGCCAGGCTTTCGGAACCGGCCATCACGGCACGACGGCGGGCTGCCTGGAGATGATCGAGACGGTGCTCGCCGCCCGCAAGGTGCGCAATGCGCTCGATCTCGGTACCGGCAGCGGCGTGCTGGCGATCGGCGTGCGCAAGCTGCGCAATATTCCGGTTCTGGCCACGGATATCGATCCGATCGCCGTGCGCGTCGCCCGCGAGAATGTTCGCCGCAACGGGATTGCGTCCGGCATCGCGCTGGAAACCGCGCCGGGGTTCCATTCCACGGCCTTTTCACGCCATGGGCCATTCGACCTGATCATCGCCAATATTCTTGCCCGGCCGCTGATCAAGATGGCGCCGCAGCTGGTCGCGCATCTGGCGCCCGGCGGTTCCGTCGTGCTCTCGGGCATTCTGGCCGCGCAGCGCTGGAAGGTGCTGGCGGCCTATAATGGCGCCAGGATGCGGCATGTGCGCACCATCTGGCGCAATGGCTGGGTCACCATCCATCTCGATAGGCCTTGATTCCTTCTCCCCTCGGGGAGAAGGGTGCGCGCGGCAACGACCTTATTTCATACGCGCCTTCCCCTGCTTTGCCGGGGAGAGGGGGACATTGGCGTGGGCCTGAAACGCAAAAGGCGGTGCCGAAGCACCGCCTTGCAGATCGGTATTTGGCCGATCTTGCCCGCGAGCGTGTGGAGGAGTGCTCAAGCGGGCTCTACCGTTCTGGTCCGATACAGGGTGGGAGGAGGAGTCCCTGTCCGATCCGATGTGAACGCGTAGCTCTTGGAACTGTTAGTGGCGACCGCCACGGCTTACGCCGATCGCCTTCGAGGTTTCGACTTCGAGCTGACGAAGCGAACCGACGGAGTGGCGTACGGTGCGACGCTCGCCGGCCAGCGCGGGGCTAACATATGCGGAGCGGGTGATAGGCATTGTCTTAGGTCCTTTTCGAGCGGGTCCATCGTGGACCCCGTTTGTTGCGCTCCATATAGCGACTCGCCCTTGTGCGTGGCAGGGGGTGTGTTTCATGGGAGCTATGCAGCAGATGCATGTTTCGTGCCGTGAAGACGTCACAATCGAATCGGGATGCCCATGAAATGGGCGAATTCATTAACGCCCGGCCTGCGCATCTCGACCGGCAGGAGCCGGAAATTCCAGTCCGCGCACGGCGTGTGCAATCTTGCTTGAAAATCGTTTCCCACTTGCCCGGATCATGCTCTAACATGCTGTCGCCGCTTGCTTTCGCGGATTCCAGGGTCATTTTCGGATTAAGCCATGTTCCAGTCTTTCGACGTCACCTCCACCCCGCAATTCGGCCGCGAACGCGTTGCCGGCCTGCGCGCCGCCTTCGGCGATCTCGGCATTGACGGCTTTCTCATCCCCCGCGCGGACGAATATCAGGGTGAATACGTGCCCAAATGTTCGGAGCGTCTGGCATGGCTGACGGGATTCACCGGATCGGCCGGTGTTGCATTGGTGACACGGTCGCAAGCCGTTGTTTTCGTCGACGGCCGCTATGTGACGCAGCTTGCCGAGCAGGTGGACCGCTCCGTCTTTACCGGCGGCGATCTGGTCGACGAGCCGCCGCATGTCTGGCTGACGCGCAATGCACCGAAGGGTTTCCGGCTCGGCATCGATCCATGGCTGCATACCGGCGCCGAGGTGCGGCGGCTGGAAAAGGCCCTGGCGGAGATTGGCGGCACGCTTGTCTTCCTGCCGCATAATCCACTCGACAAGCTCTGGAGCGACCGGCCGGCCGAGCCGCTCGGTGCCGTCATCATCCAGGACATCGCGCAGGCCGGCGTTTTGGCGCGGGATAAGCTGGCGACCATCGCGGCTGATCTGAAGGAAAAGAACCTCAAGGCGGCGCTGATCACCGATCCGTCCTCGGTTGCTTGGATCTTCAATATTCGCGGCAGCGACGTGCCGCATACGCCGCATCCCCTGGCGCGCGCCATCATCTATGCGGAAGGCGAGGCCGAACTCTTCCTCGACAAGCGCAAGACCAAGGTCGAGGCGGAAGCTTACCTCACGCAGATCTGCAAGCAGCTTCCCCCGTCCGAGCTGGTCAAGCGGCTGGCCGCGGCTTCGGCCGATGGCGGGCGCATTCTCGTGGACCCGGACCTCGCTTCCTATGCATTGACCGATCTGATCCGCCGCGAGGGCGGCGAGGTGGTGGAGGGAACCGATCCCGCCAAGCTGCCGCGCGCCCGCAAGAATGCCGCCGAAATCAACGGTTCGGCCGCCGCCCATCTGCAGGACGGGGCCGCCATGGTCGAGTTCCTCTATTGGCTGGAAACCAGCAAGCCCGGCACGGTGACGGAAATCGCTGCCGCCGAACGGCTGGAGGCCTGCCGCGCCCGCGTCGGCCAGAGCATGCAGAACCCGCTCAAGGACATCTCCTTCGACACGATCTCGGGTGCGGGCGAGCATGCGGCGATCATGCATTACCGCGTGACGACGGAGAGCGACCGGCTGATCCAGGCCGGCGAACTCTTCCTGATCGATTCCGGCGCGCAATATATCAACGGCACCACGGACATCACCCGCACGGTCGGCATCGGCGCCGTTTCCGAAGAGCAGAAGCGGCTGTTCACGCTGGTGCTGAAGGGCATGATCGCTATCAGCACGGCGCGTTTTCCCAAGGGGACGCGCGGCTGCGACCTCGATCCGCTGGCGCGCATCTCGCTCTGGAAGGCCGGCGTCGATTTCGCCCATGGCACCGGCCATGGCGTCGGCTCCTATCTTTCGGTGCATGAGGGGCCGCAGCGCATTTCGCGGCTGTCGACGCAGGAACTGCTGCCGGGCATGATCCTGTCGAACGAGCCCGGCTATTATCGTCCGGGCCATTTCGGCATCCGCATCGAGAATCTCATCTATATTCGCGATGCCGAGCAGATCGACGGCGGCGATATCGCCATGCTCGGCTTCGAGACGCTGACTTTCTGCCCGATCGACCGCAGCCTCGTCATCTCGCAACTCCTGACGCATGACGAGCTGCATTGGCTGAACGATTATCACGCCAGAACGCGGGAAGCCCTGATGCCGCTGATCCACGATGCGGATATCCGGGCATGGCTGGAAAATGCGACGCTGGAATTAAGTCACTGAGAAAACCGTTTCCTGGCCCTTCCGCGGCAGGCGGGAGGGCGGGACGCGGTTTACGTTCGCGAGACCTCAAATGCCTGCGAAATGTCTCCAGGCGATCACGATGACCCATCCCGCGATCAGCATGAAGGTCGAGGGGAAGCGCAGGCCGACGAACAGGGCGGCGACCATCGCTACCTTGGTATCCCAGCCGCCGTTGAAGAAGGCGGGGGCGACGAGGGTGGTCAGAACGGCGGCGGGAACGGCATTCAGGGCCGCTTCGACGCGCGGCGGGATGCGGGTCATCTTGACGATGAGGATATAGCCGCCGATGCGCGTCAGGAAGGTGACGACGGCGGCCGTGAGGATCAGGAGGACCATGTGCAGGTTGAAATCGAGCATGGTCAGACCTCGTGATGCTCGTGGGCGATATCGGGCTTCCGGTTCGCCTTGATCGGCGGCAGGATGGCGGCAAGCGCCACGCCGGCGAGTGCGCCGAGGCTGACATGCCAGGGTGAGCCGACATAGCGATAGGCGATGGTGGAGGCGGCAGCGCTGGCGATGACCACCGGCAGGAAATTGTCGCGCCGGCGGAAGCCGATGACGATCCCGAGGAAATAGACCGGCAGCAGGATATCGAGGCCGATCGCCTTGGGGTCGCCGATCATGCTGCCGAGCAGGCCGCCGACGAGGCTGAGCGCGATCCACATGACATAGATGACCACCGCGAAGCCGAGATACCATGCGAAGGTGACCGGCTTGCCGCTCTCATGACGCTTGACCGTCTCGGCGAATTGCGGATCGACCAGCAGGAAGAAGGTGAAGAATTTTTCGACAGGCGAGAAATGCCGGATGTAGCGGGCAATTGCCGCCGAATAGAGGACGTGGCGGAAATTGACCGCCAGGATCGACAGTATGATCAGCCAGGCCTGGACATTGTGGCTGAAGAGATCGATGCCGACCATCTGGCTGGCGCCGGCATAGACGGTGCCGCTCATCAGCGTCAATTCGCCGAGCGACATGCCCTGATCGCGGGCAAGCGCGCCGAACAAAGCGCCGAAAGGGGCCGCTGCCAGGGCAACGGGAGTGCCGCCCTTCAGGCCGTCAAGAAAATCCGCGCGACTCATCGTCCGCTCCATCCTTCATGGAAAGCTCAACGCCTTTGCCCTTCGGACACGCATGGATCAAAGGCTCAGCTGCGAAGCAGGAATGCTGTTTGCGATTTTGCGCATTCATTCGTTTGCGCGGCGCAACCGGAGCTGTAAGCTGCATGGGAAGCCTCGGCAATTCAATTTCCTTGATGGGTCAATTGATTCCATTGATCCAGCCCATTGGAATCGCCCGCAAAACCTTAGGTGTCACCGATGAAGAAGATCACGTTCCCGAAAGAGGAGAAGGCGGCGATCGTCACCCGCTTGCGGCAATATTTCGCCGACGAGCTCGACCAGACGATCGGCGCGTTGCCGGCGGAATTCCTGCTCGATTTCTTCGCGACCGAGATCGGACCGCATTTCTACAATCAGGGCCTGCGCGACGCCCATGCGGCACTGATGGCCAGGATGGAGGATTTCGGCGAAGCGATCTATCTTCTGGAGCGGGAGGCGGAGAAGCGCTGAGCGGCTTACTTTTTGGGCTGGAACGTATGCTCCGGCCCGGGGAATGTCCGCGCCTTCACCTCTTCGGCATAATCTGCCGCCGCCTTTGAGATGATCGGCGCCAGTTCGGCGAAATGCTTCACGAAGCGGGGCTTGAAGTCGCTGAAGAGGCCGAACATGTCGTCCGACACAAGGATCTGGCCGTCGCAGGCGGGGGAGGCGCCGATGCCGATCGTGGGGATGGCGACCGAGCCGGTGATTTCGCGGGCGAGCGACTCCACCGTGCCCTCGACCAGAAGCGCGAAGGCACCGGCTTGCGCGATCGCCCTGGCGTCTCGCCGGATCTGGTCCGCTTCCTCGTCGGAGCGGCCGAGCGAGCGATAGCCGCCGGTCGTATTGACCTTTTGCGGCATCAGGCCGACATGGCCGAAGACGGGAATGCCGCGGCTCACAAGGAAGGCGACTGTTTCTGCCATTTCCTCGCCGCCCTCTAGCTTGACGCCGTCGCAGCCGGTTTCCTTCAGCACGCGGGCGGCATTGCGGAAGGCCTGTTCCTTCGATTCCTGATAGGAGCCGAAGGGCATATCGACGATGACACAGGCGCTCTCGACGCCGCGCATCACCGCCTGGCCATGGGCGATCATCATCTCCATGGTCACACCGACCGTGGATTCCAGGCCGTAGAGCACCATGCCGAGGGAATCGCCGACCAGAAGCAGGTCGCAATGCGGGTCGAGCAGGCGAGCGATCGGCGTCGTATAGGCCGTCAGGCTGACGATCGGGCGTGTGCCTTTCATCGCTTCGATCGCGGCAGTGGTCGTGCGTTTGGTGCGTCCGGCGGCGCTCATTTCAGGCGGCCTCGTTGTTGGCGACCAGCTTGTGGCCGATCACGCGGTTGTCGAGCAGGCGGGTGGTGCCGATGCGGATGAAGAGGGCAATGAGGATGGGCTGACCCCGCAATCGCGTCAGCGGTTCCAGCGTATCGGGATGGCAGACGGCGACGACTTCAGCGGTCGCCAGCGGCTCCTCGGCGATGAAGGCGCGCAACGCGGCTTCGAAGGCGGCAGGATCGTCCATGCCTTGCCGATAGAGCCGCTCCGCCTCCGCCAGCGTCTTCGGCACGATGACGGCGGCCGCTCGTTCCTCTTTCGAAAGGTAGACATTGCGCGAGGACAGCGCCAGGCCATCGGCATCGCGGACGGTCGGCACCGGCACGACGCGAACCGGCTGGGCCAGATCCTCCACCATGCGGCGGATGATCACCACCTGCTGATAGTCCTTTTCGCCGAAATAGGCGACGTCGGGCTGGACGATGTTGAAAAGCTTGGTGACGACGGTGGCGACGCCGGCGAAAT
The DNA here is from genome assembly GCA_047606605.1 of Rhizobium sp. Taxonomy (GTDB): domain Bacteria; phylum Pseudomonadota; class Alphaproteobacteria; order Rhizobiales; family Rhizobiaceae; genus Rhizobium. The sequence goes on from JASGEG010000070.1 coordinate 19,087, forward strand.
GGCCGGGGCGAACGGCGCCCTCCAGCTCCGAACCGAGCTTTGGCACGTCGACAACGGTTTCCATCGGCCGGGGATACATGTCGTTCACGCCGGGCGCGAAGACGAAATCGACCTTGCCGTCGCGCAGCATGGCGGCGTCCCGCTCGAGGTCGCGCGGATATTTCGCCAGATCCTCGTTGGCGCCGAATTGCAGCGGATTGACGAAAATGGAGACGACCACGATGTCATTTTCCGCCCGGGCACGGGAGACGAGCTCCATGTGGCCGGCATGCAGATAGCCCATGGTCGGCACCAGGCCGATGCGCTTGCCGGCCCTGCGGTGGGCGGCAAGGCGCTCGCGCAATGCGGCTATCGTGTCGATGATCTCCATGATGCTCCTCCACGGACGCGCCACCCGGCGCATGTCCGCCTCCCGCCTTTTATTTTGGCGGCTCTTCTAACGTGTGCAGTGCAAAAAGGCAATTCAAGGAGAGCGATCGCCACGGCCCTGAATCCAGGTTAACGGTTATGCGGCGATGATTTCGGCCATGTATTTTGGGTTTCGCCCGGCTTTGTTTCGTCTGAGCTTGATGCTTCGGTTGTCCTTGTGGCTTCGAACCATGTTG
>JASGEG010000071.1:0-4221 GCA_047606605.1 Rhizobium sp.
AACCATGGTCATCACATCGTCGCGCCGATCTGCCAGGGGACGAATTCGTTGCGGCCATAGCCGAGCAGTTCGGATTTCGAACGCTTGCCGGAGGCGGTTTCGAGGATGGACTGGAAGATCTCGTGGCCCTTTTCCTCGATGGACACGCCGTCGATGATATCGCCGCAATTGATATCCATGTCCTCTTCCATCCGGGAGAACAGATCCGAATTGGTGGCGAGCTTGAGGGACGGCGTCGGTTTGCAGCCATAGGCGGAGCCCCGGCCGGTGGTGAAGCAGAGCACATTGGCGCCGCCGGCGACCTGGCCGGTGGCGGCGACCGGATCGTAGCCCGGCGTGTCCATATAGACGAAGCCCTTGCGGTCGATGCGCTCGGCATAGCGATAGACGCCCCGCAGGGTCGAGCTGCCGCCCTTGGCGACGGCGCCGAGGGACTTTTCCAGAATGGTGGTCAGACCCCCGGCCTTGTTGCCGGGCGAGGGGTTGTTGTTCAGCTCACCTCCGGTTTTGGCAGCGTAATCGCGCCACCAGTCGATCAGCTCGACGATCTTCCGGCCGACCTCGGGGCTTTCCGCCCGCCGGGTCAAGAGATGCTCCGCGCCATAGATCTCCGGCGTTTCCGACAGGATGGCCGTGCCGCCATGGCGCACGAGAATATCGACAGCCGCGCCGAGCGCCGGATTGGCCGTCAGGCCGGAATAACCGTCCGAGCCGCCGCATTGCAGTGCCAGCATCAGCTCGGAGGCCGGAACCGTCTCGCGCACCGACCTGTTGGCAAGTGGCAGCATCTCGCGGATTTTCTCGACGCCCATCATGACCGATTTGCGCGTGCCGCCGACCTCCTGGATCGTGAGGCTCTGAAAATGATCGCCCTCGGCGATACCGTAGGTCTTCTTCAGGCGCGGGATCTGGAAGACTTCGCAGCCAAGCCCGATCAGGAGAATGGCGGAGAAATTCGGATGGCTCGCATAGCCCCATTGGGTTCTGGCCAGCAGGTCGTATTCCTCGCCCTTGCTGCCCATGCCGCATCCGGTTCCATGCGTGAAGGGAACGACGCCGTCTATATTGGGATAATCGGCCAGGATGCCGGAATGCACGATCTCGTCGGCGATGAAATCGACGACGGTGGCGGAACAGTTCACGGAACTGAGGATGCCGATATAGTTGCGCGTGCCGACGCGGCCGTCGGCGCGACGGAAGCCCTCGAACGTGGCGGGGCGCTCGCCGGGCAGGAGCCCGCCGTGGGGTTTGGCCTCGGAGGCAAAGGCATAGTCGCGTTCGAAATCATGGATCGCGACATTGTGTTCGTGCACCCAATCGCCCGGCCGAATGTCGCTCTTGGCAAAGCCGATGATCTGGCCGAACTTGCGGATCGGCTCGCCCCTGCCGATCGGCTGAACGGCAATCTTATGGCCGCGCGGAACGGCGGCCGCGACCGTGACGCCGCCATCGATCACTTTGCCTTTCGACAGGCTATCGATGGCGATGACGACATTGTCGGCCTCATGGAGGCGAAGCGTGCGCGGCGCGGCCATGCAATCACACCTCCAGAATGGCTTTGATGACGCCGGCTTCAGGGCGCAGCCATTCGGTGAAGAGCTCAGGCGCCTCGGAAAGCGCGCCGCGATGGGTGTTGAGGGCGGCCGTCGGCACGCGACCCGCCTCCATCTGTTTCACCACTTCGGCAAAATCGTCCGGCTGGGCGTTGCGGCTGGCAAACAGCGTGGTCTCGCGCTTGTGGAATTCCGGATCGGAGAAGGTGATATCCTGGCGCACGACGCTGACCAGCACATAGCGTCCGGCATGGGCGACGAAGCCGAAGCCGCGCTGCATGGCGCCGGCATTGCCGGTGGCGTCGATGACGACATCGAAGAAATCACCGTCGGTCAGCCGCTTGGCTTGCGCCTCCGCGTCTTCATTGGCGAGAAGGGTCCTGTCGGCGCCGAGGGCGCGGGTCGTGAAGGCGAGGCGATCCTCGCGCATGTCCATGACGGTGACGTCGGCGCCGCGCGCCTTGGCGAAGATGATCGCCGACATGCCGATCGGCCCGGAGCCGACCACGAGAACGCGGTCGGACGCCTGGATGTTGCCGCGCTTGACGCCGTGGGCGCCGATGGCCAGGAATTCGATCATCGCGGCCTCGTCGAGCGTGGCCTTGCCGGCGGAGATGACGTTCTCCTCGGGAACGCAGAGATATTCCGACATGCCGCCATCCTTGTGCACGCCGAGCACGGCGATGTTCTGGCAGGCGTTCGTCACGCCGCGGCGGCAGGCGACGCATTTGCCGCAGGACAGATAGGGGACAATATAGACATTGTCGCCCTTCTTCAGCCGCGCCGATCCCCGCGCATCCTCGACCGTCCCGGAAAGCTCGTGGCCCATGACGCGCGGATATTCGAGGAAGGGATGCTTGCCCTGGAAGATGTGGAAATCGGTTCCGCAAATGCCGACGCGGCGGATGCGGACGAGTACCTCGCCCTCGGCGGGAACGGGAACGTCCCGCTCGATGAGGGACAGCCGGCCCGGTTCGTTGCAGATCAATGCTTTCATCGTTCACTCCTTGTCCGCAGGGGCCAGCCCGCCGAACCGCTTCATCGGATTGCAGGGAGCGCCGCATGGCGGCGCTCCGGTTTTCATGATGGGCTTGAGCTTACGTCTTCGGCATCTCGGCCGGAAGCGCTACGCCATTGTACTTCTGATAGATCTCGCTGAGCCTGCCGTTGGCAAGGTTCTTGGCGATCCATTCGTTCAGCGTCGCCTTCAGCGCATCGTCGCCCTTGCGCAGGCCGATGGCGTAAGGATTGGTCTTCAGCACCAGCTTGACCTCGAGCGGATCGCTCGTCCGGCGCTGGTTGACCGCGGCCATGATCTGCGGCGAGGAGGCCATGATGTTGACCTGGCCGGAGACGAGCGCCGTGATCAGCGTCGCGTCGTCATCATAGCGCACCATCTCGGCGCCCTGGGCTTCGGTTGTCGCGACCTTGTCGTTGGTCGAGCCGCGGGTGGTGCCGAGGCGCTGGCCGACGACATCCTGCAATGTCTTGATGTTGGCGCTCTTCGGCGCGGCGATGACGATTTGAATGACGCCGTAGGCGTCGCTGAAGTCGATGACCTTCTTGCGTTCCTCGTTGACGCTGAAGGACGCCATGACGATGTCGGCCTTGCTGGTCAGGAGGAAGGGGACGCGGTTCGGGCTGGTGACCGGCACGATCTCCAGCGGGAAGCCGAGATCGGCGGCCAGCAGTTTCGCCGTCTCGACGTCCGAGCCGGTCGGCTGCATCGTCGCATCGCTCATGCCGAAGGGCGGCGAGCCGAGATCGACGGCGATCAGCAGCTTCTTGCGCGCCTTGATGGTTTCCAGCGTATCGGCGAGCACCCGGCCGACATTGACGCCGAGGAGTGTTGCGCCGGTAAGCGCGCCGGTTACGCCTGCAAGGAAAGTTCTACGTTTCATGGTCTCCACCCTTTTGTCCTTCCAACAAAATCTCTTCCCAATTCAATTTCAGAGGCCGCTGCCGACGAATTCGCGCAATTCCGTCGTCTGCGGATTGTCGAGCATCGCGCCCGGCCCGGTTTCCCAGACCTGGCCCTGATGCATGTAGACGACCTTCGACGCCACCTTGCGGGCAAAGGCCATCTCGTGCGTGACGAGGATCATCGTCATCCCGCCCCGGGCGAGATCCTCCATGACCTTCAGCACCTCGCCGGTCAGCTGCGGATCGAGCGCCGACGTCACCTCGTCGAACAGCATCAGCTTCGGCTGCATCGCCAGCGAGCGGGCGATCGCCACGCGCTGCTGCTGGCCGCCGGAAAGCTGTTCGGGATAATGCTCGGCCTTGGCCTCGAGGCCGACGCGGCTCAGGACCTCGCGTGCCAGGTCGCGGGCGGCTGCCTTGCCGAGCTTCTTCACGCAGGTCGGCGCGAGCATGATGTTCTGCTCGGCCGTCAGATGCGGGAAGAGATTGTAGCTCTGGAAGACGATGCCGACATCCCGGCGCAGCGCGTTCTTGTTGAGCTTGGGGTCGTGGACCGCATGGTCGCAGACCTCGATCGTGCCGCTTTCGATGGTTTCGAGCGCGTTGATGCAGCGCAGTGCCGTCGATTTTCCAGAGCCGGACTGGCCGATGACGGCCGCAACCTCGCCGCGCCCGACCTCGAAGGATACGCCGTTCAGGACCTTGACGGGGCCGAAAGCCTTGTGAACGTTGGCGAGCTTAACGA
>JASGEG010000072.1:0-24555 GCA_047606605.1 Rhizobium sp.
CGTCGAACTGGCTGGAATCGACGATGTTGCAGCCCTGATCGGCCAGATAATTGGCAATCGCCGCGACAATCCCCCGCGTCGACTGGCACGATACCCTCAAAACGTAGCTTTTCATGTCTCTTCCCTCTTACGGCGGCCCGTGATCTCGCCACCCGCTTATAGCAATCGAAAGGCGCGGGGAAGCTCCCCGCCTCGGATGCGCACGTCCCGCTCCGATCTGATGCCGAGATTAGGACAGGTGGTGGAAAATTCCGTTCCCGTTGCGTCTTCCAGACGCGTATCCCCGTCGTCTATCAGGGAAAGCGCCGGCAAATCGGCGAAAATGGCTCAGGCGATCGCCGGCTGCTTCCTTTTCCACCTTGCCCAGCGGCTGGGCGTGGTCAGTTCATGGACGATCGCACCGCCGATCGCCGACATGACGAGGCAGCAGCCGATGAAGAGCAGCGCATGGGCCTGTATGTCGATCTTCAGCACGCCGCAAACGACACGCAGGAAGGCCAGCGTGAAGGCATGGGTGATATAGATGCTGTAGGAGGCGTCGCCGAGATAGTTCAGCCAGCCGAGGACGGGCAGCCGGGAAAAATCGATCGAGACGGCGGCATAGACGATGACGATGGCGGGGATGCCCCACATGTAGGAGCGCAGGCTGGCGTCGCAGAGCGCCTCGTTGATCAGCAGGAAGGAAAAGCCGACCAGCAGGGCCGGCCATGCGACCGCCTGCGGCAGCAGCACCTTGTCGCGGTAGAGCTTGGCGAGGACGACGCCGGCCAGGAACTCGTAGATGATCGGGTTGCCGTAGAAGGAGGTGGCGGCCGTCGGCACCGGAAACAGCTGGCAGAGGAGGATGATCGCCGTCATCACGCCGAAAAGGGCGGGAAGCCGCCATGCCTCGCGCACGAGGAGCAGCAGGCCGAAGACGAAATAGAAGAACATTTCGTAGTTCAGCGTCCAGCCGGGCACGACGACGGGGGTGATGAGCTCGGGACTGGCGGGATTATGCCACGGCAGGAACAGCAGCGAGGCGAGCAGATGCGGACCGTCGAAGACCGTCGACTTCAGGATGGAGGGCGCGACAAGGGCGACCGTGGCGGAAAACAGCGTCGCCAGCCAGTAGAGCGGCACGATGCGCTGGATGCGGCGGCGATAGAATGCGAGCGGCCGGATCTGCCGGCCCGCCGTCGTCAGCCACATGACGAAGCCGCTGAGCACGAAGAAGATGTCGACGCCGGTCTCGCCGAACAGGTGGAGCTGCGTATCGACGCCGGTATCCGGCTTCGGCACCTGCAGCACCGAATGGAAATAGACGACCAAGAGCGCAGCGATCGCGCGCAGATACTGCAACTGAACAAGCATCCCGACCCTCACGCGGCCGGCCGACGCAAGGAGTCAGCCCGGCACTCTGCCATCTAGCTTTGCCGGCTGTGGCTGGGCGGCGCGCGGCCTGTCCGAAACGCGCATGTACCCCACAAGCAGCCAGAGCAGCCCGGCGATCTTGATGGAAAAGATCGCCGTGCCGCCGATCATCATATTCAGAAAAATGAAAAGAGAGAGTGAATGGGCGCAGCGCCTCTGCGCCGGGGTGGCGCCTGCCGGATAGAGGCAGACGAACAGCCAGAAGACGATCAGGCCGAAAATGGTCGAGCCGTAGATCAGATAGACATAGCCGCTGTCGGCGAATTCGCCGATGCGCGAGATCGACAGGCCGAGCATCGACTGGATGTCGAGTTCGAGCATCTTCTTGACGGTAACTCCGATGCGGCCGGTGAAATTGTCGCCCATCTCGTTGGGCTTCATGAAATGCACGAAGAAGCCGACAAGGATGATCAGCGGCATCAGCAGAAGGTCGAAGGCTTTCGGTATCTTCGGGAAGACGAAATAGCCGATGATGCTGACAAAGGAAAAGATCAGCATGGTGCGCGTGTCGTTGGTGAGCAGGATGAGCACCACGGTCGAGACGAACAGCACCTTCTCCTTGCCTGTGAGCCTCGGCCAGAAGGAGAGCAGGTAGATGACGATGACGCCGCAGAAATTGGCGAGCGACACCTGTTCCAGGAAGAGCGACGAGGAGCGGTGGTCGATCAGGCCGAAGGAAAAGCGGCCCTCGAAGCCGAGCGCATTGGCGAAGAGGCCGGTATTGTTGAAGCTCGCCTGCTTGATGCCGCGCGTATTCTCGAAATATTCGCCGGGATGGAACAGGCTGACATAGAAGGGCGTGCTGACGATCTCGCAGATCAGGAACAACAGCACGCAGAAACAGCCGATGCGGAAGGCGAGCCTGACCGTCCGCTCGCTCGCCCAGCTGCCGATGCCGGCAAAGGCGACGATGATCAGCACGTTGCGGAACTGGTCGATGAAGGGCACCCGGTTGAGCACCGTGATGTAGATGGTGACGATCAGCGTGAAGATCAGGAAGAGAAAGATCGGCAGATCCTCCTCATAGATGCCCTTCTTCAAGAGATAGGCGACGCTGGAGAGCATCATCAGGCCCTCGCAGAGCACGACGTGCGAAACGGAGAGCGGCATGATGTTGTGGTTTATATAGGCGAGGATGCCATTGTAGAGCAGCGAAAACAGCGTGATCGCCAGGATCGGATAATCGATGCGCTGCTTGTCGGTGAGGCTATTCATGAGATGTCCAGGGCTGCCGCATCCGTCGGCCGGCGCAACAATAGCAGCGGCGTGATTCGCCACAAAGCGCTATCCGTTCGGGCTTTCCAGTCCTGTCAGGGCGCCGGCTTGACGCTGGCGCAGGCCGGCGCGAGCGGCGTCTTCCTGCCGACGGCGGTCGCGATCACCTTCATCTGCGGCCGGTCCTTGTCGCCGCGCGGCTGGACATTGAGCGGCTCCTCGGCCGGCCACCATTCGCCGGCGGCCCAATAGGTCCAGCCGAGCCAGACGTCGCCATTGCCGGCCATCACATCGAAGAGGCGCTTCAGCCCGTCCAGGCAGGGCTGGCTCGCGGGCGTACCGAATTCACCGAGAAAGCCGCGCTTGCCGTTCTCGCGCAGCCAGGCCGTCACGTCGATGAGCCCCTGCCTGGCCGCATCGCTGCCGTCGCAGACAGGATGCGTGCCGGAGCTGTCGGCATCGAGATATTGATGGAATTCATAGGCGTAGAAATCGAGCGGGTCGTGGACGCCGAGCATGACGGTCGCGTTGGCGCCGCCGCCCAGCCGGTCGGCTCCCCAGCTGGCGGCACCGGTCCAGTTCGTGCCCGGCACGAGGATGAGATTGCGGGCGCCGACGGTGCGGATGCTGCGAATGGCGGTATTGGCCGCCTCCAGCCAGTCGGGAGCCTTGATGTCGTGCGGCTCGTTCATCAACCCGAAGATCACGCCCTTGCGGTTGGCGAATTCCATCGCCAGACGCGCCCAGAAATCGCCGAAGGCAAGGTCGGTAGCGGGCGCCTGCGTCAGTTGCCCCTTGTCGTAATAGCCGAAATTGTGCGGATCGAGGAGGACCGCCATGCCGTGCTTCTGAATGAGATCGACGGCGTCCTTCAGCCGCTGCAATTCGGCGCTGTCGAGCGGCTGACCAAGCACCGGCTGCAGCCGCTCCCATTTGAACGGCAGGCGGACGATGGTCATGCCCTTGCCAGCGAAATAGCGCACCGTAGCTTCGGACGGATAGGTGAAGTTGGTGCCGGGAACGCCGTCGCGGTCGCCATATTCGGCGCCGGAGAGATTGATGCCGCGATAGCAGAGCTGCGGCGCGGCAAGACCGGCATCGGCCCGTGCGACAGTCGCCAGTAGCAGGGTCGCGGCAAGCGTGCGGCGCAGCAGTCTCGTCATCGATCCGGCCATTGCAAGCTCCCGCTTTCCTGTCGCCCTCGGCCGTTTCCTGAAGCGCGTCGCGATCTTTCAGAATCGCTTCCGGCACTTTAGGTCTTTGATGTTGCGCATGTCGTTCTCGCAAAACCGCGGCACACTTTTGCGCGCCATGCTTTAAGGCGGGCCGATTGAAGATTGGTGAAGAGCCGGGCTCTGCGGGCGGGTGCCCGGGGACATTCCTGGGAATGTCCTTAATGTTCCGTTAGCCAAACATTTCTAAACTCCCGCCATCTGCCGCGCGGACCATGCGAGCGGGTTCCTGAAAGTCCGGTATGAGTTCATTGGAACGAAGCAAACGATCGAGCCACTTTCCGAGTTGGCGCAGCAACGAACCTGCCGAAGGGCAGGGCGAAGGCCTGCGTCTGCGCGGTCCGGTGGTGCGTCCGAGCGATTTCGTCCATGAGGTCCGGCCTGCCGCCGTCGAACAGGCGGTCGATGCCGCAAAGCCGGCGCAGCCCGAACAGCCGCGGATCGCTGTACCTGAACCGCAGGCCGTATCGCCGCCGCAGGCCAAACCAACCGTAGCTGCCACCGAGCCGCCTGTCGCTGCCGCGCCGCCGCCGGTGTCGCCCGCGCTTGCCGCTGACGCCGAGATGCCGCTTCTGGATCTGCGCTCCGCCGTCCGCTCCATCTGGGCGAAGAAACGGCTGGTCCTGACCCTCGCGGCGGCCGGCGCAGTGCTGGGTGCGGCGATCATCCCTTTGCTGCCGCAGAAATTCACGGCCGAAACCAGCCTCTATTTCGATCCCCGCCAGATCGGCGGCGGCGACGCGTCCCAGTCCGCGCCGGTCGCGCCGGAACTGATCCTGACGATGATCGACAGCCAGACGCAGATCCTGTCCTCCGGCAAGGTGCTCGGCCGGGTCGTCGATGCGCTGAAGCTCGATCAGGACCCGCAATTCGACGGCGGCGCCAGCGGCGAGGCGGCGAAATACATGGCCGCCACGGTTCTCGCCAAGGCCGTGCAGATCGCTCGCGAGGCCAGTACCTATGTCGTGTCGCTGAAGGTGACGACGCGCGACCCGCAGAAGTCGGCCCGGATCGCCAACCAGCTCGTCGCCTCCTTCCTCGAGGAAGAGAACAAGGCGGCGGCAAACAGTTACCAGACCAGCAATACCGCGCTCGACGGCCGGCTGGACGAGCTGCGCCAGCAGGTTCTCGCCGCCGAGAAGGCGGTGGAATCCTATCGCGCCGACAACGATATGGTCGCGGTCGAGGGCAACCTGATTTCCGACAAGCGCCTGACCGCGCTGAACGAAATGCTGGTCGCCGCCCAGCAGAAGACGATCGAGGCCAAGGCGCGCGCCGACGCCGCCGACAGGCTGAGCTTCGAGGAGGTCGTCTCGACCGGGCCTTCCGCCGGGGCTGCGGCCGCCTCCACCTCGCTCGGCAATCTGCGCCAGCAATATGCGGTGCTTGCGGCCAATGTCGGCAGCCTGCAGAGCCAGCTCGGCGCCCGCCATCCGCGTCTTTTGGCCGCCAAGTCCTCGCTGGACAGCCTAGCGGCCGAGATCCGCAGCGAGTTGCAGCGGCAGACGACCTCGGCCCGCGCCGATTACGAACAGGCGCGGAAGGCCGAACAGGACGTCGCCAAGGAGCTGGCGGTGCAGAAGGCCTCGCAGGTCAACACCTCGGGCAAAGTCGTCGGCTTGAATGAGCTGCAGCGAAAGGCCGCCGCCGCGCGCGAGCAATACGAGGCGCTGCTGAAACGCTCCGGGCAGACGAGCGACGCCCGCGACCTCTCGCAGAGCAACATCCGCGTCATTTCCGAAGCCGAACCGCCGCTGACGGCGGATGGGCCGAGCCGCAAGGTGATGATGATCGCCGGCCTGATCGCCGGCGCGGTCTTCGGCATGGGGCTCGGCATGGTCTTCGCCATCCTCGCCGGCCTGTTCCGGCATCCGCTGGTCCGCGGCTATCTCGGGAAGTGACGTTCATTGCCATCTTTTTGCGGCAAGTCTCTGTTTCAAGATCAAGGATGCAATTGCGCGCCGGCTGTTCTATCTCTCTGCCTTGACGCAATTCCGCACGGAAAACCGCTGTGCACTTTTCCTGGAATTGCTCTAGAAGGAAATAGGCGCAGGGAATGATTGCTTTTTGCTAATGGAAGCCTAAAGACAATCATACTGGGTCGTGTAATACATGGTGGTGCAATTTATGCGAGAGAAGCGGTGTGCCGTTCCGTCGATCGGCGCCGGGGGACAATAACCGATGGTGCCCGCGGATAAGCTCGTCCTGCCGTTCCTGGCGCTGCCGCGCTCGACCAAGCGCGCCCTCGCGTTGCTTGTCGATGCCAGCCTTTGCGTGCTGACCGTCTGGTTCGCCTATTGCCTTCGCCTGGACGATTGGGTGATCCTGGAGGGCGTCGAATGGCTGCCCGCCATCGTCTCGCTTCTCGTCGCCATTCCGATCTTCATCGTTCTCGGCCTTTACCGCGCCATTTTCCGCTATGCGGGCATGTCGGCCTTCATGACGGTGGTCAAGGCGGTCGCGATCTATGCGCTCGCCTTCATGACCATCTTCACGGCCATCAGCGTGCCGGGCGTGCCGCGCACGGTCGGCATCCTGCAGCCGCTGCTGCTGTTGATCGCCATCGGCCTGTCGCGCATGTGGACGCGCTATTGGTTCGGCAACGCCTATCAGCGGCTTCTGAACCGCAACCAGCTCGCCAAGGTGCTGATCTACGGCGCCGGCGCGTCCGGCCGCCAGCTTGCCGGCGCCCTTGCCAACAGCGCCGAACTGAACGTCGTCGGTTATCTGGACGACGACCGCAACCTGCACGGCAGCATCATGGGCGGCCTGCCGATCTACGATCCGGCCGACTTGCCGGCCTTGTCGGCTTCGGGTGATATTCATGAAGTACTGCTTGCGCTGCCGAACGCCTCGCGCCAGCGCCGCAACGAGATCCTCGAGGATATCCGCAAGGCCCGCGTCATCGTGCGCACCATGCCGGACCTGACGGCGCTCGCCCAGGGGCGCGTTGCCGTCTCCGACCTTCGCGAGCTGGATATCGAGGATCTGCTTGGCCGCAATGTCATCGCGCCCGATCGGGCGCTGATCGACAAGAACATTCGCGGCAAGGTCGTCATGGTGACCGGTGCCGGCGGCTCGATCGGCAGCGAACTCTGCCGCCAGATCCTGAAGAACGGCCCGTCCTGCCTGCTGCTGGTGGAGCAGAACGAGTTCGGGCTCTACGCCATCCATGGCGAGCTGGAAAAAACACTGGCGACGGCGGAAAACAGCGAGATCCGCATCATCCCCTTCCTCGCCTCCATCCGCGACGGTCACCGTCTCCGGCAGATCATGGAGGCCTGGCGGCCGAAGACCGTCTATCACGCCGCCGCCTACAAGCATGTGCCGCTTGTCGAATACAATCCCGTCGAGGGCATCCGCAACAATGTGCTGGGAACGCAGACGACCGCTGAGGCGGCGCGCGACTGCGGCGTCGAGGATTTCGTCCTCATCAGCACCGACAAGGCGGTGCGTCCCACCAATATCATGGGCGCCAGCAAGCGGCTGGCCGAGATGGTATTGCAGGCGATGGACGCCGACCGCAAGCCCGGCATCGAGAGCACGAATTTCGCCATGGTCCGTTTCGGCAACGTGCTTGGCTCCTCCGGCTCCGTCGTGCCGCTCTTCCGCCAGCAGATCCGCGATGGCGGGCCGATCACGCTGACGCATCCCGAGATCACCCGCTATTTCATGACGATCCCCGAGGCCTCGCAGCTCGTCATCCAGGCCGGCGCCATGTCCGCCGGCGGCGACGTTTTCCTGCTCGATATGGGCGAGCCGGTGCGCATTGCCGACCTTGCGCGCCGGATGGTCGAATTGTCCGGCCTGACCGTCAAGGACGAGAACGAGCCGGATGGCGATATCGAGCTGGAGATCACCGGCCTCAGGCCAGGCGAGAAGCTCTACGAAGAGCTGTTGATCGGCGACAATCCGCAGGCGACCACGCATCCGCGCATCATGCGGGCCAAGGAGGATTTCCTGCCCTGGCCGGAACTGTCGAAGCGGCTTGCGGCGCTCGAGAGCGCCCTTGAGGAAAACGACATACCGCTGGCGCGGGAACTGCTGCAGAAGCTCGTCTCCGGTTATGTGCCGAGCGGCGAGGTGGTCGATTTCGTCTTCCGCGAGCGCGAAGTGGATTTCCCGCTCGACGAGCCGGGCTTCGACAATGTGGTGCGGCTGTCGCCCTGAGGCCATTCAAAGAAAATGCGCGGTGGATTTGCTGCGGGCCTTCCCGGATTGGCTCTAGCGCTTTTCCGGCCTCGGTTGAGGTTTGGCCTTCATGGCATAATACCAACGCTGGAACTGATCGCAGGCGCGGAACCAATGGGCCGTCGCCCGCAGCAGGAAATGCCGCTTCACCGCGCGGTAATGCATGCGCTTGCCGATCGTCGTATCGGCACGGTGCGGGCTGAACTCCGCGAGATTTTCCAGCGTGGAGAAGGTTTCGACCCCGGTCGACCAGCCGCGTTCCAGAGCGACGTCATAGGGCAGCAGCATCTGCTTCAGCGTGACCACCAGCTTCTTTGCCGCCGCGCGATTGACGATGTAACAGGCGGCCGACCCCTGCGGACCATGCATGCAGCGGCCGACGACGTCGTTTTCACGGGTTTCGGCGATCGGCTTGAAGCCGACCAGGCGGTGGTTGACGAGCTTGACCAGGCGCGCGCCGCAAACGCTGTCCATGGCGGCCAGCGCACGGGGCACCAGCCTGTCGTTGAGCTCGACATCGTCTTCCATGATCAGCGCCATCTTGTCGCCGCTGGCGATGAATTGCTGAAGCGCCAGCAGATGGCTGCGATAACAGCCGTATTCGCCGGCCAGAAGCTGGCGCCCGTTGTGATAGATGAATTGCTGCGGATGGAAATCGATCCGCTCATCCTCCGGAATCTTGCTGCCGTCGATGGCGCAAACCCGCACGACATTCAGGCCGTAAAGCACGGCCTGCCGGCACAGCCGTTCCCAGCGCTCGTGCGAACGATCGAGATTGATGACGTAAATCTGGACCTGCTGGGCCAGACAGTCGTCGCCGCTTTCTTGCGTATGTTCGATGATTCGATTGGCTCGCTCGAGAATCACCTGTACTCCCACAAGTAGAAATTATGACGACCACATACTATAACGCTAGCGCCTTTACTATATAACGGTAGGCTTATTTTTCGCAAAGCTGGATTCCGGGCGCCCGACGCATCTTCAGGTAAAAGCATTCCCGCCATCGTAACTTGCCGTGATCGGCTCTCATGTTCACGTCTTCGTTTTCGGTGCCGATTCCGGCTCGCCGCCTGTTGGCCCATCGCGCAGGCGACATTATATCCTTGGCGAGCCCGACGGTTGTTTGTCGGCTTCGTGTACAGGGAAGGATCGCAGGACGCCATGTGGATCAGATCGAAAATCGTCATCGCTGCCTTCCTTCTTGCGGGCGTTCTGCCGGCGACAGGCTTTGCCGACAATCCGCTGCTTCCCAAGCCCTATGTCCGTCCGGTCTACCCCTATAAGAACCTGCCCGGGGTGACTGCGCCGAAAATGGCCGAGGATGAAAAATTCCAGTGCCGCACGACCACCATCCATGTCCGCGGCTTCCGTGACGGTATCTTCTATCGCGGCCTGCCGCGCCTCGGTTACGTCTGCGAACAGGATGGCGTCATCTCCGAGAGCACGAGCAAGCCTAACTACCAATATTGGCAATATAACGGTCCCGGCAGATAGTTCCGCCATGCTGCCGAAATAAGCGGCAGAAATGCCGGGCTCCTGCAGGCCGCTTTTTCCGCATCTGCACGTTGCTTTAGCTTGCTCTGAAAATAAATTTCATCTTTTCGGCTATTTTACCGAAGCTCGTTGACGAATGCGAAAATTTGTCTCAAGCTGACGAAAATAAATTACGTAGCGGGAACGATACGAGTATGCGCGTGGGAATTATTGGGCTCGGATTCCGTCTGGGATATCTGGGCTATGTGTTCAAGGCGGTCGATGAAAGCTTCGAGATCGCGGGCTATGTCGATCCGGCGCCGGCGGGCCTGCCCGGCCTGATCGAAAACGGCGTTTCCGCCGGCAAGGCCTACGCTACGCCACAGGAGCTGATCGCCAATGAGAAGCTCGATCTGCTGATGATCGGCTCGCCGAACCATTTGCATCTCGAACATATCCGCCTCGGGCTCGAAGCGGGCCTGAAGATCTTCTGCGAAAAGCCCGTCGTCACCAGCATCGAGGACAGCATCGCGCTGGCGCGCCTGATGGCCAGGCATGGCCACGAGCAGCTCACCGTCGGCCTCGTGCTGCGCTATTCGCCGATGTACCGCGATCTCCTGGCCGCGCAGGCCGCCGGCAAGCTGGGCAATATCGTCTCCATCGAGGCGGCCGAGCATATCGAGCCTTACCATGGCGCCTTCTTCATGCGCGACTGGCGCCGCTACGAACATTATGCCGGCAGCTTCATGCTGGAAAAATGCTGCCACGATCTCGATCTCTATAATGGTGTGGTCGGCGCGCGGCCGGAGCGTGTCGCCAGCTTCGGCGGGCGCAAGAGCTTCATTCCGGACAATGATCCGGCAAGGGAAGGGATCAATGATCTCGAGCTCTTCCATCGCAAGCCGAGCGGCTGGATGGGATCGGACAAGGTCTTCGACAGCGACGGCGACATCATCGATTACCAGGTGGCGATCGTCGAATACGCCAATGGCGTCGGCATGAATTTCCACACCAACCTCAATGTGCCGGATCAGTTCCGCCGCTTCGCCATCATGGGCTCGCGCGGCATGGCCGAGGGCGATTTCATTCGCGGCTATCTGAACGTCCATGAAATGCTGACCGGCAACAAGGTGGTCGAAAATACATACGCGACGCGGACGGCGCTCTCCCAGCATTACGGCGCCGACGAGCAGATGGCCGCCGACATCATCGCTCATGTCAAGTCGGGCCAGCATCTGCCCGTCTCGACGCTGAACGCGCTGGAGGCGGGCATCCTGGCCCTGTCCATGGACGAGGCGCGGATCAAGAAGCAGGTGGTGGACCTGCGGCCCGTCTGGGACAGGTTCGACGAAGCGCTGCATTCGCGAGCCGTGTAAGAAGGGGGGCGAAAGATGGGTGTTCAACGCAGCACGGTCATCTTCGCCTGGCTCCTGCTTCTTCCGGCGGTCCTCTACGTCACCGTCATCGTCGCCTATCCGCTGGTCGATACCGTCATCCTGTCCTTCACCGACGCGTCGCTGAAGAAGGTGACGAACTGGGTCGGTTTCGACAATTATACAAAGATCTTCAACGACACCTTCGCCTCGGTGATCGTCCGGACCTTCATCTGGACCTTCTTTTCCGTGTCGCTCAAGATGATCATCGGCACCTGCGGCGCCATGCTTCTGAACGCCGCCGTCCCCGGCCGTGCCTTGTTCCGGGTGCTGACCATGCCGCCCTGGATCGTGCCGATGGCCATCGGCATTTTCATGTGGGGCTGGATGTACAACGGCCAGTTCGGCATGATTTCCGGCCTCCTGCAGCGCTTCGGCCTCGTCAGCAGTCCCGTCGCCTTTCTCGCCTATGGCAGCACCGCCTTCTGGGCGACGATCATCACCGACGTCTGGATCGGCGTGCCGATGGTGACGCTCTATATGCTGGCCGCCATGCAGGCGATCCCGCAGGATCTCTACGAGGCCGCCTGGACCGACGGCGCCGGCCGCTTCTATCGCCTGCGCCGCATTACCTTGCCGCTGATGGTGCCCTCGATGGTCACCATGTCGATGCTGTCGCTGATCTCGACCTTCAATTCCTTCGACATCATCTGGATCTTGACGCGCGGCGGCCCGGACGGCGAGACGACGACGATGATCATCGACACCTATCGCACGGCGATCGGCTCGTACAAATACGGCGAAGGGACGGCCAGGGCGGTGCTGATCTGCATCTTCCTGTCGCTCTTCTGCCTCGCTTACTTCCGCCTGACCAGCCGCTTCTCAGCAGGAGCCAAGCGATGAACCACCCGATGATGATCAATCGCTATAAATGGTATGAGCTGATCGGCATCTATGCCGGCGTCCTGCTGTTCCTGACCTTCGTTCTCGCCCCCTTCGTCGAGGGCTTTCTGGTCTCGCTGAAGCCGCTCAGCCAGCTCTTCTCCTCTCCCTATCGCTTCATCCCCGAAAACGGTTCGTTCGAGGCCTATCGGACGATGTGGCAGAGCGTGCCGGGCTTCGGTTGGTACATCTTCAATTCCTTCCTGATATCGGGCACCATCACCATCATCGTGCTGATCCTGGTGGTGCCGGCGGCCTATGCCTTCGCCCGCTTCGAGTTCAGGGGCTCGGGCCTGCTGCTCGGCGCCTTTCTCGCCGTCAAGATGTTCTCCGGCGCCGTCCTCTTGATCCCGCTGTTCCGGTTAATGCGCTCCTTCGGCGTGCTCAACACCTATTTCGCGATGATCGTGCCGGGCGTCGCCTTCATCATTCCCACGGGGATCTGGCTGCTGCATACCTATATGCGGCGCATTCCCCGCGAACTCGACGAGGCCGCCTATGTCGACGGCGCCAGCCAGCTCTATACGCTGCGCCGCGTCATTCTGCCGATCGCCATGCCCGGCATCATCGTGGTGGCGATCTCCTCCTTCATCGAGGCCTATGCGCAGCAGTTCATCTATGCGCTGACCTTCAATTCGAAGACCGAATATATGCCGCTGCCGGTCGGGCTGTTTGCCTATTTCGGCCGGCAGGAGGTTGTCTGGAACGAGCTCATGGCCGCAAGCTTCGTCGGCATCGCGCCGGCGCTGGTCGTGATCTTCTTCCTGCAACGCTATCTCGTCAGCGGCCTGACCGCCGGCGCGGTGAAGCAATAGACGAACAATAACCACCAGAACGGGAGCTTAAACGTGACAATCCATTTCAAGACAGGGCTGCTTGCCCTCGCTTTGCTCGGCTCCACCGCGCTTGGCGCCGTGAATGCCCAGGCCGCCGACAAGGAGATCAGCTGGATCTACTGCGGCGACAAGATCGACCCGATCCATGAAAAATACATCAAGGAATGGGAAGGCAAGAATCCGGGCTGGGCCGTCAAGCCCGAGGTCGTCGGCTGGGAGCAGTGCCAGGACAAGGCGACGACGCTCGCAGCCGCCGGCACGCCGGTCGCGCTCGCCTATGTCGGCTCGCGCACGCTGAAGCAGTTTGCCGAGAACGATCTCATCGTTCCCGTGCCGATGACGGACGACGAGAAGAAGAGCTATTATCCGAACATCGTCGATACCGTGACGTCGGACGGCCAGCAATGGGGCGTGCCGATCGCCTTCTCCACCAAGGCGCTCTACTGGAACAAGGATCTCTTCAAGCAGGCCGGCCTCGATCCGGAAAAGCCGCCGACCACCTGGGCGGAGGAAATCGCCGACGCCAAGGCGATCAAGGAAAAGACCGGGATTGCCGGCTACGGCCTGCCGGCCAAGACCTTCGACAACACCATGCACCAGTTCCTGCATTGGGTTTATACCAACAACGGCAAGGTGATCGACGGCGACAAGATCGTTCTCGACAGCCCGGAAGTGCTGGCCGCGCTCCAGGCCTACAAGGACATCACGCCCTATTCCGTCGAAGGCCCCACGGCCTATGAGCAGAACGAGATCCGCGCCATCTTCCTCGACGGCAAGGTCGGCATGATCCAGGCGGGTTCCGGTGCCGCCTATCGCCTGAAGGATACCAAGATCAACTGGGGCGTGGCGCCGCTGCCGCTCGGGCCGACGGCCAAGGGGCAGGGCACGCTGCTCATCACCGACAGCCTTGCCGTCTTCAAGGGAAGCGGCGTCGAGGACAAGGCGATCGAATTCGCCAAGTTCATCACCTCTCCCGGTCCGCAGGGCGAATACGAGCTGCAGGGCGGCGCGGGCCTCACGCCTCTGCGTCCGTCGGCGCAGGTCGACGAGTTCCAGAAGAAGGACCCCTTCTGGAAGCCGTTCATCGACGGCATCAGCTATGGTGGCCCCGAACCGCTGTTCAAGGACTACAAGGGCTTCCAGAACGTGATGATCCAGATGGTCCAGTCGGTGGTGACCGGCAAGGCCGAGCCGGCGGATGCCTTGAAGAAGGCCGCCGCCGATCTCGAGCAGTACAAGTAAACTTGCAACTCGCCGGGCCGCGCGCTGCGCGCGGCCTTTCGAGCCCTGCCCGCCTTGTTGCGGTGCCGTGCGGAGACAGAGTTTGGGACAGCTTCACCTTAAACAGGTCAAGAAATTCTACGGCCATTTCGAGGTCATCAAGGGCGTCGAGCTCGATGTGACGGATGGCGAGTTCGTGGTGTTCGTCGGTCCTTCCGGCTGCGGCAAGTCGACCCTGCTGCGCATGATCGCCGGCCTCGACGACGTCACCAGCGGCGATATCGTCATCGACGGCGCCCGCGTCAACGATCTGCCGCCGGTCAAGCGCGGCATCGCCATGGTCTTCCAGTCCTACGCGCTCTATCCGCACATGACGGTGTTCGAGAATATCGCCTTTCCCCTGCGCGTCGAGAAGATGGCGGAAGACAAGCTCAAGGCCAGGGTAGAGCATGCCGCCCGCATCCTGCATCTCGACCAGCGTCTGCAGCAGAAGCCGGGCATGCTGTCGGGCGGCCAGCGCCAGCGCGTCGCCATCGGCCGCGCCATCGTGCGCGAGCCTAAAATCTTCCTGTTCGACGAACCGCTGTCGAACCTCGACGCGGCGCTGCGCGCCGACATGCGCATCGAGCTTGCCAAGCTGCATCGCCAGCTGCAGGCGACGATGATCTACGTGACGCACGACCAGGTCGAGGCCATGACCATGGCTGACCGCATCGTTGTCCTCAATGCCGGCGAAATCGCCCAGACCGGCGAGCCGCTGGAGCTTTATCACAAGCCGGCGAATAAATTCGTCGCCGGCTTCATCGGTAATCCGAAGATGAATTTCCTGCCCGTGACCTGCAAGGGCGTCAGCGAGGCGGGCGTGGAGGTCGAGTATCGCGGCCAGACGGTGCTGCTGCCGGTCGCCCCGCGCGATGGCGCGGTCGGCAAGGTGCTGACGCTCGGGATCAGGCCGGAGCATGTGCAGATCGGCGACGGCGACATATCGCTCACCATCGTGCCCACGGTGATCGAACGGCTCGGCGCCCAAACCGTCGCCTATGCGGCGCTGGAGGAAGGCGGCGCTGAGAATTTCTGCGCCACCCTGCCGGGGAGCGTTGCCATTCGGCCGGAAGTGCCGCTGAAGACCGGCATCCGCGCCGCCGATTGCCACCTCTTCGATGAAGACGGTATCGCTTTCGAGCGGCGGGTGGAGCTGACGGATATCGACATGGATCTGCTGAGCTCGGCCGCGTCCTGAGATCGACGGCGGGTAGTCCTCGGGCTACCCTCATCCTTCGACAGGCTCTGGATGATGCTGAAGTCGGTCTTGGCGGCTGGCCGAAAAAGATCGGCCTCATGCCGAGGAGGCCCGAAGGGCCGTCTCGAAGCACGAGGGCGGGTGATGGCGCCGCCTACCAGACCAGCCCGCGCGCCGCGACATCCTCGACGCGGGTGACGATGCCGTCGCGGTGGAACACCATGGTGTCGAAGAGATTGGACACCACGCAGGTATGGTTGGGGATGATGCGGAGCTTGTCGCCGATCTGCGGGCGCGGGCCGGTGCATTTCGAAAGATCGATCACCCCATGCTCTTCCGAAAGGCCGGTGATGACGGCCTCGGGATAGCCGACGACGACGCCATGATCGGAAAAGCCGAGCAGATCGGAGGTCAGCGCCTTCGAGCCGGCATCGACGACGGCGCGGTCGGGCGTCGGCCGCGAGACGACGGTCGCGAGGATATGCATGGCGCAATCCTCCTCGCGGCAATGGCCGGCGCGCACCATGGAGCGGTCGTTATAGATATAGGTGCCGGCGCGATGCTCGGTCGCCGCAGGCACCAGATGGGCGTCGAACAGGCTCGGCGAGCCGCCATTGCTGACGATGGCGCAGTCGATGCCGTCCTGCTTCAGGAGCGCGATGGTCTCGGCCAGGAAGGCCTGTGTGGCGGCGGCGCTGTTCGGCTTCGGATAGTTCATCAGCCCGCCGAAGACGAGGCCCGGCTTGGCGGCGATGCGCCTGGCCAGCGCGGCCGCCTCCTGCGGCGAC
Organism: Rhizobium sp.; assembly: GCA_047606605.1. GTDB lineage: Bacteria > Pseudomonadota > Alphaproteobacteria > Rhizobiales > Rhizobiaceae > Rhizobium. The sequence goes on from JASGEG010000072.1 coordinate 15,925, forward strand.
TGGACGCCGCAGCGCCCGCCGCCGGTGTCGCACTCCACCAGCACGGTCAGCGGCTTGCGCGCCGCAAACCATGCCGAGAGACCGTCGACCGTATGATTGCTGTCGGCCACCACTTTCAGCCCGGCGATGCGCTCGTTGAGCGCCGACAGGCGGGCGAGTTTCTCCGGCCCCATGATATTGTAGGTGATGAGGATGTCCTCGAAGCCGGCATCGGCGAAGACTTCGGCCTCGGTGATCTTCTGGCAGTTGATTCCCTTGGCGCCGGCCGCCACCTGGGCACTGGCCAGCGCCGGGATTTTGTGCGTCTTGATATGCGGCCGGAAGTTCAGCCCATGCGCGTCCATATAGGACTGTACGCGGGCAATGTTGCCCGCCATGCGATCTTCGTCGATGATCGGCCGCGGCGTCGAAATATCCGCGATCCGCGCGCCCGGCTTCGGGCTGATCTCGGCGGCAATGGCGTTCGTCATCTCAGTTTGCTCCCTGCTGTGCCGCATGCGGATCGGCGATCATCGGCCAGATATCCCTGGGCGCGCGGCGATAGGGCGTGCGCGCCGGATCGTTCGGATAGGGCGTTCCCGCCGAGCAGTAAAGAATGTTCGAGGCGATTTTCGAGAAGGAGGCATAGAAGTGATTGGTCGATTTGATCACCAGGATCTTCTTCTGCTTGGGATCGATGCCCATCACCGAGAACAGGCTGGGATCGAAGCTCTGCGCCCGCGTCGAATTGAGGATGATGTCGATGCCGTCAAGCTCGATATGCGCCGCGTCGCCGAAGGGGGCGAAGCTTTCGCCGAAGCGCATCTCGGCATTGGCAACGAGGCGGACCACCTTGACGATGCCGTCGATCGGATGGCCGGTGCCGGGCGCCGATTTCGCACCGAAGCGCAGCGGGATTTCCGCTCCTTCGCCGGCCGCCATGCAGATCTGCACCGCCATCGGGTCCCAGATCGTGCCGATCGCCGTGTCGCGGGCGCCTCGGTCGAGCAGTTCCTGGAGGACGACGGTGGCGTCGCCTGCCGTGCCGCCGCCGGGATTGTCCCAGAGATCGGCGATGACGACCGGGCCGGCGGTTGCCGCCATGGCCTCCCGCACCGCCTGCTTCTCGTCGATCTGCGGCATGATGAAGGTGCCGCGCTTGGAAAACAGCTCCAGGCCGAGGTCGCGGGCGAGGCGGCTGCCCTTATCCGGCTTGTTATCGGTGACGACGAGCAGCTTCGTGCCCATTTCCGGCACGTCGCCGGCCATGAAGCCATGGATGACGGAGATCGACAGGATCTCCTTGTCGTCCTTTTCCATGGCCATGATCTTGTCGACGAAGAAGCGCATCGGCTCGCGTGAGGTCGGGAAGACGTCGATCATCCGGCAATCGAAGACCGACATCACCGGCCTGGCTCGGCCTTCCAGCGTGTCGATGGCGATGCGCCAGAGGTCCTCGGCGCGCTCGACGAAGTCCGTATGCGGGAATTCCTTGAAATAGACGAGGAAATCCACCGCCGCGAGGCGCTTTTTCGTCAGGTGGCTGTGCGGGTCGAGCTCGGCGCAGACCAGAATGTCCGGCCCGACGATCTCGCGCACGCGGGCGAGGAAATCGCCTTCGGTGTCCTCGTAGCCGTCGGCGACCATGGCGCCGTGCAGGCCGAGCACGACGGCGTCGACCGGCATGGCGGCACGGAGCTGCTCAAGAATCTCGTCGCGCAGTTCCTCATAGGTCCGGCGGTTGACCAGGCCGGCCGGGTCGGCCCAGGCAGCACTTCCTTCGATCAGTTCGAAACCCTTCTCGGCGGCGATCCTGCGTCCCACGGTGATCGGTGCGGAGCAGAGCGTCGGCGTTTCCGGATGCTTGCCGGGCGGCGCATAGAGAGAAGCCTCGAAGGCGCGGCGATCGATGCAGATCGGCGAGAAAGTATTGGTCTCGGTGGCGAGAACCGCCGTAAAAATGCGCAATGCGGTTGCCTCTATTCCATCGGATTGGGCAGATAACCGGTAAAGCCGGAAATCTTCCAGCGGCCCTCATGCAGGCGGCAATAGTAGAGCGTCTGCCATTTCAGCACATCGACATCGCCGTCCGTCTTCGTCAGGCTGCCGTCGAATTTCTTGCGCACCAGCGCCGTCTCGCCTTCGATCTCGATGTCTTCCAGCGTCGTGGTGGTGAAAATGGCGGTGCGGGGATCTTCCGCGAAGGACTGGCCGGCGAAATCGCGCGCCTGGCGCAGCCATTCCTCACGATAGGCAGAGAGTGTCGGGAAGGCGAGGCGCCACTTGTCGGGACTGATCTCGCGGCGGCCGTCGATGCCGATGAAGCCATCCTCGACGAAATCATCCGCGACAAGAGACCAGTCGGCGGCGAGAAAGGCGTCGATATCGCGTGGGACAAGCATCTCCCAGATCGCATGCCGGATGGTATCGTCGGCGGGGAAGGGATTTTTGAATGGGTCACGCATCGGATCAGCCCGCATTTAAATTCTTTTCATAAATTGCGATTTTGACTGGCCAAATTCCGCTTTCTATGGTCACTTGTCAACGTATCAAGAAAATAATTTGCAGGAATGGAAAATGACCATCAAGCGTTATGGCGCCGTCCAGGCGGGTGCCGGCGGTAAGCCCTTGCCCTTTGCGCGCGCGGTCGAGGCCAATGGCTGGCTGCATGTCTCGGGCCAGGTTGCCATGGAGGGTGGCGAGGTCATCGACGGCGGCATCGTCGCCCAGACCCACAAGGCGATCGGCAATCTTATCGCCATCCTTCATGAGGCGGGCTACGATGTCGAGCATGTCGTGCGCTGCGGCGTCTGGCTCGACGATCCCCGTGATTTCTGGAGCTTCAACAAGATCTATCAGGATTATTTCGGCGCCCATCCGCCGGCACGCGCCTGTGTACAGTCGTCGATGATGGTGGATTGCAAGGTGGAGATCGACTGCGTCGCCTATAAAGCACCGGACGCTTGAGCAGCAGCAAGAAGGGGAGGCTTGATGGATATTTTCACGACGATGCAGGAGGAGAAGGCGCGGCTTTCGCAATCGGAAAGCCGCATCGCCGATATTGTCCTCAACGACTTCGAATTCGCGGTCAATGCCTCCATCATCGAGCTCGCCGGCCGGGCCGACGTCTCGCCGCCCACGGTCACCCGCTTCTGCCGCCGGCTCGGCTGCGAGAGCTTTTCCGATTTCAAGGTCCAGCTTGCCCGCACCGCCTATGTCGGCATGCGCTATATCAAGCCGGAGCCGAAGAGCATCGCGCCGGCCGATGTCGCCCAGGATATCATCACCAAGGCGCAGAACGCCCTGTTCCTGCTGCATCGCGGCCTGGACATACCGGCCATCGAACAGGCCGCCGACCGGCTGGCCGGCGCCGAGATGATCTATGCCTTCGGTTCCGGCGGCAATTCCTCGATGATCGCCAGCGAATTGCAGAACCGCCTGTTCCGCCTCGGCCTGCGCGTCACGGCAAGCTCCGATCACAGCATGCAGCTGATGATGACGGCCGCCGCCAAGCCGACGGACGTGCTGATCGGCTCGTCCTTCTCCGGCCGCAATGCCGAGCTGGTGCGCGCCTTCACGCTGGCGCGCGAATCCCGGCTGCCGACCATCGCCTTGACGCAGAGCAACAGCCCGGTGGCGCTTGCCGCCGATATCACCGTGCCCGTCGATCTGCCCGAAGGCGACAATATCTATCGGCCGACATCGACGCGCATCGCCTATCTCGCGGTCGTGGACATCCTCGCCAGCCTGGTCGCCTATCGCGTCCAGCCGCAGGCGACGGTGACGCTGCGCCGCATCAAGCAGCAGCTCGTTGCCCATCGGGATGGCGATGACCGCCAGCTCCTCGGCGACTAAAGCGTTTCCGCGTTTCTTCGAAGCGCGAAAACGCTCTATCCCTTTGTTTTTACGCAATTCCGGACGGAAAACCGCTACGCATTTTTCCTGGAATTGCTTTAGCCCGATTTAAAGGATCACAGCCATATGAGCAGATCTGTCGCCATCGTCACCGGAGCCGCTGGCGATATCGGCCGCGCCATCGCGCAGCGTCTGGCCGAAGACCACGATACCGTCCTGCTTGCCGATATCGATGCTTCCGCCGCCGAAGCGGTCGCGCATGCGCTGGGGCCGGCGGAACGCTTCGTTGCCCGGAAGGTCGATGTCACCAGCGAGGCGGATACTGCCGGCATGGCGAAGGCTGCCGCCGGGCTGGGTTCGGTCCGGACGCTGGTCAACAATGCCGGTGCTGCCCGCGCCGTCAGCCTGCACGACACGACGCCGGAGATCTGGCGCGCCGACACCGCCCTCAATCTCGAAGCCGCCTTTCTCTGCTTCCGCGCCGTCGAGGAGCTGTTGAAGGCATCGAAAGGATCGGTGGTCAACATCGCCTCGGTCAACGGCATGGCGGTCTTCGGCCATCCGGCCTACAGCGCCGCCAAGGCCGGGCTTCTGCATTTCACCCGGCTGGTCGCCGTCGAATACGGCAAGTTCGGCATTCGCGCCAATGCGGTCGCGCCAGGCACGGTGCGCACCCAGGCCTGGGAAGCGCGCGCCGCCGCCAATCCCAACGTCTTCGAGGAGGCGCGGCGCTGGTATCCGCTGCAGCGCGTCGTCGATCCCGCCGACGTCGCCAATGCCGTCGGCTTTCTCGCAAGCCCGCTTGCCGCCTCCATCACCGGCGTCTGCCTGCCGGTCGATTGCGGCCTGACGGCCGGGCAGGCCGAGCTTGCCCATACCTTCTCGCAGTCAGACCACTATTGAACGCACGTTATTATAAAGGGAACAGACATGCAGCCGGCTTCCTATCATCTTGAAAACACCTGGTCTCCGAATGGCGGCCCGAACGGCCGCCTGACCTTCACGCTGGTCAATCTCTCGGATGCGCCTCTTGCCGGCTTCCGCCTCGTCTATACCTCGCTGACGCGCGTCATCGATCCCAAGGCCTGCGACAATGCCGTCTTCCTGCGCCGCAACGCCAATTTCCACGAATTCGCCCCGCTAGACGGCGTGGTCGTTGCCCCCGGTGAAAGCTGGACCTTCAGCGTCAGCGGTTTGAACCGCGTCGCCAAACACTGCACCGACGGCGCCAAGTCCGCCTATCTGACGCTCGCCGATGGCCGCCATATCGCTGTCTCCGTCACCGATCTGCTGTTGCAAGACCGTGTCAGCGAGCCGCCGCCGGTGCTGCTGCCGGAAGGCCGACTCGACCTGCCCTTCGCCATCCAGCCCTGGCCGGCCTCGATCGATCTCAAGCCGGGCGACGGTTTCCCCGTCGTGCTCTATCCCGCCAAGGGCACCGATGCGGCGAGCCTGAAGGCGCTTTCGGCGGCGCAGGCGCTTTTCCAGCGCCTGTTCCCGGCCAATCATGCGCCGTTCAGCCTTGTTGCCGCGCCACAGGGCCGGGCCCTGACTTTCGTCGAGCGGCCGGCGCTTGGCCCCGAAGCCTATGAGCTTGCCTTCTCCGCCGGCGCGATCACGCTTGCCTATTGCGCCGATGCCGGCCGGCTCTATGGCCTGACGACGCTGGCGCAGCTTCTGGACGGTGCGCGCCGCGAACCCGGCAAATTCCGCTTTCCCGAGAGCGGCACGATTTCCGACCAGCCGCGCTACGGCTGGCGCGGCTGCCATCTCGACGTCTCCCGGCAATTCCATCCCAAGGAGAATGTGAAGCGGCTGATCGATATCCTCGCCTGGCTGAAGCTCAATATCTTCCATTGGCACCTGACGGACGACGAAGCCTGGCGGCTGGAGATCAAGGCCTATCCGCAGCTCACCTCGACCGGCGTGTTGCGCGGCCCGGACGAGCCGCTGCTGCCGCAGCTCGGCAACGGGGCCGAGCCGGTCGGCGGCTTCTATACGCAGGATGACGTCCGCGAGATCGTCGCGCATGCCGCAGCCCTCGGCGTCGAGGTCGTGCCGGAAATCGACATTCCCGGCCACAGCACCGCCGCCCTCGTCGCCCTGCCTGATCTCGCCGATGGCCAGGAGGCGCCGGAAAGCTATCATTCCGTCCAGGGCTATCCCAACAATGCGCTGAACCCGGCCATCGAGCAGACCTACGACTTCCTCGGCAAGGTTTTCGACGAAATGGTCGAGCTCTTCCCGTCGCACTATATCCATATCGGCGGCGACGAGGTGGCGAACGGTTCCTGGCTCGCCTCGCCGCTGGCGTGCAAGCTGATGGAGCAGGAAGGCATATCCGGCACCTTCGCGCTGCAATCCTATTTCCTGAAGCGGGTGAAGACGATGCTGACGGCGCGCGGCCGCAAGCTCGCCGGCTGGAACGAAGTCGCCCATGGCGGCGGCGTCGGCGCCGAAGGCACGCTGCTGATGGCCTGGGAAAAGCCGGAGGTCGGCATCGAGCTGGCGCGCGAAGGCTATGACGTGGTGATGACGCCCGGCCAGGCCTATTATCTCGACATGGTGCAGGCCGAGGCCTGGCAGGAGCCGGGCGCGAGCTGGGCCGGCACGGTGCCGCCGGCCCACACCTATGCCTATGAGGCGGAAGGCGATTTCCCGGACGAGCTGAAGGACAGGCTGAAGGGCGTGCAGGCCTGCATCTGGCTGGAGAATTTCCTCTCCCGCGCCTATTTCAACCGCCTGGTCTTCCCGCGTCTTCCGGCGATCGCCGAAGCGGCCTGGACACCGAAGGCGGGCAAGGACTGGCAGCGCTTCGCCGCCATCGTGCCGCTCAGCCCGAGCCTCTGAAGCTTGTCGGGCAAAACTGTGCGGCGGTTTTGCGAGAACGACATGCGCAACACCAAAGACCTGAAGCGCGGGGGCGAATCCGAAAGATCGCGACGCGCTTCAGGCCGGTTCCCGATCGTGGGGCGCTGCCTGCGACATTGTGTGCAGCGCACCATACTGTCACAAAAATGATATGAGACACATAATAATAGGGTGCTTCCAATAACGAAGTCTATGACCGAGAAGAGGAAACCCCATGAAGACGATTATGTTGGTCGCGGCGTTCGGACTGTGTGCCTCGAGCGCGATGGCGATATCGCGTTATGATACTCCGTCCATGAGCTGCGCGGCTGTGCATGACAAGGTCGCCCAGGAAGGCGAGATCGTGCTGCAGCATCCTTCCCACACCGTCAACAACCTGACAGTCTATGATCGCTATGTGTCGAACTCGGCGGCCTGCGTGAACCGCGGTATTCCTACGAAGGCGTCCGTACCCACCTCGGACGATCCGAGCTGCAAGGTGCTGCTTTGCGCGCCGGCGACGGGCAAGGGGCACAACCGCAAGCGCTGAACCGCGCCCGTCCACTCCTGGCGCTCAATACAGGCAGTCGGATGTCCCTATCCGGCTGCCTCGGCAATGACGGCTTTGACCCGCGCGTATCGGTCGCGGACCGATCTTTCGATATGAAGCCTGTCGGCGGGAAAGCGCGAATAGCTGTCGAAGCTGAGCTCTATGAACCGCTCCAGCGAAATCAGGCGATAGTCATTCGGTATCTTGAAAAGGTAGGAGCCTTTGACCCCGAATGTCTCGGCGATTTCCGGATAGACCGGGTAGCATGCTCCCTTGAGAAGATTATCCATCGGTACGATGCCGCCCTCGACGGTTTCGACGCCGAGGCGTTTCATGAAGGCGCGCGCAATATCGTAGACGCAATGGATCTTCGGATGGTTCACCGAATACATGAAGGAGCCGCCGCGAGACCAGCTCCTGAAGGCGGATGAAATATCCAGCCCATATTGCGCGAAGTTGTTGATGAGATCCGTGCGTTCTTCCTCCCAGCGCGAGAGGTAGCCGCATCTTTCGAAGACCTCCCGTCGAAACAATTTGCGGGTTGCTTCGGGGGAGAGCCCGGCCTGATAGGCGGCCAATACGATCATCGAGTGATATGAACTCATCGGCCCTTCGAGCGGACCGCCGCTCTCCGAGAAAGCGTAGCAGACATCGGGATGATAGGCGTCGAATTCGATCGAGGGGATGATGTCGAGATTGCGCGCGGCGGTGAAATCGAAATCCATGGTCTGGAAATGCGGATGGATGATCACCCTGAAATAATTCGGCAATGCCGCCCTGTATTTTTCGATATCATATTTGAACGCATAGATATCGACCGCCTCGATATGGAATTTCGGGTTGAGCAGGTTCAGCGAGCTTGCAAGCCCGAAGGTCTGGCAATTCGAAAGCAGGAGCCATGTCTCCATCAAACCCGTCCTCAGCTTCTGTTTTGAACACTGTTCCTACGATGAGAGGCGACCTGTGGCGTCGGTGGAGCTCGTGTGAACAAAGACGCATGCAAGATCCATAACCGACTATGTTTTCCGGTCCTGGGCCTGTCTATATAGATAGCGCCATCGCTGGGCTATTTGCGGCAGGCGGCGGTCATGGAGAGCAATGACGTCGCTTTGCGGCCGGGCGTCTGCGAATCGCCCTTGGCAAGCGCTCGCGGGGTCAGAGAGAGGGAGTTGCCGACATCGCTCAGGCGACGCAACGAACCGTTGCGCGCGCCACAGGGATCAATGCCGGTCGGGAAATTGCCACCGAGATCCGTCTGTTCCCCCGAAGGGAAGCTATGCGACAAAATCCGGTGAAAGAGCCAACGAAATCAACGTTGACAAAAGGGAAATGGTGCCCAGAAGAGGACTCGAACCTCCACGCCTCGCGGCACAGGTACCTGAAACCTGCGCGTCTAC
>JASGEG010000073.1:0-26610 GCA_047606605.1 Rhizobium sp.
CTTCACCGTCGGTAAGGCCGATTCGGTCTATTCGACCTTCACCGGCTATGCTGGCGACGTCATCAACGACGATATCATCGAATACGGTATCAACAGCACCGACGAACTGAACCAGATCACCTACAAGTACGACGCCGGCAACGGCTTCACGGCTGTTGTCTCGCTCGAAGACAGCAATTCCGGCACTGGCGCAACCGGTGCGAACGGCGAAGACAGCCACGACCACTACGCTCCGGACGTTGTCGCCGGCGCTGGCTATAAGGCCGGTGCCTGGCAGCTCCGTGTCGTCGGCGGTTACGACTCGATCGTCGAAGAAGGCGCTGTCAAGGCTCGTATCGATGCCGACTTCGGCGTCCTTTCGGCCTTCGTCATGGGTGGCTGGAACACGGACGGCGACAAGCTGAACAAGTATGCCGGTGCCGGCGGTGCTGGTCTCGGCTGGGGTGACTGGGCTGTCTGGGGTGGCGTTGGCGTTCCGGTCAACGACAAGCTGAAGTGGAACATCCAGCTTGCCTACGACGACCTGAAGACCTTTGCTGCAACGACGAACGTCAAGTGGAACCCGGTCAAGAACCTGCTCATCGAGCCGGAACTGTCCTACGTCAACTATGATGCCGTCAACAAGGACACCTGGGCCGGTATCGTCCGCTTCCAGCGCAGCTTCTAATTCGGTTCGCAGAACCGGATTTGACATAGCTCATATTCTGATCTGACCTCCGATCAGAAGGGATTGGCCCGGTTTTCCCAACCGGGCCATTTCTGTTCCTGCCCCGAGTTGACCGTTATGCAGGCATCAGATCGATGCGAGGAAATCCTTGATGGCGGCCGGGATATCCCCGAGGTGGAGGATCGGCGCATGCCCTTGCCCGAGCGCAGTTCTTGTCGTCATGCCGGGGTGGCGCTTTGCCATCTCCTCGACCGTGGCACTCGTCAGCAACGTTGAATTCTCGCCGCGAATCACCATCAGCGGAATGTCTCCGAATGCCTCGAATTGCGGCCAGAGATCCGGGATCGGCGCGTCGAGATCGAGTGCCTGCATTTGCACGGCGATAGCCGGATCGTAATCGGCCGTCATCCTCCCGTTTCTTATGGCATAGATCGCCCGGGCCATATCGCCCCAGTCTTCCTCCGCAAGGGCGGTGAAGGCATGGCCATGGTTTTCGCGCAGGATGTTCGCGGCCTCATGCCAATCCGCCGGCCGTTTGTCGCGGTTCAGATAGTCACGGATGGCGACGAGCCCGTCCTTTTCGAGAACGGGGCCGATATCGTTGAGAATGACCGCCTTCAGACGTTCGGGGCGCATGGCGGCCAGCAGATGCAGGATAAGGCCGCCGCGGGATGTGCCGATGAAGACAGCCTCGGACAGTCCGAGCGTGGCGCACATGGCGAGCACGTCCTGAGCCTCGATCGCCAGATTGTAATGGCTCTTGTCCTCATCCCAGGTCGACAGGCCACGCCCGCGCGAATCGAGCGTCAGCACGCGACGCGGTGCGATCGGATCACGCGACAGCAGCAATGCAAATTGATGGAAGTCCCGCGAATTGCGGGTGAGCCCGGGCAGGCAGATGACGGGCGGCAAGCCCGCGCTTGCTGAGCCGCCGCCATAGTCGCGCATATAAAGTGTCAGGCCGTCCGCTGTGGAGATCGCTCCGGCTGTGAAGCCGCTTTCATCGTCGCTGCGCATGGATACTCCCTTCGATGGACACGCATCGGGGATGTAACGCCATTTTGCCGCTTCGGACAATCAGGCCTGTGAAGGCCGAACTTAGCCGCGGCCGTAGATCAGGTCGCGCTCGATATCGGTCTTCTGACCGAGCCTGGCCTTGTAGACCTGATAATTCTCCATGACACGCTGGACGTAGTTGCGCGTTTCGGGGAAGGGGATGCGTTCGATCCAGTCGACGACCTCGTCGATCGACTTGCCGCGCGGATCGCCGTAGCGGCTGATCCATTCCGGCACCTTGTTCGGACCGGCATTGTAGGCGACGAAGGTCAGGATATAGGAGCCGCCGAAGGCGTCGATCTGCTCGCCGAGATAATGGGCGCCGAGGGTGGCGTTGTAGCCGGCATCCTGCGTCAGCTTGGCGTCGGAATAGGTCATGCCGTGACGGCCGGCCACGGCCTTGGCCGTCTTCGGCAGAAGCTGCAGCAGGCCGCGTGCATTGGCCGAGGACACCGCGGCCGGATTGAAGGCGCTTTCCTGCCGGGCAATCGCATAGGCGAGCGCCTTGCCGGAGCCGGAAATATTGGCATTGTCGGGAATGACGCCGATCGGGAAGGCGAGTGCCGCGACATCGATGCCGCGGCCATAGGCGATCTTGCCGACCTGCAGCGACAGCTGGTGATTGCCGGAGCGTTCGGCGCGTGCCGTCAGCAGGGCGATTTCGCCGGGGCTCTGCAGTTGCTTGGCGAGCGCCCGATAGAGCGCGTCGGCCCGCCAGCCGTGTCCGGCTGCCTCCAGCCGCGTGATCGCTTGAACGGCCTCCAGCGTCTGGAAGCGTTGCCGGTCCTCGGTCGTGGGTGCGGGATAGGTAACATTCAGCATCCGCCGGCCGAGTTTTTCGGCTGCGAGCTGGCCATAGAAGGTGCTCGGATAGGAGGCCGCCTTCGCATAGAAGTCGGCGGCCTTGCCGGGGCCGCCGGCCTCGGCGGAACGGCCGAGCCAGTACCAGGCGCGCGACAGCGAGATCGGACCGTTCGACACTTGCAGGATCTTGCGGAAATGCGTGGCGGCGGCCGCACCATCCTGCAGGCCGCGCAGCGCGTACCAGCCGGCATGGAATTCCGCCTCGCCGATATCCTGCGGGCTTTCCGCCGCGCTGGCGTCGACGACGCGATAGGCCGCCTTGAAGTTACCCTGATCCACGAGGCCGCGGCTGACGATGCGCTGCTCGTTCCACCATGCGCCGGCATTGACGAGGCTCGCGCGGTCGCGCGGTATCTGCGTCAGCAGGCTGGCGGCGTCGTCATACTTGTCCTGGCGGCGCAGATTCTCGACCCGCATGAAAAGATAGGCGGGGTCCTTGCGCCATTGCGCGTCGATGCCGGCAAGCAATGCCCCGGCATTGGCCGAGCGGTTGTTGACCGCCGCCCAGGCCTTGTAGAGCGACTGCGCCTTGCCGAGATCGCCGAAGCGCTTTGCCTGTGCGGTGCGGTCGCGATAGAGCAGATAATCCATGCGCGCCTTGTGATCGGCGGGCGACAGCAGGCCGGCGAATTCGGCGAGGATCTTGTCCTCGAAGGACTTGTCCAGCGCCTCGTCGCGCCAGATCCTGCGGATGAGCTTGGCGGCTTGCGCCGATGCGCCGCGCGAAACCAGCGCCCGCGACAGGACCACGGCGCCTTCCGGGGTTTCCGGCTGCGTGTTGCCGAAGGCGGCAAGCACCTGATCGGCCGGTGGATTTTCGGTATAGAGCGCCCGTTCGGAATTGGCGCGCAGGCCAGCGAGGCCGGGCCAGCCGACAAGTTCGCGCGCGGCGGCGGCGATTTCGCCGGAGGGAACGCCGGGCTGGCCGGATGTGGCGATCGCCCAGGTCAGGATATGACGGTCGAGCGTGCCCTGGCCCATGCCGTTGCGGATGGCGAGCGCCTGCATCGGGTTCTTGCCGGAGAGCGCGTCGAGACCGGCTTTCAGGTCGCCGCTGAGAGGAGCGATTGCGGAGCCGCGCGGAATTGAGCTCGTGCTCAGCGGGTCCGTCGTGGTCATCGCTACGTCGGTCGCCTTTTGCAGCGGCAGCTGTGCACCGGGAAGTTGTGACGCAAAACTACCCCACGCGACCGCCACGCCCACAGCCGTCAGGATCACGAGAGGTCTTTTCATCCGGCTACTCACAACAAAAACAGGTCCCCTCCATTTGCCGAAATTTATATTAACGAAACCTTAGCGTTGGTCCAAATTTCAATCAATTATGATATCGGAAACTGCCCTTCACCAGCGAAAGCGTGCTTGTCGGCGTCACGCTGGCGCTTTATGGTGCGCGGATTCATAACCATGGATTGCGGCTGAAGCGTGGAAGCGCGCCGCTAGGAGACTTGCATGTTCCAGGGGTCCATTCCCGCTCTCGTTACGCCCTTTACCGATGCCGGCAAGGTGGATGAAGCGTCCTTCGCTTCCCATGTCGATTGGCAGATCAAAGAGGGCAGCAGCGGGCTCGTTCCCGTCGGCACCACGGGTGAATCGCCGACCCTGTCGCATGATGAGCATAAGCGCGTCGTCGAGCTCTCCATCGAAGTGGCGAACAAGCGCGTTCCGGTCATGGCCGGCGCCGGCTCCAACAATACGCGTGAGGCGATCGAGCTTGCCCAGCACGCCGAGAAGGTCGGCGCCAACGCGGTTCTGGTCGTGACCCCCTATTACAACAAGCCGACGCAGAAGGGGCTTTACGCGCATTTCTCGGCGATCGCCGAAGCCGTGAAGCTGCCGATCTATATCTATAATATCCCCGGCCGTTCCGTCGTCGACATGACGCCGGAGACCATGGGCGCGCTTGTGAAGGCGCATGCCAATATCGTCGGCGTCAAGGACGCCACAGGCAAGATCGAGCGCGTGTCCGAGCAGCGCATCACCTGCGGCACCGATTTCCGTCAGCTGTCCGGCGAGGACGCGACGGCGCTTGGCTTCAACGCCCATGGCGGCGTCGGCTGCATCTCGGTCACCGCCAATGTTGCGCCGCGCCTGTGCGCGGAATTTCAGGCGGCGACGCTTGCCGGCGATTATGCCAAGGCGCTTGCCTATCAGGACCGGCTGATGCCCCTGCACAAGGCGATCTTCCTGGAGCCCGGCCTTTGCGGCGCCAAATACGGCCTTTCCCGTCTCGGCCGGATGAGCCGCAACGTGCGCTCGCCGCTGCTCTCGACATTGGAGCCGAGCACGGAAGCGGCCATCGATGCCGCGATGCGCCACGCCGGCCTGTTGAACTAACGCCGATACCCGCAACAGCCCTATTCGAGACCGCTCTCTTCACAAGGAGGGAGGTCTCGCTTATTTAGGGGGCAGGAACCTTGGCGCGCCGATGGCCGCTGCCGGAAATGACGCACGAACAAGAAGAAGAACCATGGCACCCAAAGGCAGCCAACGCGTGGTGAATAAGGTTGTTGCGGAGAACCGCAAGGCCCGCTTCAACTATGAGATCATCGACACCTACGAGGCCGGCCTCGTGCTGAAGGGCACGGAGGTCAAATCGCTGCGCGAGGGCAAGGCCAATATCGCCGAATCCTATGCCTCGGACGAGGACGGCGAGATCTGGCTGATCAACTCCTATCTGCCGGAATATCTGCAGGCGAACCGCTTCAACCACGAGCCGCGCCGCCGTCGTAAGCTGCTGCTTTCGGGCCGCGAGATCGGGCGGCTGCGCTCCGCCGTCAATCGCGAAGGCATGACGCTCATCCCGTTGAAGATCTATTTCAACGACAGCGGCCGCGCCAAGCTCGAACTCGCGCTCGCCAAGGGCAAGAAGATCCACGACAAGCGCGAATCCGAGAAGGAACGCGACTGGAACCGGCAGAAGAGCCGTATCCTCAAGGATAATGGGTGAGAGTGAGAAGTGCTCGGGCGAAGCCCGAGCAATCGATCCAGTGAATCGATTGCAGCGACGAACGCCCCTTCGGCAAGCCCGGGATGCCTTGGCGAAGGGCCGGCCGCCGCAAACGCGGAGCCTGCACCCGGGTTGGCTTCAGCCGGTGATTACTCGTCGACCTCTACGGCCGGTGCCGTCTCGGCCGGGCGTTGCGGGCGGTCGGACGGATCGCGGCCGATTTCCGCCTTCAGCGAAACGAGATCGATGAAATGGTCGGCCTGACGGCGAAGGTCGTCGGCGATCATCGGCGGCTGGGTGGCCATGGTGGAAATGACCGACACCTTGCGGCCGCGGCGCTGCAACGCTTCCACCAGGGTGGTAAAGTCGCCGTCGCCGGAGAAGATCACGAGGTGATCGACCGTTTCCGACTGTTCCATGGCGTCGATCGCCAGCTCGATATCCATGTTGCCCTTGATCTTGCGGCGTCCCATGGAGTCGGTGAATTCCTTGGCCGGCTTGGTGATGACCTTGTAGCCGTTATAGTCGAGCCAATCGATCAGCGGCCGGATCGAGGAATATTCCTGATCCTCGATGAGAGCCGTATAATAATAGGCACGCAGCAGATATCCGCGCTTCTGAAAGGCCTTCAGCAGCTTGCGATAGTCGATATCGAAACCAAGGCTCTTGGATGCGGCGTAGAGATTGGCGCCGTCTATGAAAAGTGCAATTTTTTCGCGTGGGTCGAACATCGCTTACATATCCACTGTTATCAAAACGCAATCACTGTATGCAAAATCTAGTCAAAACAACGCCTTGCTTGACGCCGGCGAATAATTCGTATTACTTTATGAATTATTCATATAACCGAGATGTAGGGCACGTTCCGCGATATTCCAAGCAATTTTAGGTAGAATCCATGATTTGTCTATTGAATTTTAGCGGATTGTGGAGGGATTGGGAGGGCCGGAGCAGGAAAAACTTGAATTTGCCTTCGTTTGCTTGTATCGGCGTGCTACTCCGAGACATGATGAAGACATCACGACCGCAAAGGACAGGCAATGGCCCGTGTCACAGTAGAAGATTGCATTGATAAAGTAGAGAACCGGTTCGAGCTCGTATTGCTCGCCAGCCATCGCGCGCGACTGATTTCGCAGGGTTCCTCGATCACCATCGACCGCGACAACGATAAGAACCCGGTCGTCGCCCTGCGCGAAATCGCCGACGAGACGCTGTCTCCCGACGACCTGAAGGAAGACCTGATCCATTCGCTGCAGAAGCATGTCGAAATCGACGAGCCCGAGCCCGATCCGGCGAGCCTGCTGGCCGCTGGCGCCGGTGCTGCTGCTTCGGGCGACGAGGAAGAGGATGCTCCGGAAGCCGTCACCTTCGACCAGATGTCGGAAGAAGAGCTTCTGGCCGGTATCGAAGGCCTTGTTCCGCCGGAAAAAAGCGACGATTACTGATCGCCGATCTTGATGCTCCATAAAGGAGCGATATGATGAGATGATGCGTGCGCCGGTCCTATTGACTGGCGCGCTTTTGTTTTGGCGGGAGTAGCTTGGGAATGATGCGGCAATACGAGCTTGTCGAGCGCGTGCAGAAGTACAAGCCCGATGCCAATGAAGCTCTGCTCAACAAAGCCTATGTCTACGCGATGCAGAAGCATGGGCAGCAAAAGCGTGCCAGCGGCGATCCCTACATCTCCCATCCTCTCGAAGTCGCCGCCATCCTGACCGACATGCGTCTGGATGAATCGACGATTGCCGTCGCCCTGCTGCATGACACGATCGAGGATACGACGGCGACGCGCGCCGAAATCGACGAATTGTTCGGCGAGGATATCGGCCGTCTGGTCGAAGGCCTGACCAAGATCAAGAAGCTCGATCTCGTCACTAAGAAGGCGAAGCAGGCCGAAAACCTGCGCAAGCTGCTGCTGGCCATTTCCGACGATGTCCGCGTCCTCCTCGTCAAGCTGGCCGACCGCCTGCACAATATGCGCACGCTCGAACATATGTCGCCGGAAAAGCGCGCGCGCATTTCAGAGGAGACGATGGAGATCTATGCGCCGCTTGCCGGGCGCATGGGCATGCAGGACATGCGCGAGGAGCTCGAAGAGCTTTCTTTCCGCCACATCAACCCCGAGGCGCATGATACGGTCACCAAGCGTCTCGAAGAATTGTCGCGGCGCAACGAAGGCCTGGTGAAGAAGATCGAGACGGAGCTGCGCGATCTGCTGGTCGCCAACGGCCTCGCCAACGCCATGGTCAAGGGCAGGCAGAAGAAGCCTTATTCCGTCTTTCGCAAGATGCAGTCGAAGTCGCTGTCCTTCGAGCAGCTTTCCGATGTCTATGGTTTCCGCCTGCTCGTCGATGACGTTCCGTCCTGCTATCGCGCGCTCGGCATCGTGCATACGCGCTGGCGCGTCGTGCCCGGCCGCTTCAAGGACTACATCTCGACGCCGAAGCAGAACGACTACCGCTCGCTGCACACGACGATCGTCGGCCCGTCCAGCCAGCGCATCGAGCTGCAGATCCGCACCAAGCGCATGCATGAGATTGCCGAATTCGGCATCGCCGCCCACGCGCTCTACAAGGACGGCGCGAACACGGGCGCCAACGGCGACGGCGAGCTGCTGTCGCGCGAAAGCAATGCCTATTCCTGGCTGCGCCACACCATCGAAGCGCTGGCGGAAGGCGACAGCCCGGAGGAGTTCCTTGAGCATACCAAGCTCGAGCTGTTCCAGGACCAGGTCTTCTGCTTCACGCCCAAGGGCAAGCTGATTGCGCTTCCGCGCGGCGCCACGCCGATCGATTTCGCCTATGCCGTTCACACCAACATCGGCGACACCACGGTCGGCGCCAAGATCAACGGCCGCATCATGCCGCTGGTGACACGTCTCAACAATGGCGATGAGGTGGAGATCATCCGCTCCGGCGTGCAGGTGCCGCCGGCCGCCTGGGAAGAGATCGTCGTGACGGGCAAGGCGCGCGCCGCCATCCGCCGCGCCACGCGTCTTGCCATCCGCAAGCAATATGCCGGTCTCGGCCACCGTATTCTTGAGCGCACCTTCGAGCGCGCCGGCAAGGTCTTTTCGCGCGAGGCGCTGAAGCCGGCGCTGCATCGCCTCGGCCAGAAGGATGTCGAGGATGCCATTGCCGCCGTCGGGCGAGGGGAGATGTCGTCCCTCGACGTGCTGCGCGCCGTCTATCCCGACCATCAGGATGAGCGTGTCACCGTCAAGCCGGCGGGCGACGAGGGCTGGTTCAATGTTCGCAGCGCCTCCGGCATGATCTTCAAGATCCCCGGCAAGACCAAGGCCGATCTCGCCGCCAGCGTCGAGGGCGTCGACGCCCTGCCGATCCGCGGGCTGGCCGCCGATGTCGAGGTGCATTTCGCGCCGACCGGCGCGGTTCCGGGCGATCGCATCGTCGGGATCATGGAAAAAGGCAAGGGCATCACCATCTATCCGATCCAGTCGCCGGTGCTGCAGCGTTTCGACGATCAGCCGGAGCGCTGGATCGACGTGCGCTGGGATCTGGATGAGGCCAACAAGTCCCGCTTCGGCGCCCGCATCCTCATCAATGCGCTGAACGAGCCGGGCACGCTTGCCAAGGTCGCGCAGACCGTGGCCGATATCGACGTCAATATCCGTATCCTCAATACGGTGCGCGTCGCCGCCGACTTCACGGAGATGGCGCTGGATGTCGAAGTCTGGGATTTGCGCCAGCTCAACCAGCTCCTGGTTCAGCTCAAGGAACTCGACTGCATCGCCACCGTGAAGCGGCTTTACGAATAATTAGCCCTGGCGGCGGCCTTGATCCGGTCATGCTGCATATTTTGTGATCATTTTATGACCAAAATTCGCCGCTCATTTGCTTAGGTATGCGATATGCGCATGGCTGCGTCGATTTTAGAGCGGTGGTAATTAACCTTTGCAAGGCCTATCTTCTGATCATCGAAGAAACGAAACAGAGATGAGAGAAGACAATGTTTGGTCCTATCAAGAAAATCACCCGCGCCCTGCGTGTTCCGAGTGTTGAAGAACGCGAAATGGCTTACCTGAATGGTTCGCACGACCGTTTTGACCTTGAATATCGTCAGCGCCAGGTCGACCGCGGCTTGTTCCGCCAGCGTTGATCGCTGACAATACTTTCGAATGGGAAGGGGCGTGACAGTTGCTGCGCCCTTGGAGCATCCCGCCAGCGGTGGATACTATGCTCCGGAAGTAAAGACGAAGGCGACCTTGTGCCGCGCAAGCATGTCGCGCCCTTGAGAACCTAGGCGGCGCAGCCGCGCAATCGGTGCATCATATGCCTCGCCGCTCTTGTCATGACGGCCTTCAGTGCACTAGATAAGCCGCATGTTATTTCGACGCCGAAAACCACTGACGTTCAAGGAAAAGCTGCGGGAGCATCTTTGGCCCCGCAAGGGCTTTGTCCGCTCGTTCCAATATTTTGGCAAGCGGCTGGTCCGCCTTGCCGCCTCGCCGCATTCGGTGGCGGCGGGCTTTGCGGCCGGCATCATGGTGTCCTGGACACCTTTCATCGGCGTGCACTTCATCATGGCGATCGTCATCGCCTATATGATCGGCGGCAACGTGATTGCCTCCGCGCTCGGCTGCCTGGCCGCCGGCAATCCAATCACCTATCCCTTCATCTGGGGTCTGACCTGGGAAATCGGTCACCTGATCCTGGCCCGCGACAGCGGCGGCCAGGGCGAAACCGTCGATCTGCCGGCGCTCTGGCATAAGGGCGATCTCCTGCAGATCTGGGACCCGGTCCTGAAGCCGATGCTGATCGGCGGCATTCCGCCGGCGATCGTCACGGGCATCATCGTCTACGCCCTGACCTATTACGGCGTGAAGGGCTTCAAGACCCGGCGCAAGGAGCGGCTGATGGAGCGCGCCCGCGAACGCATGTCGCTCGCGGAAAACGCATCCGGTGTCTGACGGACGCGCCACCGCGACGGCCGGCTGGAGGGCCTTCTCATGATCATCGGGATCGGTAGCGACCTCATCGACATCCGCCGCGTCGAAAAATCGATCGAGCGTTTCGGCGCGCGCTTCACCGAACGCTGTTTCACCGATATCGAGCAGGTCAAATCCGAAAGCCGCAAGAACAAGGCGGCCTCCTATGCCAAGCGCTTCGCCGCCAAGGAGGCCTGTTCCAAGGCGCTCGGCACCGGTCTTGCCCAGGGCGTCTTCTGGCGCGACATGGGCGTCGTCAACCTGCCGAGCGGCAAGCCGACCATGCATCTGACGGGTGGCGCGGCCAGGAGGCTGGCATCCATGCTGCCGGAAAATCACCGCGCGGCCATTCATTTGACGATAACGGATGATTTTCCGCTCGCTCAAGCCTTTGTGATTATCGAGGCCTTGCCGATTGCGGATTGAATGACAGCCGCATGTCGCTTTTGATACCTGCGCCATTGCCGCCGTGATATGAAGCGGGTAGACAGTGCCTGAATATGAAGTGCGCCGGTGGGGTGCGAAAAAGGAATAAGACTGCGTGTCCGAGAAAGCCGTAAAACAGCAGAACGCCCTCTGGGAGAACATCAAGGTCATCGTGCAGGCTTTGCTCCTGGCGATGATCATCCGCACGGTGCTGTTCCAGCCATTCACCATTCCGTCCGGCTCGATGATGCCGACGCTTCTTGTCGGAGACTATATCTTCGTCAACAAGTTCGCCTATGGCTATTCGAAATATTCGCTGCCTTTCTCGCCGGATCTCTTCAGCGGCCGTATTTTCGCGAGCACGCCGAAGCGTGGCGACGTCGTGGTGTTCCGTTTCCCGCCGAACCCGGATGTCGATTACATCAAGCGCGTCATCGGCCTGCCGGGCGACCGTATCCAGGTGAAGAACGACATTCTCTACATCAACGGACAGGCTGTCCCGCGCGAGCCGCACGGCACCTTCGCCTCGGACTACAGCCAGGAGCCGGGCGACAGCATCCCCGTCTATAGCGAGCGCCTGCCCGATACCGGCAAGGTCTTCGATACGCTGGATCTGTCGCCGACGTCCCGCGGCGACAATACCCAGGAATATGTCGTTCCCGCCGATCACTACTTCATGATGGGCGACAACCGCGACAATTCCGACGACAGCCGTTTCGACGTCGGCTACGTGCCCTTCGAGAACCTGATCGGCCGCGCCAGCGTGATCTTCTTCTCGCTCGGCCACGACACCTCGTTCCGCGAGATCTGGAAATGGCCGACCAACATGCGTTGGGACCGCCTCTTCAAGGTTGTCGAATGACGAAGACGCAGACGCTCTCGCCGGCGGATCGTGCCAGGCTCGAAGCCGCGATAGGCCATGAATTCGCCGAGAAGGAGCGCCTCGACTGGGCACTGACGCATGCCAGTGCCCGCACGCACAAGGCCGGAAACTACGAGCGGCTGGAATTTCTCGGCGACCGGGTTCTCGGCCTGTGCATCGCCGAGCTTCTGTTCCGCACCTTCGGCGCGGCGACCGAAGGCGAGCTTTCCGTGCGCCTGAACCAGCTGGTCAGCGCCGAGACCTGCGCCGCCGTCGCCGACGAGATGGAACTGCATCTCTTCATCCGCACCGGTGCCGATGTGAAGAAACTGACCGGCAAGCGCATGCTGAACGTGCGCGCCGATGTCGTCGAGAGCCTGATTGCGGCGCTCTATCTCGACGGTGGCCTCGAAGTGGCGCGCAAGTTCATCCTGCGCTATTGGGAAGGCCGGGCCATCCGGCCGGACGGCGCAAGGCGCGACGCCAAGACGGAATTGCAGGAATGGGCGCACGCGAAATTTGGCGTGACGCCCGTTTATAGGGTTGATGACCGTAGCGGACCGGATCATGATCCCCGCTTCACGGTGACGGTTGAAGTGGCGGGAACAACGCCCGAGACCGGTATTGAGCGTTCCAAGCGCGCCGCCGAGCAGGTGGCCGCGACGCGGATTTTGGAGCGCGAAGGTGTATGGCAGCCGCAGTCGGCTCAGAAGTGACGGAACGAATGACCAATCAGGAAGACACGGCTGCCGGCGAAGGCGCGGCGGAAAACAACGGCGTGACGCATTCCGGTTTCGTGGCCCTTATCGGCCCGACCAATGCGGGCAAATCGACGCTCGTCAACCGGCTGGTCGGCGCCAAGGTGTCGATCGTCAGCCATAAGGTGCAGACGACGCGCGCCATCGTGCGCGGCATCGCCATCCATGACAATGCGCAGATCGTCTTCATGGACACGCCCGGCATCTTCAAGCCGCGTCGCCGCCTTGACCGCGCCATGGTGACGTCGGCCTGGGGCGGAGCCAAGGATGCCGATCTGATCATGCTCTTGATCGACAGCGAGCGGGGTTTGCGCGGCGATGCCGAGGCCATTCTCGAAGGGCTGAAAGAGGTCTCCCAGCCGAAGATCCTGGTTCTCAACAAGATCGACCGCGTCCGTCGCGAGGATCTGCTGGCGCTGGCCGCCGCCGCCAACGAAAAGATCGCCTTCGACCAGACCTTCATGATCTCGGCCGAAAACGGTTCGGGCTGCGACGATGTCATGAACTATCTGGCGAAAACCCTGCCGGAAGGTCCGTGGTATTATCCCGAAGACCAGATTTCCGACCTGCCGATGCGCCAGCTCGCCGCCGAAATCACCCGCGAAAAGCTGTTCCTGCGCCTGCATCAGGAGCTTCCCTATTCCTCGCATGTCGAGACGGAAAAATGGGAAGAGCGCAAGGACGGCTCGGTTCGCATCGAGCAGGTGATCTATGTCGAGCGCGAGAGCCAGAAGAAGATTGCGCTGGGCAAATCGGGCGAAACGATCAAGGCGATCTCGACGGCCTCGCGCAAGGAACTGTCCGAAATTCTCGAGCAGCCGGTGCACCTCTTCCTCTTCGTCAAGGTGCGCGAGAATTGGGGCGACGATCCCGAGCGCTTCCGCGAAATGGGACTGGAATTTCCGCGCTGACGAGCCACTGCGGTCAGCAGGGAGCCTCCATTGCAACAGTCATCCAACGGGCCGCGTCTGCCAACGCGGCCCGAATGATGTGGAAGCTGTTGATTTTTCCACCTTTTTTGCTCGGCCGCTAAGTGTATCGGCGGTTGCCATTTTCAGCGAAAGTCTCGGACTTGTGTCGTGGGGCTCGCCTGCGCGCTCCGTGCAGCCTCTTCCCAACATAGCCGCATAAAGTCCTGAAAACGTTTTCGGAACGCTTGCCGGGCTGTCGGTAGGACGTGCCCGGCGCTGTGCCGAATGCGGAAAGTGCCTTCGCCCGTTCCGGTTGAATGGACCTGATTCGGGGCAGCGCCTCCAACCCGATGTCCGATATTGACACAGCCCGCTCATGTCTTTTTTTAATGACAGGAGCAAGTGTATCAGCATGAACTACAATTCTCGTCACTTTTCGACCAGTTTCACCTTTTACTAACCGCGGCGGCAAAAGCGATTGGAGCATGAGGGCGAGCCCATAGTACCGCGGTGCGAAAAGTGCGAAGCGGGTTGTGGCAAGGTCATGTCACAGGAGACTGAGCCAGCACGGATGGGGGCATGCCATCCATTCAACACGGGCCGATGATTGGCACCGGAGGGAATAGATGTGGAACTTTTTACGGGGCGCGCCGCCGCAAGGCGTGCGCATGCGGGGATGGCGCTGATATGACGGTTCAGCGCGCTCTGATTTTGGAAGACAATCTGATCATTGCCATGGAGGCGGAGGAAATTCTTCGCCTTGTCGGTGTCGAGGAGGTGGAGATCGCCTCGAACCTGGAACAGGCGGTCAACGCCGTTCATACGGATCACTACGATTTTGCGATGCTGGACGTGAATCTGGGGGAGTCGATGAGCTTCGGCTTTGCCCGCTTGCTGGTCGAGCGCGGTATCCCCTTCGGCTTCGTCAGCGGTTATTCCGATACGCTCGATTTCCCGCCGGATCTGCGGCATGTGCCGCTCTTGAACAAGCCTTTCGACGAGGCCGCCATGCGGGTCTTCGTCGACAAGCTGTCGAGTTCGGGCGGGTCGTCCGACATGTGACAGCGCCTGCGGTTTGTCCTAAACTCGAATCACGACAACCTGCGGGACAAACCGGCCGATGCAGTGGCAGGACCATGCGATCATCTTGGGCGTCAAGCGCCTCGGCGAGACCAGCGTCGTCGCCGAGGTGATGACGCGTGCCCGCGGCCGGCACATGGGGCTGGTGCGCTCGGGGCGTTCGCGCGCCATGCAGCCGGTGCTGCAGGCGGGCAATCTGGTCGAGGTGACATGGCGCGCGCGCCTGCACGAGCATCTCGGCGAATTCCGCATGGAGCCGGTGCGGCTGCGGGCGGCGCGGCTGATGGAGACGGCGACCGCCGTCTACGGCGTGCAGGCCATGGGAGCGCTGTTGCGCCTGCTGCCCGAGCGCGATCCGCATCCGCATCTCTACGACGCGCTCGATGTCATCCTCGAAAACCTGCAGAACCCCTTGGATGCCGGCGAGCTTTTCGTTCGCTTCGAACTGGCCGTTCTCAATGATCTCGGTTACGGCCTCGATCTCACCGAATGCGCCGCCACCGGCGTGCATGAGGATCTGGCGTTCGTATCACCGAAGAGCGGCCGCGCCGTCTGCCGCGCGGCGGGCCAGCCCTGGGCCGACAAGATGCTGACGCTGCCGCCCTTCCTTGTAGCCGGGGCTGTCGTCGCGGCGGATGGCGAAAGCCTCGCCGATGCCTTCCGCCTGACCGGCTTCTTCCTGCATCGCCACGTCTACGAACCGCGCGGCATCGAGATCGCCGCCGCCCGCGACGGCTTCATCCAGGCGGCCTTGAAGGCGATGAAGGCGGCTTTGCCGCAGGAGACGGAACAGCGGGCCGCACTGGCCGCCAAGCGCTGAACGCCGGACAGGACAACGCTCTAACGCCGCTTGAAGGCCCAGCCTTCCGGCCGTTCCTCGATCACCGTCACCGTATCGCCGATGGTCACCGTGCCTTCGCCGCGCGGCGCCACGTTCCAGCCGAAGAGCGGGCCAGGGACACGGCGGTCGGCGGACATGCGCACGCGGCCCATCGCCGGCATCGGGTTCGGCACGTCGCGCGAACCGGTCGTCTGGTCCTGCGTCGTCATGATGCAGCGGGCGCAGGGCTTGACGAGATCGAGACGAATGCCGCCGATCTCGATCGCCGCCCAGCGGTCCTCCGGCCATTCCTCGTCGCAATCGATGACGATGTTCGGGCGGAAACGCTCCATGCCGACCGATCCCTCGCCATGGGCGGCGAGATCGGCATTGAGCGCCTTCAGCGAGCCGGTCGTGGTGATGAGGATCGGGTATCCGTCGGCAAAGGTGACCGGCGTGTCCTCGCCTGCCCATTCCGGGCTGGCGATGCGCCTGGCAAGCCTGTCGAAGAACACCATCCTGACCTCGCGGCCAAGCCAGTCCGACAGTGCCCTGTTCGTCTCGTGGTCGGCGACGGAGGCGTTGACGGCCGATTTCCACACCACCACGTCCATGCGGTGGTCCGGATGCGGCGGCGGCACGATGATGTCGGGCTTGCCCTCCATCTTCAGGCGCAGATAGGAGGGAGCCGGCTGGATGTCGATGCGGGCGAGATCCTGCAATTCGCGCTGCGTGATGAAATGGCCCGATGGGTCCACAAGCATGGCACGGCGGTCGCCGGCAAGGCCGAAGGCGTCGATAGAGGCTGAGGGAATGGCGATGCCGCGTGCGCTCTTGAGCGGATAGATGAAGAGATCGCTGACCTGCATGGAATCGGCCCTCAGATTTCGTCGATGAACATTGCCAGCACGGTCTTCAGCCGCTCATGCCGGGCGCTGGCGAAGCGGCGACCGGCTTCGGTCTGGAAACCGTCCGCCAGTTTGAACAGCTTTGTCTCGAAATGGTCAATGGCGAAGCGCTTGTCGTCCAGCGGCCGCTCGGTCGCGAGCGGATCGAAGGGGTCGTAGAGGCCGGAGCCCAATCGGCCGGCAATGTAGAAACAGCGGGCGGCGCCCACCATGCCGATCGCATCCAGCCGGTCGGCATCCTGCAATATCTTTGCCTCCAGCGTTTCCGGCGCGATATTGGCGGAAAAGCTGTGCGCGGTGATCGCATGCGCCACGGCGGCAATATCCTCGTTTGCCCATCCCATGTCCCGCAGCAGGCCGGAAGCCTTCTCGGCGGCAAGCCGCGATGCCTGGGCGCGATGCGGCGAGTTCTTTTCCACCGCGACGCAGTCATGCAGCAGCACGGCGGCGCCGAGGATGCGGGCATTGCCGCCTTCCTCGCTCTGGATGGACATGGCATTGCGGAAGACGCGCAGGATATGGGCGATGTCGTGCGAACCGTCATCGCCGTCCGCCGCATGCGGGATGAGATCGGCGGCCAGCGTTTCGAACGGGGCAAAGGCCCGCGCCATTTTGTTGATGTCCATCGTCGATCCTGTCTCGCAATGATCTGTCGGAATGATCCTGCCGTTCCTATCGGGCCGGGAGATTCGCCGCAATCATTCCGTCGTTCTCTTGCCCGTCAGAACCTTCTGATAGAACAGGCCGATGCCGATCAGCACCGCGCCGAGGCCGATGAAGGACAGCGCCCGCAGGAAGCCTTCGAGATTCGCCATGTCGATCAGGAAGACCTTGACGACCGCGACGAAGACCAGCGCCGCCGATGCAAAGCGCAGGCTGCGGGCGTCGAAACGCGCGCCGAGCCAGAGAAGCGCAATGCCGATCAGCAGCCAGACGACGGAATAGGAATAGAGCTCTCCCTGAATGAAGCCGTTCCAGAACGGAATATACTCGCCCTGCCAGAGGCGGCGCACCGACAGCGTCGCCCAGGAAAAGGCCATGACCGCGCCGGCGACGGCCAGCATCGTCACATAGGGCAGGGGCCGCCTGTTGCGGGCATAAAGCGCCAGCCCGCCATAGCCGGCCGCCGGCAGGAGATAGCCGAGCAGCAGCAGGTTGAAGACCGGAATCCGGCCCGTGCTCTCGCCGGTAATGAAGGGATTGAGCCCAAGCAGATGCAGGGTCAGGATCGAGACGACCGAGAGCACCCCGACCGCCATGCCGCCATAGCGGAAGACGGGACTCGACGCGCTGAGATCGAGCGCCATCAGCGTCGCCGAGGCGCCGATCGCCAGCAATGTGTAGATCGCCTGTTCGCCGAGCGTCGGCACATTCGAATTCAGAACGCCGCCGTTCATCGCATGGCGCACGAGAATGGCGATCGTCAGTAGCACCAGGATGCTCGCCAATGCCTGCAGGGCGCTGCGAAGCTTCTGGCCGGGCAGATGCCGGACCTGGAAAGCGGCCCAGGCGGCGAGCGCGGCGGGAATGCCATAGCCGGCAAGCAGCATGTTGAAGACCGGCGTCGTGCCGAGCTCGGACGGATCGACGATGGTCGGCTGCCAGGCGATGCGCCCCATGGTGAGGATCAGCGCCGCGACCATGGCCCAGGGCAGGACGGGCCAGTCGCGCACGCGCCCGGCGGTTAGATAGGCAAGGCCGAGCAGCGGCAGCAGGATCGTCGCCGTAGCCCCATGGGCAAGCGTGTGCAGGGCAAAGACCGCGGCGGCAAAGGAGCCTGCGGCGAGGATGTTCACGGTCAGCGCGCTGCCGCCCTCGGACGAACGACGGGATTGCCATTGCGCCAGCGCGAGCAGGGCGACGCAAAGCCCGATGCCATAGAGGCCGTGCAGCCAGTCGCGCGTCCAGTTGCCGACGTTGATGAAGCTGATCGTGGCGATCGCCAGCGGCGTCGCCGCCATGATGACGCTCCACAGCGAGGCAAAGGATTTTTCGCTGTCGCCGAACCGTTTGAGGAAGAAGGCGCCGATCAGCGTGAAGAGCGCGCCCAGCCCAAGCCCCTCGTGAACGACGACATCGTAGAACGCATGGGAGTTGTCGGCGATCTCCACGCCGCCGATCGTATGCGAGAGCGCCAGGAACATGCCGCTCGCGGCGGCGACAGCCGACAGGATGGCCGCGCAGCCGGCATGGAGACGGCCGGCCCCGAAGGCGGCGACCGCCGCGACGATGGCTGCGAACAGGAAGGTTGCTTCCGTCAGCGGATATCCGTAGCGGACACTGTCGAGCAGAAGAAACAGCGCGACGGCAAGCGCACCGATGGATGCCGTCAGCGTCACGCCGAGCGGTGGCCGGGCGAGGAAGTCCGCCCAGTCCTTGGCGGGAGGCGTGGCGGCAGGAGGCGCAGCCGGGACCTCTCCCTGCAGGACCGGTTCGTCATTGCTTTTCGTGGCAATCGCCGTGGCCGTCTCGTACCGTCCCGGCCAGAGGAAAATCGTGACGGCCATCATCGCCAGCATGGACACGGTCACCGGCGTCAGTTCCACGATGGGGCTGAAGCTGATGAAGAGCAGCGGCCAGAGGCTGAGCAGCGCATTGGCGGCGGCCGGCACGATCAGCCAGTGGCGCAGCCGCGAGGCGGCAATGGTGGCGAACCAGGTGACGGTGAGATAGCCGAACAGGACCCATGGCCGCGGCGCGGTCGAGGCGATCAACGCCGGCGTGATCATCGAGGCCAACAGGCCGAGGCCGGCCAGCGCCTGCCCGTGCAGGAGCGACAGGCCGAGCGTGGCAAGCGAGATCAGCGCCAGCAGCAGGAAGGCGGTGGTCGGCCCGAGGAAGCCGTAAATGCCATGCGCGGCATAGGTCGAGCCGAAGAGTGCAACCACGCCCGCCGCGGTGAGCACGCCGGGGATCATCGCATTCTGGAAAGTATTGGCAAGAACGGGCGCGGAGCGGCGGCGGATCGCCTCGCCGGCGGCAATAAGCGCCAGGCCGAAGATCGCCGCCACCGACAGCCGGACGCCGGGGCTGAGCAGGCCGCTTTCGATCGAATATTTGACCATGAAGATGCCGCCGAGCGCCAGCGCGATGCCGCCGACCCAGACGGCCCAGCGGGCACCGATCGTGCTCTCCAGGCTCTCGTTGGCGGCAGCGGTTGCCGGCGCCGCAACGCTGGTTTCCTCGATCTCATCTGCGGCTGCGCGCGCGGCGATGGCGGCCTGTTCCGCCTCTGCCTCGGCCTCGCTGCCATCGGAGAGTTCGGCGGCCACATCGACCGGCTGCCGCGTGTCTGGTTCCGCGTCGACGCCGGGTGTTTCCACCGCCGCCGATTCGCCGTCACCCACGGCCAGCACCCGGCCGGCCATGGCGTTTTGCAGCTCCTGAACGCGGCTTTCGAGCTTCTTTAGCCGCAGGTTGTAGCTTCGCAGGATCAAAATGCCCGCGATGACAACGATGATCAGCAGCAAACTCATGATGTCCCCTCCATGGGCTCTCGCCGCTTACCTTATACGAAATGGATCGGAGGTTAAGGGAAAGCAGAGGATTTTCTCATGATTTCAGTGGATTAACCGGAAATAGGGCCGGTCCGTGGCCGTGCCGGCCGTCATTTCATTATTAGGATTTATTAATTTATAACTCTGAAACTATTGTTAATACTCATTAACAATTCGTCTTTACCAATGCCGCGAAGCAGCTTATCAGGGGTATAGTTCTATCGAAATGTATTGCGTACAAACGACGTCGCATGAGGCGGCTCCTACCCTAGGAGGTTTGTATGTCCCATGTATCTTCCATATCCAACAGTTCCTATGCCTATCGCGGCACGCTTTCGCGGCTGGACGCGAACGGTGACGGCATTCTGAGCCGTGAGGAACGCGAGGCCGACGAGCGTCCGGGCATTATCGAGACCGATGCGGGCGAGAGTGAAAGCAGCACCTACGGCACGGTGAGCAGCATTGGCAACAGCGGAGCCTTGGGCAGCCTGATGGCGAAGCTTATCCAATTGCCGAGCGGCGGTGTGGCGACGGCGGAGGGAGCCTCTGACGTCAACAGCACTGTCGATCTCGACGAGCTGACGCCGGCGGATGCCTATAACAGCACCTACGGTCAGTACGACGTCGACGATATGGCGGCTTGATCCGCTACTCTGATGTCGTTGCAGTTCGCCGGGCAGCGGCGAACTGTCTGTTTGTTATTGGATTCATTCATTTCCTCTCGATGGGAACACCCGTCCTCCTGATGCGTTGCATTGACAATGCCAGAAGGGGAGGATTTTCTATGAGAGCGCTCATCATTGCCGCGGTCCTGACTTTGGCGGCGGGACTGCCGGCTTCGGCGCAGACCAAGCAGACGGCCATCGCCGATTTCGTCGGCGCCGATGGCAAACAGTCGGGGCGGGCGGTGTTGACCGAGGCGAAGACCGGCGTGCTGATCGAGCTCGACGTTTCAGGCCTGCCGGCCAACCGATGGATGGCCTTCCATATTCACGAGAGCGATCGCTGCGACCATACGCACGGCTTCGAATCCGCCGGCGGTCATTTCAATCCCGGCAAGGCGGAACACGGATTGCTGGCCGCCAATGGCCCGCATGCCGGCGACATGCCCAATCAATATGTCGATCAGGACGGCAAGCTGCGCGCCCAGGTGTTCAACGGCATGGTGCTGCTGGACGGCAAGAACGGCATTCGTGGCCGGACGCTGATGATCCACGCCGAATCGGACGACTACCGCAGCCAACCGGTCGGCGGCGCCGGCAAGCGGCTGGCCTGCGCGGTGATTCAGTAGCCGTCCTGAAGGCGAGAGCCTTTCTTTAGTCGGAACTGCTGCCCGCAAACAGCGGCAGCACAAAAGGCGCGTTTCCGTCGGCATCGGCGCCGCGGCCGATTGCCTTGACGGCGTCGGCCAGCCGGCCCTTGCGGCCGAGTATCTCGTCGCCGATCGCCACCAGCCGCGCATTCGGTGTCGCGTAAGGCGAGGCCGTGCGCAGGCGGCGGACCAGAGCCGCGTCCTCCTCTTCCGGATGAACGGCGAGTGCTGCAATCAAGGCTGCGGCCGGCGAGCGGGAGACGCCCATCCAGCAATGGATCAGCAGCGGCGAGGCGCGGTCCCATCTGCGGGTGAAATCGATGATCTCGCGGACATGCGTTTCCTGCGGCGCGACGAGATCGCCGGTGCCGGCAAAGCTGATGTCGTTCATGCCGAGCAGGAGATGCCGGTCGGCTTTGATCACGGCCGGGCGGTGAAAGGCCTGCTCCTTGGCCATCAGGCTGATCATCTCGCGGGCGCCATGGCGGACGGCCATTTCCGCGATGCGCGCCAGCGGTGAGACGACGATCGCGGTCATGCCTGGGCTTTCAAGGGGGCGCGTTCGGCTTCGATCGCCTCGAAGCGCTTCAGGAAGAGACGCTGGGCGTCGAGCGCGGGCATCGGCTCGATCGGCAGCATGTCCTGCGTGATGCCGCGCGGCTGACCGAAGAGCTTGCGCGCCTCCCGCGGCGTGAAGCCGGCAAGCAGCGTCGCCTCGAAATAGGCCGAGACCGTATCCGCCTTCTTGATCTTTTCCTTCAGGCGCGGCGCGCAATGCGGCGGCAGGGCGAAACGGCGATAGATCGCCGCCTCCAGCCGTTTCTCCACTTCCTTGTAGTCGCCGCCGACAACGGATTTGAACGGCGAGATCATGTCGCCGATGACATATTCCGGAGCATCATGCAGCAGTGCTGCCAGCAGTTCATCCGGCGTTGCCGGGTTGAGGTGGCGGAAGATCGCTTCGACCACGAGGCTGTGCTGCGCCACCGAAAAGGCGTGGTCCCCGAAGGTTTGGCCGTTCCAGCGGGCAACGCGGGCAAGCCCATGGGCAATGTCGCCGATCTCCACATCAAGGGGCGAGGGGTCGAGCAGATCGAGCCTGCGCCCGGACAGCATGCGCTGCCAGGCGCGGGGAGTATCGGCGGATGTCATGCGGAGGCCTCGTCGGCTTGCGCCGGGAAGGAAAGGCCGGACCAGGCGGGCAGCGCGAGCGAGACTTCCGCGCCCGCAGCCAGGATCGGCGTGCCGGCGGCCATGGCTTCGCCGGCGCGGTCGATGCGGACGATGGCAAGGCCGCTGGCGCCCTCGGTCGAGCCGAGCGTGCCGATCGGCTTGCCGCCCGCCGTCAGTTCCGTGCCGCTTGCGGGCAGGGCGCTGCCGCCGCTGACGATGACGACCCGCCTGCGGGCCGTGCCGCGATGCTGCATGCGGGACACCACTTCCTGGCCGACATAGCAGCCCTTGCGGAAGCCGAGGCCGCCATTGAGGTCCAGCAGCACATCATGCGGAAAGGCATCCTGCAGGGCGAAATCCCGGCCGGAGACGGCGATGCCATTGGCGATGCGCGAGGCTTCGTAAAGCGTCTCGGCATCATCTCCATGACGGCCGGGCGTGCGCGTCAGCGTCATCCCCGCCTTGGCGAAACGGCTGTCCTTGTGGCCGCCGGCTGCCGCCTCCGACCACGCGACCGTGACGCCTTCGACATCCTCGATCGCAAACTCGACCGGTGCGCGCAGACGATACATGGTGAGACGCTTCAGCAGCCCGTCCCGTTGCGAGGCATCGGTTTCCAGGAGAAAGC
Source organism: Rhizobium sp. (assembly GCA_047606605.1). Taxonomy (GTDB): domain Bacteria; phylum Pseudomonadota; class Alphaproteobacteria; order Rhizobiales; family Rhizobiaceae; genus Rhizobium. The sequence goes on from JASGEG010000073.1 coordinate 22,858, forward strand.
CGGCGCCGTCGCGCCAGATCATGAAATCGAACAGGATCTTGCCCTGCGGCGTCAACAGCGCGCCCGGCCGGGCCTCGTCCGCGCCGAGCGCGGCAAGGTCGGTCGTGATGAGATTATGGAGGAAAGGCTCCGCCTCCGCGCCGGTGACGCGAAGAAGGGAGCGGTCTTTCAGGAATACGGATGGCATGGTGGACCCGTCGATGTCGCCTATCGCTCAGAGGTAGGGCCTCAGCTTGCGAACCGCAAGCTCTTCGGCCGGCTTACTCCCCGGAGGTGAAGAATTTCCATTTGCCGTCCGGCGTGATGCCGACGCGATAGAAATTATAGCCGCCGAATTCCAGCATGTCGGAGAAGTCGCCGGCGGTGACGATGCGCATCAGGTCGACCTTTTCCGGCGTGGTCAGGGTCTTGATGTCCTTCTCGGCGAAGTAGGGCCAGACATACATTTCGTCCGGCGTGCCCTGGCCGACATGGGCGCAGGCGCTCGACATGATATCGAGGAGGATCGAGAGGATCTCGATGCCGTCCGCATCGCCGGAGAGATCGTGCAGCGTCTTGATCGGATCTTCGTCCGGATTGTCCGCGGTTACCTGCGTCTGGTTGAGGCCGCCGCCGACATTCATCAGCGGGCGCAGGCGCTCGAGATCACCGGAAGCGGCTGCCTCGACGATGGTCTCGCGCAGCTTGCGCACCGGTTCCGGCACCTTGCTGATGTCATAGATGATTTCCGCCGGCTTGCCTTTGCTCGCGCTGTCGGCCGCGGCGGTGCTGCCGCTCTGGTCCGTCTGGTTCTTGACCAGCGGATCGGGCATCGGGAGCGTCTTGGACGGTGCTTCGAGAGCCTGCTCGATCGGCTTGTCCTGGCCCTGCTGGGTGGATTTGCCCGCCGCGCCCGGCTGCGAAGCCGAGGGGTTGATCAGGGAGAAGGCAAGCGCCGGCAGGGGCGAAGCCAGGCTGCCGATGAACATGGTTGCGGCGGCAAGTGAGGCAATGGAACGTCGCAATTCATTGCCCGGCATGATGTGCATAGGGATCTCTGGCTGTTATTGCAGGGTGCGGTTCGGAGAGAACTCACCAGCAAGCATGCGTTCCCGGAGCGATTCGAGCAAGGCTTCCGCACCCTGTTCTCCACGAATGCGGATGGTTTCGCGGATGGCGTGGGCGATGGCGGCGTCGGCGATGATCTCCGGCTCGATGCCATCGGCCATGCCGTCGGCCCAGGCCTCGTTCTGGTATTCCAGCGCTGCCTGCATCTTTTCATGGACGATCATGTCGTCGATTTCGTTCAGGCTGGCTTCCATCGTTTCTTTCCTCGAGACATTCATGTCCTTACCACTTGCTTAACGACTTTATCAGCCTTTTCCTAAAACGACACGGCTCGCTATGAAAAGGGGTTAATAAATCGTCAATTTCCAAAGCGAGCGGTTATTTCCGTAGCAAGTGTTGCACCTTCGGCACGGTAGCGCTCCTCGGCTACCACGGCCTGCGACGTGCAATTCGTGTAAACCGAAGCAAAGGAACGATATCCACGGTTGAAAGCCGCCGTCAGCCGCTCCCGCCGTTTCGGCTCGTTCTTCGTTTCCGTATCCAGCAATTGCTGCATTCCTGTCCGCCAGCCGTCCTCGGCTTTCGGGTTGCAGAGATTGCGCAGATAGTTGACGGAACCGAGAATTTCGGCGAGCCGCAAAAGCTGCTCGTCATAGGGCGTCGGCCGTTCGGCATCGCCGTCATTGCCGGGCGCCTGCACGGCCGGAACTGTCGCCGTCGGCTGCGCAAAGGCCGGAACTGCGGCCATAAGCACGGCGCAGATCAGAAGCGGATCGATGAGGCGACGGTGAATCATGTGCCTAGTTGATACGGCAAGCATGACGGGAACAAGGCGGAATGCTCGCTTTCCACGCTGTTATTGTTAAGCATCGTTAACGCCGGGGAGGGCGTGCGCCGGATCAGTCGCGGGCCGTTGCAAGCCGCTCGACGCATTCGAGCACGCTGGCCGGCACCGGCAGGGTGCGCACCTCCTCGAGCGTATACCAGCCGATCGCCGCCGCGTCGTCGGCCGCTTCGGCGGTTGCATCCCGGTCGGCGTCGACCAGAAATACCGACAGGAGGAAATGGCTTGTGAGCTTCCCGTCTGCTGCATGGCTGCGAAGGTCGTAAGTCTCGAAAAGACGCGGGTTGCGGGCGATGATTCCCGTCTCTTCCCGGAATTCCCGCAGGGCCGCCTCTGCCGGTGTCTCGCCATCCTCGGCCCGTCCGCCGGGAAAGGCATACATGTCCGCCGATGGCGGGTTGCGGCGCAACACCAGCAGGAATCGGCCGTCTCGCTCGAGGATGGCGGAAGAGGCGGGACGAGGGGGCATGGTCATGGGATTTCGGAGTCCGTCAAAGGTGTCGTGCGGCGATGGGAGCTTTCGATCTCCAGGATAAGGCTCTTGTTGCGTGGGATGAAAGCCCTTTTACTCGCCGGCGACAATCGCGATTCGAAAACGTTGCCCGAACGGCCGGATATCATGATCACGTATGGACTGTATGCCCTGGCCGCTTTGGCCGAAATCGGCGGCTGCTTCGCCTTCTGGGCGTGGCTGCGGCTGGGCAAGCCGATCTGGTGGCTGGCGCCCGGCCTGGTGTCGCTGGCGCTCTTTGCCTGGTTGCTGGCCCTGGTGCCGAGCGAGGCTGCGGGACGCACCTTCGCGGCCTATGGCGGCGTCTATATCGTCGCCTCCATTCTCTGGCTCTGGCTGGTCGAGGGGCGGTTGCCGGATCGATGGGATCTGTCCGGCGCGGCGGTCTGTCTGGCGGGTGCTGCGATCATTCTCTTCGGTCCGCGCGGCTGAGCTTCTCCTTGACCCCGGGCGCCCGGGGTGCAAAACAAGCCGCATGTGCGGACGCTATGCTTTGACATCGACGGCGGACTATGTGGGCGAGGCGCTGGGCGTCCTCATGAGTGAGGGCTTTCCCGCACGCTACAATATCGCGCCGACTCAGCCGATCCTGGTCGTGGTGGCCGGCGACCGGCAGGATCGCGGCAGCAATCTGCCCGATCGCCGCGCGCTGCTGGTGCGCTGGGGCTTCACCCCGGCCTGGGTGAAGGACCCCAAGGAATTTCCCCTGCTGATCAATGCGCGCTCCGAAACCGCCATCGGCAAGGCGTCGTTCCGCGCGGCCATGCGGCACCGGCGCATTCTGATTCCCGCTTCCGGCTTCTACGAGTGGCACCGGCCCTCGAAGGACAGCGGTGAGAAATCGCAGGCCTATTGGATTCGGCCACGCAATGGCGGCGTCATCGCCTTTGCCGGGTTGATGGAGACATGGTCGTCGGCTGATGGTTCCGAGGTCGATACCGGCGCGATCCTGACGACGGCGGCCAACAGGGCGATACGCCATATCCATGATCGCATGCCCGTGGTCATCAAGCCGGAGGATTTTGCCCGCTGGCTCGATTGCAAGACGCAGGAGCCGCGTGAGGTGCTCGACCTGATGGCGCCGGTTCAGGAGGACTTTTTCGAGGCGGTCCCAGTGTCGGATCGCGTCAACAAGGTCGCCAATATGGGGCCCGATCTGCAGGAGCCGGTGGCGATCGAAGCGCCGGCCAAGCCATCGAAGAAGCCGGATGCCGACAATGGCCAGCTAAGGAAGCGTCGAAGATTTACCGCTGCGGAATTTGGGGATTGGGTCTGATAGTATAGTTCCACTCGCCGTGGAACTCGTCTTTGGTGATGTTGAGGGCGCTCATGACGGCATCCGGGATCTTGA
>JASGEG010000074.1:0-11067 GCA_047606605.1 Rhizobium sp.
ACTCAAGCCACCAACGCGATCGTCGCCACGCAAACCGCGCTCAGCCAGGCAAGCGCCCTGGTCGTTCACTATGGTTTCTCGACACTGGGCGCGATCGTGCTGCTCGTTTGCGGCTGGTTACTCGCAAGCGTCATAAGCGGGTGGGCCTATAAGGGCATATCGAAAGTTCACGGCATAGACGAGACCCTCGCCCGATTCTTCGAAAAGGCGCTTCACTACGGGCTGCTGATTCTCGTTTTCGTGACCGTGCTCGGCCAGTTCGGCGTCCAGACCACCTCGATCGTCGCAGCCTTGGGCGCCGCCGGCCTGGCCATCGGACTTGCGCTGCAGGGCACGCTGCAGAATATCGCGGCGGGAATCATGCTTCTGGTGCTGCGCCCCTTCCGAGTCGGCGAATATATCGAGACCCCGACCGTTACCGGCAGAATCGTCGAAGTCGGATTGTTCGCGACGGAATTGCGCACTGCCGACGGCCTTTATCTGCTCGCGCCGAACTCGACGTTGTGGAACACGCCGATCGTCAATCATACCCGTCAGCCCGTTCGCCGGCAGCAGCTCTCCGTTCCCGTCGGCGATGATGTCGATCTGCACTCGGTCACCCGCACCCTTCTCGATGTGATCACATCAGATCAACGCGTGAAGACCAGCCCCGCAGCACGCGTCTATTCCGACGAGCTGACACCGGAGAAAACCACCTTGACGGTCGAATATTGGGTCAAGCCCGGCGACTGGGCGGAGACCCGCCATGCACTGGTCGAACAGCTGAGGATCGCGCTTGCCGACAAGGGCGTTGCGATCAAATAGGCGCGGCGAGCTGCACCTATCTCGGCGGGCAAAATCGGCTTAGATGCATGGTGCCGGTTGAGTCGGGATTGGCCGCCGGAATGGAAGGAAAGGTATTCGAAAAATGTCGCCAGCCAGATCAGTCTATGACTTCAACTCCGCCATCGTCCGCCAGCCGTCGCGCTCCGTGGTCGACGGTCTGCGCGCCGAGGAACGCGGCAGCCCGACCCATGCGGGCGTGCAGGCCGAACACGAGGCCTATATCGCCGCGTTGCGCGATGCCGGAGTTCAGGTCACGGTCCTGCCGGCACTCGAATCCTTTCCCGACTCGATCTTCGTCGAAGACCCGGCGCTCGTCTTCACCGAGGGCGCCATTCTCCTGCGCCCCGGCGCGGCAAGCCGCTCCGGCGAAGCAGCCGAAATCGCTCCCACCTTGCGTGACATGTTCGACACCGTGCTCGATTTGCCGGCCGGATTTGCCGATGGCGGCGATATTCTCGTGACGCCCGACAGCGTCATGATCGGCCTTTCGGCGCGAACCGACCGCGCCGGCGCCGAAGCGCTGGCGTCCTGCCTCGACACGCTCGGCCGCAAGGCGCAGCTGGTCGCCACGCCGGAAGGCGTGCTTCATTTCAAGACCGCCAGCTCCTTGCTGGATGACGAGACCATGCTCTCGACCGCCCGCCTCGCCCGGTCGGGCGTGTTCAACGACTTCAGGCAGATCATCGTCCCCGAAGGCGAAGAGCCGGCGGCGAACGCGCTGCGCATCAACGAGATCCTGATGGTGCCGTCCGAATATCCGCGCACCATCGAGCTTCTCGACAAGCATGGCTACAGAATCGTCCCGGTGACGACCACACAGATCGAGATGATCGATGCCGGTCTCTCCTGCATGTCGCTGCGCTGGTATCGCGACGGTAAATAGCGCCGGCGGCGGGCCGAGCGTCAGAAGCGGTCGTTGAAGGCCCGGCGGATATCCTCGGCCGGGCTTTCGGCGGCGATGAGCCCGGCGAGCAGGATGCGCGCTTGGCTTGGCCGAAGCGTCTGCGAATGAAAGGCGCCGGCTGCGGCAAGATCATGGCCGCCGCCACCGCCGCCATAGCTTGCGACAAGAAGCCCATCGGGAACCCTGCTGGAGACGACGACGGGCACGCCCGCGTCCGTACATTGTCGCACCGCCTCGACGAGCGCGGGATTGGCATTGCCGGAACCCAGAGCCGCAAGCACGATCCCATCCGCCTTCGCCTCGAGACTGGCGCGGATATGGGTGGCATCGCAGCCGGGATAGATGGCGACGATATCGACACGCACATCGGAAACGGACCGCGACAATCCGGGACTTTCCGTCACGGCGACCGGCCGCGCCGAGCGGAACGCATCGGCGTCGTCGGCGCTCAGCTTGTAGACGCCCCATGCCGGCAGCGAGCGGCCGCCGAAACAGACGAGAACACCTCGACCGGCATTGCTTCCCTCGATGGCGGCTGCAATCGCCAGAGCGAGATTGGCCGGACCATCGGCATGCGGATGATCGGCGGTGAATTGCGCGCCGGTGAAGATCACCGGCTTGCTGGTGGCATGCTGGAGGTGCACCAGCAAGGCGGTCTCCTCCATCGCATCGGTGCCATGCAGGACGACGACGCCGGCAATAGCGGAATCAGCGAGTTGCAGCCCCACCGCGTCGCTGATGCGCTGCATATCGGCCAACGTAAGGCTGGCGGAATCTTTCGCCATTAGATCAATGGGTTGAAGCTGGGCGTTGATGCTGGGAACGAGCGAGAGAAGATCTTCCCCCGTCAGGCTCGGCGTACTTGCGCCATCCGCGCCGCGCTTGCTCGCAATGGTGCCACCGGTGGCGATGATCGCCACCGATGGAGTGTTCTTGTCCAAGCTCAACGCTCCGCTCCCGCAGCCGCCATCTCCGTCCCGAGGGCGCGCTCGGCAGCGAGGCGATTGATGCGATCGCGCAGCAGATACCAGCCGATGACCAGGGCCGGGATGATGACGATCAGCGATGCGATCGTCCAGGAGCCGACGGGATAATCGAATGCCATGAGCACCAGCACGCCGAAGAGGAAGATAAGCGTGAGGATGCCGGTATAGGGCGCACCGAACATGCGGAAATCCGGCCGGCTCACTTCGCCGCGGCGGGAAAGATGCCACAGCTTGAGCTGGCAAAGAACGATGACGCCCCATGCGGTGATGATGCCAAGCGCCGACAGGTTGAGCGCAATCTCGAAGGCTTCCGCCGGCACGACGGCATTCAGCGCCACGCCGAGAACGGTCACGACGGCGGTCACGGCGATGCCGCCATAGGGCACGCCGGCCTTGTTCATTCTGGCAAGCGCTGCCGGGGCGGAGCCGGAGACGGCCATCGAGTGGAGAATGCGGCCAGTGGAATAAAGCCCGGCATTGAGCGAGGAAAGCACGGCGGTGAGAACGACAAGATTCATGACGATATCAGCACCCTCGACGCCGATGGAGCCGAAGAAGGTGACGAACGGGCTCTCGCCGCCCTTATAGGCCGTATACGGCAGCAGCAGCGAGAAGAGCAGCACCGAACCGACATAGAAGACCACGAGACGGGTGACGACGGTGCGGATCGCGCGCGGCATCACCTTGCGCGGGTCTTCGGTCTCGCCGGCAGCCGTGCCGATCAGTTCGATCGAGGCATAGGCGAAGACGACGCCCTGGATGATGACGAAGGCCGGCAGGATACCGTTCGGGAAGAAACCGCCGCTATCGGAAATGATACTGAAACCGGTCGGATGCCCGGCGATCGGCGTTCCGAAGATCACGAAATAGATGCCGACCACGAGGAAGGTCGCCAGCGCGAGGACCTTGATCAGGCTGAACCAGAATTCGAGTTCGCCGAACACCTTGACCGACAGCATGTTCATCGCCAGCACCACGACCAGCGCCGTCAGCGCAAAGACCCATTGGTCGATCCCGGCCAGCCAGGGCACGTAATGCTTGAAGAAATTCATGTAGAGGGCGACGGCGGTCACGTCCGCGACCGAGGTCATCGCCCAGTTCATCCAGTACATCCACCCCGCGGCAAACGCCATCTTCTCGCCATAGAACTCGCGGGCGTAGGACACGAACGAGCCGGAGCTCGGCCGATGCATGATCAGCTCTCCGAGCGCGCGCAGGACCAGAAACGCAAAGAAGCCGCATAGCGCATAGACGAAGACGAGCGCGGGGCCGGCCTGGGCGAGCCGCCCTCCCGCGCCAAGGAACAGGCCGGTGCCGATCGCCCCGCCGATGGCGATCATCTGGATCTGTCTCGGTTTCAGCGCCTTGTGATATCCGAGATCCTCCTCGATGAAGACCTCGCGTTCGGCTTCGGCGATAGTGTCAGATTTCATGGACGTTACTCCTCCCTATGAAATTCGCTGGTCGGTCGGCGGCTTCCCAGGCATCGCGACATCGCGCCAGGGAATGGCCGACCGCTGAACAATGGCAGCAGAGGTGAGCCACATTCCGGGCGCCTCCTGTAAAGCTGCATGACAGATTTTGTCTTCTCATAATCGGTCGGAAAGTCGGACGTCAAGAGGCATCTGCCCTCATTGACCACGGCATGGGGATTGATTAGGGTCAAGAATATCTGTCATACAGCTTGACAGATATGGGCGTCATCTCAACCATCAGGAGGATAATGTGGTCATGACTCGCAGGGAGCGCGATCTGCTGGGAACGAAGGAAATTCCGGCAGATGTCTATTGGGGAGTGCATACCGCAAGGGCGGTCGAGAACTTCCAGGTCACCGGAACGACCATCGGGCGCCATCCCCATCTCATCCGGGGCCTGACCTTCGTGAAAGAGGCGGCAGCGATCGCAAACCACGAGCTCGGATTGCTCGATCAGGAGCGATTGGACGCAATCGTCCGGGCGTGCCGCGAAATCCGCGACGGCGCGTTGCACGATCAGTTCGTCGTCGACGTCATTCAGGGCGGTGCGGGAACCTCGACCAACATGAACGCCAATGAGGTGATCGCCAATCGCGCCCTCGAACTGCTCGGACATTCCAAGGGCGACTATGCCCGGCTTCATCCGAACGACCACGTCAATCTCAGCCAGTCGACCAACGATGCCTACCCGACGGCGATCAATGTCGCCTTGATCGAGGCAATCGACGACCTCTCCGCATCCATGGGCATTCTGAAGGCTGCTTTCGACAGGAAAGCCAAGGAGTTCGATGGTTTCGTTAAAGTCGGCCGCACACAGCTGCAGGATGCCGTGCCGATGACGCTCGGCCAGGAGTTCCGGACCTTCGCGGTGATGCTCGGCGAAGACCAGTCGCGGCTCGTCGAATCCGCCGCGCTGCTGCACGAAATCAATCTCGGCGCCACCGCCATCGGCACGGGGCTGAACGCACCCGCCGGCTACGCGGCACTGGCATGCGCGCACCTGTCGCGGCTGACGGAGCGTCCGTTCGTCACGGCAAGCGATCTCATCGAGGCAACGCAGGACCCCGGTGCTTTCGTGCATCTGTCGGGCGTGCTGAAGCGCGTCGCCGTCAAGCTGTCGAAGACATGCAACGATCTGCGCCTGCTGTCCTCCGGCCCCAGGGCGGGCATCGGCGAGATCACGCTGCCGGCCGTCCAGGCGGGATCGAGCATCATGCCGGGCAAGGTCAATCCGGTCATCCCGGAAATGGTCAACCAGGTCGCCTATGCGGTCATCGGCAACGACATCACCATCACCATGGCCGCCGAAGCCGGTCAGCTCCAGCTCAATGCCTTCGAGCCGATCATCGTGCTGGCGCTCTCCCAGAGCATCAGCCAGTTGAGCAATGCCTGCCGCATCCTGGCCGAACGCTGCGTAGACGGCATCCAGGCCAATCCAGCCGTCATGGCGCGCCGTGTGGAAGAATCGATCGGGCTGGCCACCGCGCTCAATCCGCTGATCGGCTATTACGCCGCGACGGAAGTCGCGCAGGAAGCGCTCGCCAGCGGCCGCACCGTGCCTCAGGTCGTGCTCGACCGCGGGCATCTGACCGCCGCCCAGCTGCGGCACGCCCTCAGTCCCGAACATCTCGCCAACCTGCCGCCGCTTACGCCTGCGGAGGCCGATCTTCCCCGATGATCGTGGTGACGGCCTGCTTCACCTGGCCCAGGTGAGCTTCCATGGCCTCGCGCGCCTCCTGCCCCGAGCCCGCCTTGATCGCCTCGACGATCCGGCGGTGCTCGATGTTGGATGCCGCGCGCCGGCCGGCCATCAAGTTGACCATCTCGGATTGCAGCGATATCGCCTCGCGGGCATCGGAGACGATCTTCGCAAACAGCGCGTTCTCCGAGGATTCGGCGATCAGACAGTGAAATTGCGAGTCGAGCTGCACCCACAGGTGCGGCTCTTCCTCGATCTCCATCTTGTCGCAAAGCTCCAGCAACCCCGCCAATTGGCGCTCTGTGCGGCGCAACGCTGCCCAGCCGGCGGCAGGGACCTCGATAAAGGGGCGGGCCTCGAATAGATCGCGGGCGGAATATCCGCCGTAATTCAGCTCCGAACCAGGCGTTGCGGTCACGACATAGGTGCCGCTGCCGGTCCGCGTCTGCGTCAAGCCAAGTGTCTGAAGGGAGCGCAGCGCCTCGCGCACGATCGGCCGGCTGACGCCGTATCGCTCGGCCAATTGCGCCTCGGACGGCAGGCGGATGCCGACGGCGAGTTGGCCCGACGTGATGGCGGTCCGAATATCGTCGAACACCGCCTCGGCGGCGTTCTTGCGGCTGATCGGCCTTGTTTCGGATAACCAATCAGCCACGTCGTTCATGCTCCATTTCTTCAGATGCCACGGATCTGTCATACAGCTAAGCCGAATTTCCTTCGGCTTCAAGCACGACGCAACGCGGAACCTTATGATCCATCTGCGATAATTTGATCCATTACCAATATAATGACGACACCACGAATTGCACGATGCCGTGCCCGCTAGCTCTCCAGCCAGTTTTCCACATTGAGACCGCGGATGCGGCTAAATTCGCGCGTGTTGTCGGTAACAAGTGTCCTGTCAAGCGCGTGAGCGTGGCGGTCCGTTTGCAAGCACATACCCCTATCGGTGGGTTCGCGGATAGGGATTGCGCTCCGGCGGCGTCCAGCCGGACAGGCTTTCCGGGGCCGCTTTCCAGACTTCGACTTTCAGCGGATAGCATGCGGCCGCATCGCTCGAATGGCTGGAGCCGCAATCGCCGCCGGGGCATGCCGACAGCGCCCCCAGAAGATCGATTTCGGCGAAGAACTCGATGAAATCGCCCGGCCTAACCGGGCTTGCCTTCATGAAATACTGGTGCGTGTCATGCGTGAAGCCGGTGCACATGAAGACGTTCAGCACGTCATGCACATGCCGTTCGGCCTCTTCCAGGGACAGGTTCCGGCCGTCGGCGAGCGCGCGCACCAGGTTCGAATGGCAGCAATGATGGTAGTCGCTCCCCTTCAGCAGCCGGTTGGTATAGGGATCGCAACGGGTGCCGATGACATCGTGAACACCAGCCCCGTCGGCATCCCAGCCATACCAGCCGAGCGTGTCATGGGTGATCGTCGCCATCGGCCTGAGATGCGGCAGGCTGCTCCACAGCCGGTCGCCGACGCCGACATGCGTGGCATGCAAGGCGCGCGTCTTGCCGCTGAAAAAGCGCTCGGACAGGTCCCCGGCATTCCAGAGATTAAGGTCGCCGACCTGCGAGCCCTCTATGCTGACGATGCGGAAGAAATGCCCGGCGGGCACATGAAAGCTGCGCGCATCGCGCGGCGGCACAATGGTCTCGCTGACCTTTGTGAGGCTTTGCCTCGCCGCGTCCAGGAGCTTCAGATCGGCCGATGGCAGCCTTTCGACGGGATAGACCACGACCGGCGGCTGGCTGCGGCGCTGTTCGGCGTCGGACGGAACGGGAGGCTTGCACGACATCTGCATTTGTTTCAGGCCCTTTTGCCGGCTTGCTTCATCTGGTTTGCGCATGGGTGGAGCGCATGAGATCGGACGGCACACTAGCAACGTTGCACTGGGGAACAACGCAGTTTGTTCTTGCTCTTTGGCTAAGTCTTACTTAGTCATATCACTATGAGCACCCTCCCCCTCGCCTCATTGCGCGCCTTTGAGGCTGCGGCCCGTCACGAGAGCTTCGTCAAGGCGGCGGCAGAGCTCAATTTGACGGCGGCCGGCGTCAGCCAGCATGTGCGGACGGTGGAGGGCTGGCTGAACGTTCCGCTGTTCGTGCGCCAGACGCGCGGCGTCGCCTTGACGGCGGCAGGCCGCGAGTTCGGTGCCGCCGTCACACACGGGCTTGGACATATCGAACTGGCCGCCCGGCAATTGCGGCTGGAGTCGACCGGCCGCCCGGTCAGCGTTGCCTGCATTGCCTCGGTTGCGACGCGATGGCTTATCCCGCGCCTGCCGCAGTTCAAGGCGATCCATCCGAACATCCGCATCAATATCGTCTACGCGCTGGAGGCGAAGACGCCGGAGGCGGCCCATGCCGACCTGCTGATCCGCCATGGGGTGCGGCCCGCCTCGAATGCTTACAAGCTTTTGAACGCTGAAACCCGCCCCACCTGCTCGGCCGAATTCCGTGCTCGCCACGGCGGGCTCGCGACACCGCATGATCTTGCCCGCGCCGAGCTTCTTCACGATGAGACCGTGGAGGCCTGGGCGCGCTGGTGTACCCTTGCCGGACTTCAAGAGGCCCCGCGGGCAGGCCCGGTCTTCGCCGATTTCAACCTGATGATCGGATCGGTCGTCGGCGGGCAAGGCATTGGACTTTGTCCCACGGCCCTGATTGCCGAGGAACTGGCGCAGGGTTCGCTGGTGACGCTGTCCGACATGCCCTCCGATACGGACAAGGCCTATTGGCTTATCGAGGCCAGAAGCCTGTCGCACGAGGCCGACATATTCAGGGACTGGCTGATATCCGCCAGCCAGGAGCCACGGACGTCACCGTAAGCGGTCGCCGTCTAGAGCCGTTCCGGAGCGATGGTCCTTTTGGCCACCCTGTGGCGCTCTGCGGCCTTCAGCAGGTCCACGAAAGCGCGAACCTTGGCGGGACGAAACCGCGCCGGAGGGAAGACGACATGGATGCCGCCGGAGGGCAGGCTCCAATCCGGCAGGATGCGAACCAGCCGGCCGGCCTCGATATCCTGCGCCACGACATAGTCCGGAAATACGGAAACCCCTACTCCCGCGAGAGCGCAAACATAGGCCGCCGGCGTCTTGTCCGTCGTGACGGCGCTATTGACGTCGATGGTAACCGCCTTGCCCTCCGGTCCGGAAAAGGTCCAACGGAGCGGATTTTTGAGCGTCGAATTGGTAACCCATGGCAAGCTGGCGGCATCTTCCGGAGACGAAACCTCAGCCATGGTGCGCATCAAGGCGGGAGCGGCAACCAGATATTGCTGAAAGGCTGCAAGACGGCGAGCCTGATTGCTGGAATCCGTCAGCCAGCCCACGCGTATGGCCAGATCCACCTGACCGGCGGCCAGATCGATGACGTCGTCATCGAAGATCACGTTGACATGCATCTGGGGAAACCGCTGGCGATAGACAGCAATCGCCGGCGCCACCACCGCCGCGCCATAGTCGAGCGGCGCCGTCAGCGTCAGCGTTCCCGAAGGCTCGCTTGCCCTTTGCGACATCTCGCCATAGGCCGCCTCCGCTTCGCGCAGGATGACGACGCAGCGATCGTAGAAACGGCGGCCTTCGTCCGTTGCATGCAGCCGGCGCGTGGTGCGCGTCAGCAAGGTCACACCCAATTCCTGTTCCAGCCTGGCGACCTGATGGCTGACGACGGCCTTCGCGACATCGAGCCGCTCGGCCGCCGCGGTGAAGGAGCCGCTCTCGACGACCGTGGTGAAGAAGATCAACCTGTTGAGATTGAGGAGATCGTTCATGATCGATTGTCACCCTGGATCATACAGTCTGTACGATTGCTTGATATTTATCTCCCAATCAAGGCCTGCGATAGCAAGTCCATATCTCCGGCCCACCTCCACCCGATTGGGAGACAAGACATGATCACACGCCGCGATACCCTCAAGCTTGCCGCTGCCGCCGGTTTGGCGGTCGCTCCGCTCACTCTGGCGCGCGCCGCAGGCGGCAAGCTCGAATGGAAATTCTTCCAGGCGGGCGAAACGGGTTTCCGTCGCACGCCCGTCCTGCTCACCGGCAAGAAGGACGCCGTCCTCCTCGACGGCGGCTTCACGCTGTCCGACGGACGCGCCGTCGCCGATGCGATCAAGGCGACGGGCAAGCGGCTGACGACGATTTTCGTGAGCTGCAACGATCCGGACTATTATTTCAGCCTGCGGCCGATCGTGGAGGCCTTCCCGAAGGCGAAGGTCATCGCCAAGCCGGCCACCGTCGAGGCGATCAAGGCAAATGTCCAGGGCAAGCTTGAGGCCTGGGGACCGCAGCTCAAGGACAATGGCCCACAGAAGCTTGCCGACGTCGTCATTCCGCAGCCCTCGAAGGCGACATCTCTCGATCTCGAAGGCGCTCGCGTCGACATCGTCGAAGTGCCCGGCATGCACGACCGGCGCTATCTCTGGGTGCCGTCGCTCCAGGCCGTCTTCGGCGGCGTTCTCATCGATTCCGGCATTCACGTCTGGGTCGCCGACACAGCGACGCCGGAGCTGCGCGCCGCATGGGTCAAGGCGCTCGATGCCATTGCCGCCCGCAAGCCGAAGATCGTCATTCCCGGCCATCAGGCGGAAGGTGCCGAACAGGGCATTGCCGCAATCACCTTCACGCGCGACTATCTCCTCGCCTTCGAGGAGGAAATGGGTCGCACCAAGGACAGCGCCGAGCTGATCGCCGCCATGACCAAGCGCTATCCCAACCTGACGGATACCGGCTCGCTGGAGCTCGGCGCCAAGGTCGCCAAGGGTGAAATGAAGTGGGGCTGACGAAAGCCCCTCGCAGCATCGCATCATCAGAAGGAATGGATAACATGGCAAAGATCGCCCTGATCGGCGCATCCGGCAATGCCGGCTCGCGCATATTGAAGGAACTTTCCGATCGCGGTCATCAGGTGACCGCCATCGCCCGCAGCCCACAAAAGATCGCCACCCTTCCAGGTGTAGTCGCGGTCCGGGGCGACGTGTTCGACAAGGATGGGCTGGCCGCGCTGCTGGCCGGACATGACGCCGTCATCAGCGCCGTGCATTTCACCGCCAGCGATCCGCAGCTTCTTATCGATGCCGTCAGGCAGTCCGGCATGAAGCGCTATCTGGTCGTCGGCGGCGCCGGCAGCCTGGAAGTGGCGCCGGGCGTGCGGCTCGTCACCACGCCCGAATTTC
>JASGEG010000075.1:0-22457 GCA_047606605.1 Rhizobium sp.
CATGTGTCCTATGGTTTTCTGCGATCTCGCCCAACTTTCACATTCGGCTTATCGTCGTTTCAGCGGTCTGGATTTTTCTTATGCTGGCCAGCGCCCTCACATTGTTGAACAGCAGAACTGAAGATACCTCGCTTAGCCGATGGGTTCTGTTCGGCATTTTTTCTGTGGTCGCTTTCTATACGCTGTGCCGGCTCGCCATATACCTGGTTATGGGTCTCAGCTCGGATTTTGCCATCGAGTCCGGCGTGAACTGGTTGAACTTGCTGTCGCCGATATTGATGACACTCCTGCCCGTGGTGGGAACCACCGCATTTCTATTAATGTGCTCGGACAAACTAAGACGACAGCTGGAGATCGCAGCCGCGACGGATTACCTGACCGGGCTGCCAAATCGACGCATGCTGGCTCTTCTCAGCACCAGGGGCTTCGAACAGGCAACGAAGCAGGGGGGCGATTTTGCCGTGGCAGTTCTGGATATCGACAATTTCAAAGCAATTAACGATACGCATGGCCATGATGCGGGTGATATGGTGCTGGTCGGCGTTGTGGATCAATTTCGAGGCCACGCTGACAAGGTTGATATGATTGCGCGCACCGGCGGCGAGGAATTCACCGTTCTGTTCAGCGGAGTTCCTCCAAACAGGGTCGCTGAAACTATAGAAGCCGTACGATCTGCTGTGGAAGCAGCCGCGATCTACGCCGGAAACATCAGGATACCCGTCACTATTTCGGCAGGTATCGCCATGTATAATCCCGACGACGCGATGTTCGAGGATATGCTGCGCCGGGCGGACCAGGCGCTATATTCCGCGAAAATGGCCGGGCGCAATCGCGTTGAGTTTCCGATGTCAAACGTCAGACCGGTAGAGCCTGGCTGCATAGCTGACGATAGGCAACATTTAGGCGCTTAGTCGCTGGCGATCGGGCACGCATTTTAATTTCAGCGTGCTTTCGAGAGATCGAGATCGCCGTCAGCATGCATGCATGCGACGCTGTATTACGATAGGCGTTTCCGCACAGTCATTCCCCTCCCCGTTCGCAAACGCCAGATGCAAGGATGGCTTGAGCGGCTGCTTGCCGTCTGGCTTATCGACTATCGCCATGACACTTCTGCGCGCGTCCTTGCGATAGCCGTGCCGTCGTTGCAGTAAGCAAACCGTCTGTCGGAGAAAGCAGCACTCACACGCGGTGTCCCCCGCCAGCACGCATCTGGCCCGCTGCGGCAATCTGGTCCATGGGACCAGGACGTCCGAGCAGGAAGCCCTGAGCCTCATCGCAGCCTTCGCTCGAGAGCATGGAAAGCTGGTCCTGGGTCTCGATCCCTTCGGCTAGAACCGGAATGCCGAGACTCTTGCCTAGCGCCAATATTGCCCGGATGATGGCGATGCTTTGCGGTGTCGGTGTCGTCTCGGCAAGGAACGAGCGGTCGATCTTGATACGGTCGAACGGGAAGGAGCGGAGAGTATCGAGAGAGGAATAGCCGGTCCCGAAATCGTCAAGCGCGATGCTCACGCCGAGAGCCTTGATCTGGCGCACCGTATGCAAGGCTCGCGTCTTGTCGGCATAGATTGTCGTCTCGGTCAGTTCGAGTTCCAATCGCTCCGGCGGAAGACCGCTCTCCATCAGCGCCTCCATGATAAGCCGCGGCAGATCGGCATGCCCGAACTGAACGGCCGACAGATTCACGGCGACCTTGTGCGGCGGGTCCCAGGTTGCGGCCGTGGCGCATGCGGTTCGCAAAACCCATTCGCCGATCGGCAGGATCAATCCGTTTTCCTCTGCTAGCGGAAAGTCATGACCTCCACCAAAGGTGGAGGTTTGAAACGCTGCGCTTGAACCACTAGAAGTGGTTTTGTTAGCGCTTAGTAGCTACGATTAAAGAGGTCGGCAAAGTCGGAAGCTTTGTCGGCCTTTTCTTGGTTCCGGATATATTGTCTGACGACCTGCTCGTTATAGCCTGTCGTCGACACGAAATACCCACGTGCCCAAAAGTGATACCCTTTGTAGCGGCGCTTACGCGCGTACTTGTTGGCAATGTAAAGAGCCGTCTTGCCCTTCAAAAATCCAACTATATGCGCGACCGAGTATTTCGGCGGGATCGATATCAACATGTGGACATGATCGGGCATCAAATGACCCTCTTCGATCTGGCAGCCCTTTTGCTGAGCCAGACGACGTAAGAGTTCACCCAACTCTCGACGCACATCCCCGTAGAGTCTTTTCGTTCGGTATTTGCTGCCAAAAACAACGTGATATTTGCAGTCCCACGTCGCATGCGAGAGCGATTGCTCATCCATATAACCTCCTTGTTTGAAGTCTGGGCCACGCCAGCGGTTCAAGCAGGAGGTCTCTCAACTACCGTGTAGAACTCGTCCAGTCCTCCACCGTAGGTGGAGGTTTATTCTTGATATAAGAAGGCGCGGCCCACGGGGCCGCGCTTTGCTTCTGGCGGCAAGGGTAGATCAGCGACTGCTGTCGCGGACGATCAGTTCCGGCGATATCCGGACGTTTTCAGCGGCCTGGTTATCGAGAATATCCAGGATCAGCCGGGCCGTCTTCTCGCCGATTTCACGGGCGAAGGCATTGATCGTCGTCAGCGTCGGCACGCAGACCTCGCCGATTTCATAATTGCCGAAGCCGCCGATGGCGAAGCGCTCGGGCACCGGCACGCCGAGCCGGCGACATTCGGTCAACGCACCATAGGCCGCGAGATCGGAGACGCAGACGATGGCCTCCGTATCGGGGTAATTCTCGATCAATCGCGCCATCGCATTGGCGCCTTCGCGCATCGAAATCGGCGGCACGCCGGCCGCAATCAGGCGGGATGCGTCAAGCCCATGCGCCTGCATCGCGGCCACGAAGCCCAGCCGCCGCTCGCTGCCGCGCGTATCTCGCCCGACATCGCCGCCGATAAAGGCAATGCGGCGATGGCCCGCGCCGACGAAATGATCCACCATCTGGCGCACGGCGTCCGCATTGGAAAACCCGACATAATGATCGATCGGTTCGCTGGGGACATCCCAGGTCTCGATCACCGGGATGTTGACCGTCTCCAACAGGCGCCGGGCGCGTGGCGTATGCCTGCCGCCGGTGACGACGATCGCCTGCGGCTTGCGGCGCAGAAGCTGCTCTATAAGCCGCTCCTCCTCCTCAATGTTGTAGTTGGTATACCCCAGCAATATCTGCATGTTGCGTGCGGCAAGCATATCGGTAAGCCCGCCGACGGTATCCGCGAAATTGGCGTTGTTGATCGAGGGAATGGTGACGGCGACGAAATCGGACTTCTGCGAGCGCAGATTGGACGCCGTGCTGTCGAAGACATAACCAAGATCCTCGGCGGCCTTGAGAATGGCCTCCCTGGTCTCGGCGCTGACCAGGCTGTCGGCCTTGAAGGCGCGCGATACCGTCATCGGGGAAACCCCCATGACGCGGGCAATGTCGGCCATGGTTGGCGGCTTGCGGATATTGCTCATCGACAGCCTATGTTATCGTTACCACGAAAGTAATATGCATCGCCTCCGGATGGCAAGTGCGCGCCCTTCGCATATCCCGGGACGAGACAGCGGGCTTGGCTCAATCGGTCGGCCGTCGCCGCAAGCGACTTAAGGCGTGAACTCATGCGCGCGCGTCACGTGGTGATGGATGCGCCCGTCGAAGAAGCGGGCAAGCACCGCCTCCGTGGCGGCGCGGGCTTCGGCACGCGCCGGGCTTGCCAGCGCAGCCTCCATGACGGCAAGGTCCGGATAGTTGATGGCGAGGATCATCGGATATTCCGGCGCCCCCTCGTCCCGCGCTTCCGCGAAGGATACGCGAACATCGAGCGCGCCTGGAAACCGCTTCCATTTCGGCAGGATCGTCTCCATCACCGCGGCGCGGAACGCCTCGGTCTCGCCCTCCTTCACCGTTCCCTCGAACAGGGCGTAGCGTGTAATCATCCGGCGATCCCCTTGTCCGGCCCCTTGAAGAATTCCATCAGCGCCGCCTGATCCTCGCCGCCGAGGCCGGCCGCCGTCAGCATGCGATGAACCTCCGCGCAGACCGCCGTCAGCGGCATGGCGGTATTGGTGCGCCGGGCGAGATCCTGCGCACCGTTCAGGTCCTTGACCATGTTGTCGATGCGGCCGGTGCGACGATAATCCTTGGCCACGTAGCGCGGCATGTATTCCTGCAGGAGCGCGCTGTCGGCTCGGCCTCCCTTCAGCGCCTGCGGGATCTTGGCGGCATCGACGCCGGCGTCGAGCGCCAGCTGCGTCGCTTCCGCCACGGCGAGGAAATTCAGGGCGCAGAGCACCTGATTGATCAGCTTCGTCGTCTGGCCGGCGCCCGACGGCCCCATATGCGTATAGTTCGAAGCCACATGCTTCAGCACCTCATGCGCATCGGCGACATCCTGCTCGCGGCCGCCGGCCATCAGGGTCAACTGCCCGATCAGCGCCTTGGGAGCGCCGCCCGACAGTGGACTGTCCACCCAGCGCAGGCCCTTTTCCGCTGCATCGGCGGCCAGCGCCTTGGTGGCGTCGGGATCGATGGAGGACATGTCGATGATCAGCGTGCCCGCCTTCGCACCCTCGGCGACGCCGCCGGCGCCAAATACGGCCGCGCGAACGATGTTCGGCGAATTCAGGCTGAGAATGACGTAATCCGACACGGAAGCCGCCTGCGCCGCGCTGGCGGCGGCGGTCGCGCCCTTGGCCGTCAGCACCGCCACCTTTTCCTTGTCGAGATCGAAGACCGTCAGATGGTTGCCGGTCTCCACCAGCCGCGCACCGATGGCTCCGCCCATCGCGCCGGCGCCGATCAGCGCCACCCTGTTGCCCATGGCTCATCCTCCTCCCTGTTGAGCACCCATTCATCGGCCGATCGCTATCGGCCGCCGCGCCCGCCTTAAAGCGAAGCGGTGATGCCTCCATCGACATAAAGCACATGGCCGTTGACGAAGGAGGAGGCATCGGAGGCCAGGAAGATGCAGGCACCGACCAGTTCCTCGACCTTTCCCCAGCGCCCGGCCGGCGTGCGTTTTTCCAGCCATGCCGAGAAATCGGCATCGGCAACGAGCGCCGCATTCAACGGCGTATCGAAATAACCCGGCGCAATGGCGTTGCACTGCAGCCCGTATTTGGCCCAGTCCGTCGCCATGCCCTTGGTGAGATTGCCGACGGCACCCTTCGTTGCGGTGTAGGGCGCGATCGACGGCCGCGCCAATGCGGTCTGGACGCTGGCGATATTGATGATCTTGCCGGCGCCGCGCTTGATCATATGGCGGGCAGCAGCCTGGCCGACGTTGAACACGCTGGAGATATTGGTGCGCAGCAGCCGCTCGAAGGCATCGGCGGGGAACTCCTCCAGCGGCGAGCGGAACTGCATGCCGGCATTGTTGACCAGAATATCGATAGCGCCGATCTCGGCCTCGAACCGGTCGATCGCATTGCGCGCCGCCTCATGATCGGTCGCGTCGAAAGGCAGGACATGGACCTTGCCGGTAAAGGATGCAGTGGCCTTGGCGAGCTTTTCGGCATCGCGGCCATTGAGCACCAGTTCGGCGCCCGCATCCGCCAATCCCTTGGCAAGAGCAAGCCCGATGCCCTGGGACGAACCCGTCACGAGGGCGCGCCGCCCTTTCAGATCGAAGAGGCCAAGAGACATCGTTTCCTCCGTTTTTTATCTCGACAAGCATTGTTCTCCCTGTTTATGTTATCGATAACATTCGATGTCAAGGGAGCAGACAAAAAGATGGACAAGCCCATAATCCTTCAGATCGGACCCTATCCGCAATGGGATCAGGAGCCTCTGGACGCGGCATTCCACGTTCACCGCTATTTCGAATCGGCGGACAAGCCGGCGCTTCTGGCCGATGTCGGCCCATCGGTCCGCGCGATCGCCACGCGCGGCGAGCTCGGCGCCAACCGCGCCATGATCGAGGCCTGCCCCAAGCTGGAGGTGATCTCGGTCTACGGCGTCGGCTTCGACGCGGTTGATCTCTCCGCCTGCCGCGAACGCGGCATCCGCGTGACGAACACGCCCGACGTGCTCACCAACGACGTCGCCGACCTCGGCATCGCCATGATGCTCTGCCAATCGCGCGGCATGCTTGGCGCCGAGAGTTGGGTGCGCGACGGAAGCTGGGAGCAGAAGGGTCTTTATCCGCTGAAGCGCCGCGTCTGGGGACGCCGCGCCGGCGTGCTCGGCCTCGGCCGCATCGGCTTCGAAGTCGCCAAGCGCCTGAAGGGCTTCGACATGCAGATCGCCTATTCCGACGTCGAGGCGAAACCCTATGCCTCCGATATGGAATTCGTCGCCGATCCGGTTAAACTGGCGGAACAATCCGATTTCCTGTTCGTGACGCTGGCGGCTTCGGCTGCGACCCACCATATCGTCGGTCGCCAGGTGATCGAAGCTCTTGGACCGGAGGGCATGCTGATCAACATATCCCGCGCCTCCAACATCGACGAGGATGCATTGCTGGACGCGCTCGAAACCGGCAAGCTCGGATCGGCCGCGCTCGACGTCTTCGAAGGCGAGCCGAAACTCAATCCGCGCTTCCTGGCGCTGGACAACGTGCTGTTGCAGCCGCACCACGCCTCGGGCACGGTGGAGACCCGCAAGGCGATGGGCCAGCTCGTGCGCGACAATCTCGCCGCTCATTTCGCCGGCCAGCCGCTGCTGACGCCCGTTCTTTAGAGCATTTCAGCACCTAATGAAATCGCTCTAACCTATTGTTTTTACGCAAATCCATACGGAAAATCGCTACGCATTTTCCCGGATTTGCTCTAAGGAGAAAGACATGAAGGCCATTGTCGCTCACGCCGCCAAGGATGTGCGGATAGAGGATTATCCGGAGGAGGAACCGGGTGCGGGCGAAGTCAAGCTGAGGCTCGCCACCGGCGGTGTCTGCGGCAGCGACCTGCATTACTACAATCACGGCGGCTTCGGCACCGTACGGCTGAAACAGCCGATGATCCTCGGCCATGAGGTCAGCGCCACGGTCACCGCCCTCGGCCCCGGCGTTCAGGGGCTGGAAATCGGCCAGCTCGTCGCCGTGTCTCCCTCGCGTCCCTGCCGGACCTGCCGCTACTGCCAGCAGGGCCTGCACAATCAGTGCCTGAACATGCGCTTCTACGGCAGCGCCATGCCCTTCCCGCATATCCAGGGCGCATTCCGCGAAACGCTGGTGGCCGACGCCATACAATGCGTTCCCGCCGATGGGCTTACGGCCGGCGAAGCCGCGATGGCCGAGCCGCTCGCCGTCACCCTGCATGCGACGAAACGCGCCGGCGAGCTGCTCGGCAAGCGCGTTCTCGTCACCGGCTGCGGCCCGATCGGCGTGCTGTCGATCCTGGCCGCGCGCCGGGCCGGCGCTGCCGAAATCGTCGCGACCGACCTGTCGGACTTCACGCTCTCGGTCGCCAGGCAGGCCGGTGCCGACCGGGTCATCAACACCAAGAACGAACCGGAGGCGCTGACCGCCTATTCGGCCGACAAGGGCACCTTCGATGTGCTCTACGAATGCTCGGGTGCCGCCCCTGCCCTCATCGGCGGCATCGGCGCGCTGCGGCCGCGCGGCATCATCGTGCAGCTCGGCCTCGGCGGCGACATGACGCTGCCGATGATGGCGATCACGGCGAAGGAACTGGATCTGCGCGGCTCCTTCCGCTTCCACGAGGAATTCGCCTTCGGCGTCGACCTCATGCGCAAGGGCCTGATCGACGTAAAACCGCTGATCACCCATTCCGTATCGCTGGCCGATGCCATCAGCGCCTTCGAGATCGCCTCCGACCGCAGCCGGGCGATGAAGGCGCAGATCGTCTTCGCCTGATCATTGGGAAGACACCGCCTGCCGGCGCGCGGATCAGCCGCCGGCAGGCCTCGCTAAACCGATCGAGCCGTCAGGCCTGATCCGCCCCGACCGCCTTCAATGCGGCAAGGGCCACCGCCTCGTCCTGCTCGCCCGAGCCAGAGCCGACGCCGATGCCGCCGACTAGCGTGCCGGCAATGCGGATGGGCAGCCCGCCGCGCAAGCCCGTCACCTCTCCTTCCGTCGCCGCCGCCAGCAGAAGCTTGGCGTGGTCGGGAAGCGAATGGCTCGGGCCGCCGATGGAGGCCGCCGTCCGCGCCTTGGCAAGCGCGCTTTTCAGCGACAGGAACCGCGAGCCGCGCATGCGGAAAGAGCCGAGCGGCACGCCGCTCTGATCGACGATGACGATGCATTGCGGCTGGCCTATCGCAGTAGCCGCCGCGATCGCCGCCGTCAGCATCGTCATCACACCTTCATCGCTCAGGACACTCGACGCCACGACATGGCTCATGCACTATCCTCCCTGCTTGCGGACGCATCCGAATATGTTATCGATAACAGATCGCATGCCATGGGAGGTCCTGTCAAAATGTCATTCTTCGAGATCGTCGATCCAGCTTTCGGCCAATTCGTGCTGGGAAACGCACCGGTCAAGCAGATCGCTACCGGCTTCGACTGGGTGGAAGGACCTGTGTGGTTCGGCGACCTGAACTGCCTCCTGTTTTCCGATATCCCGAACAACCGCATCATGCGCTGGATACCCGGCATCGGCACCAGTGTCTTTCGCGAACCCTCGAATTTCGCCAACGGCCACACGCGCGACCGGCAGGGCCGCCTTGTCAGCTGCGAGCACGGCGGCCGCCGGGTCACGCGCACGGAATATGACGGCTCCATCACCGTGATCGCCGACAGCTATCAGGGCAAGCGGCTGAATTCGCCCAACGACGTCATCGTCGCCTCCGATGGCGCCATCTGGTTCACCGACCCGCATTACGGCATCGCCACCGATTACGAGGGCCACAGAAGCGCGCAGGAGCTGCCCTGCAACGTCTACCGCGTCGACCCCGCAGGCTCGATCTCGGCCGTTCTCACCGATTTCAACTGCCCGAACGGGCTTGCCTTCAGCCCGGACGAAAAGCGGCTCTATGTCGCCGACACCGGCCGCATGCACAGCAGCGATCCGCAGCACATCCGCGTCTTCGATGTCGCGCAAAACTGGCGGCTGACCGGCGGCGAGGTGTTTCACGTCATCTCGCCGGGCTGCGCCGACGGCATGCGGCTCGACAGCGACGGCAATCTCTGGTCCTCGGCGCGCGACGGCGTCCATTGCATCGCGCCAGACGGCCATCTCATGGGCAAGCTGCTGGTTCCCGAGACCGTATCCAATGTCTGCTTCGGCGGCCGGGCCAAGCATAAGCTCTTCATCACCGCGACCACGAGCGTCTACGCGATTTCGCTCAATAGACGCGGCGCATTGTAAGGCTTCGGCCGCTCACGCGGCCTCTGCCTCGACGCTCCGTTTGAGGTTCAGACGCAGCGATAACGGCCGGACAGCGCGTGGATGTGATCGACGCCGATGCCGCAGCAGCCGCCGATGATGCTGGCGCCCGAAGCAGCCCAGCGGCCGGCCCACTGGCCATAGGCATCGGGGTCGAGGTCCTTGCGGATCTCGGTGATCGTGGCGTTCGCCTCCTCATCGTCCTGCTGCGACGGGAAAGCATTGGCGTAGACACCGACCTGAATATCCGCGCCCAGCGCGACGAAAGTGGCGCGCGCCGTCTCAATGGCCGCTTCCATGACTTCCGGCATGCTGCAATTGAAGAGCATGGCCTGGGCGCCAAAGGAGGCGACCAGCTCGGCGGCGGCCTTCACCGTCTCGTTCGAGCGCAACAGCGGCTCCGGCATGTCGGCGGGCGCGAGATCGTCACGCAGCGTGAAGGAGACCCAGAGGGGCTTGCCGGTCGCAAGCGTCGCCTCGCGGGCCGCCCGCGCCTCGGCAAGGCTGCTCTGGGTTTCGGCAAGCCACAGATCGACATAGGGCGCCATGCCGCCGACCAGCGTATCGAGATAATGCCCGGCCCGCTTCGGATCGAAAAGATCCGGCTGATAGGAGCCGAAGACCGGCGGCAGCGAGCCTGCGACAAGGATCTTGCGATCCTTCGAGGCATCGGCGGCTTCGCGGGCGATGCGGCCGGCACGCGCCGCCAGCATGGCGCCATCGGCCTCGAAGCGCTCGTCGCCGATATGGAACGGCACGACGGCATAGCTGTTGGTGGTGATGACGTCGGTGCCGGCTTCGATATAGTTGTCATGCACCTGGCGGACGAATTCGGGCGCGTCCATCAAGGCCAGGGCCGACCATTCCGGCTGCCGGAAGGGAGCGCCGATCCGTTCGAGTTCGCGACCGGTGCCGCCATCGAGAATAAGTCCGCGCTTTGTCATTGCCTCACTCCTTGGATTTCCATGTTTCTTGTTGCCGGCCGCATTCAAAGCGACGGTTTGGCGGGCGTCCGCCTGGCGATCGCCTCGTCCAGCCAGCCGGGCCGCATTTCCGGCACGGACGCGACAAGCCTTTCCGTATAGGGGTCGAAAGGCGGCGCCAGGACCTCGTTTTTGCGGCCGTAGCGCACCACCCTGCCATCCAGCATGACGGCGACCGTATCGGCGATGGCGCGCACGATGGCGAGATCATGCGTGATGAAAAGATAGGATGTGCCGCTTTCCTGTTGCAGCCGCGTCAGCAGCCCGAGAATGCCTTCGGCCACCAGCGGATCGAGCGCCGAGGTCGGCTCGTCGCAGATGATCAGCTTGGGGGCCGCCGCAAGGGCGCGCGCAATGCAGATGCGCTGCTTCTGGCCGCCGGACAGTTCCGAGGGATAGCGGCCGCGCATGGTCTTGGCGAGCTCGACATGATCGAGCAGCGCACCCACCCGCCGGTCGAGTTCAGGCCCGCGCAGGCCGAAATAGAAGGCCAGAGGTCGGGCGAGGATAGCCTCGACCGTCTGGCGTGGGTTGAGCGCCAGATCGGGGATCTGGTTGACGATCTGGATGTCGCGCAGGATCTCACGCGAACGCGAGCCAAGATCGCTCGGCAGCGCCTGCCCGTCGAAGCGCAGGCTGCCCTTGGCAGCCGGCAACAGCCCGGTGACGACGCGCGCCAAGGTCGATTTGCCCGAGCCGGATTCACCCACGACCGCCAGCGTTTCGCCGCGACCGATCTCAAGCGTGATACCCTTCAGCACAGTCGTTCCGGCCGTATAGCCCGCCTCGACATCCGTGATGCTCAGCAGCGGCTCGGCGGCCGTTGGCGACGGCTCGGCTTGCTTTTCGGACTGTCGCATCGACACGAGCTGGCGCGTATAGTCCTCCTGCGGCGCGTTGAAGATGCCGTCGACGGAGCCACGCTCGACCATGCGACCATGGCGCAGCACCATGATTTCGTCTGCCACCTGCGCCACGACGGCGAGGTCGTGGGAAATATAGAGCGCCGATGTCCCGGTCTTCTCGATCGCCTGCTTGATGGCGGCGAGAACCTCGATCTGGGTGGTCACGTCGAGCGCGGTGGTCGGCTCGTCGAAGACGATCAGCTCCGGATGCGGGCAAAGCGCCATGGCGGTCATGGCGCGCTGCAACTGGCCGCCCGATGCCTGATGCGGATAGCGATCGCCGAAATTCCGCGGATCGGGCAGGCCGAGCAGGGCAAACAGTTCCTTTGCCCGCGCGATCGCGTCGCGCCGGTTCATCAGGCCGTGCCAGAGCGTGGCCTCGATCACCTGATCGATCAGCGGATGGGCCGGGTTGAAGGCGGCAGCCGCCGATTGGGCGACATAGGTGACGGCCGCGCCGCGCAGCTGGCGGGAATCGCGGCCGCGCAGGGCCAGGATGTCGGTGCCGTTGAGCTCGGCGCGACCGCCGGTGATGCGCAGGCCGTCGCGGCTATAGCCGAGCGAGGCGAGACCGATCGTGGATTTGCCCGCGCCGGATTCGCCGATCAGCCCGAGGACCCTTCCCTTCTCCAGCGTCAGCGACACCTTGTCGACGATGGTCTGTTCGCCGGCCTTGATTTCCAGATCGATAATCTCAAGCAGCTTGTCAGCCATTGCGCCGCATGCCTTTCAGGCTGGTGGTCTTCTGCAGCATCCAGTCCACCACGAGATTGACCGAGATGACGAGAACGGCGATGGCAGCGCCGGGAATGAGGGCTGCGAAGACGCCGAAAACCAGCCCATCCTTGTTTTCCTTGACGAGGCTACCCCAGTCGGCGATCGGCGGCTGTACGCCGAGGCCGAGGAAGGAAAGCGTCGAGAGGAAGAGAATGGCGAAAGCGAAGCGCAGGCCGAATTCGGCCAGCAGCGGCGACAGCGCGTTCGGCAGGATTTCCCGGAAGATGATCCAGCCCCAGCCTTCGCCGCGAAGGCGCGCCACTTCGACATAATCCAGGGTGACGAGATCGCTAGCGATGGCGCGGCTGACCCGGAAGACCCGCGTCGCGTCGAGCGCAGCCATCACCAGGACAAGAACGATCATGGTCTTCGGCAGAACGGCCAGCACGACCAGCGCCAGGATCAGCGTCGGGATGGCCATGGCCAGATCGTTGAGGCGCGACAGCAGCTGATCGACGAAGCCGCGACGCACGGCGGCGTAGAAGCCGAGCGACACACCGACCGCAAAAGCAAGCAGCGTGGCAAGGGCCGCGATGACGAAGGTGATGCGCGCACCCCAGAGCAGGCGCGAGAAGAGATCGCGGCCGATATTGTCGGTGCCGAGCAAGGCACCGGCCGATGGCGTATCCCAGACGCCGCCGACCACTGCGGAGACCGGATGCGGTGCGATCCACGGCGCCAGCAGCGCCAGAACGAGGAAGATCACGACGCCGGCAAAGCCGAGCGCGGCAAGAGGCGTCAGACGCGGCAGGTTTCTCATCGCGGATGCCTCAGTCTGGGATTGGCGAGGATGGAAACCATGTCGGCGATGATATTGAGCAGGATATAGACGGCCGCGAAGATCAGGCCGGCGGCCTGCACCACGGGCACGTCGCGCTTTGCGACGTGATCGACGAGATATTGCCCCATGCCGGGATAGACGAAGATCACCTCGACCACCACGACGCCGACGATGAGATAGGCGAGATTGAGCGCCACGACATTGACGATCGGCGACAGCGCATTCGGCAGCGCATGCTTCCAGACGATGCGCCAGCCGGGCAGGCCCTTCAGGAAGGCCGTTTCGATATAGGGAGAGGCCGTGACGTTCAGAAGCGCGGCGCGCGTCATCCGCATCATATGGCCGACGACCGCGAGAACGAGCGTCAGGCAGGGAAGCAGCATGGTGATCAGCCGCTGTCCCAAGGGCATGGCGTCGGAGACCGTGGCGCTGCTCGGAAGCCAGAAATGGCTGACGGAGAAATAGGCGATGAGCAGATAGCCGGCGAAAAACTCCGGCAGGGATATGGCACTGAGCGTGACAATGCCGATTGTCCGGTCGACCCAGCCTCCCGCGTGCAGCACGCACAGAATGCCGAGCAGGATGGACAGGGGTACGGCAACGGCGGCGGCCATGGCGGCGAGATAGAGCGTATTCTTCAGCCGCGGGGCGATGCTCTTGGCGATATCCTGGCGATTGCTGTAGCTGCGCCCGAAATCGCCATGCAGAGCCCCGCCCAGCCATTCGACGTAGCGTTGCGGCGCCGGCTTTTCGAGACCGAGTTCCTTGCGGATGCTGGCAACCGCTTCCGGCGTCGCCTGCTGGCCGAGCATGGCCGTCGCGACATCGCCCGGCAGGATCTGCGTGCCGGCGAAGATCACCAGCGAAACGGCCCATAGCAGTACCAGACCCAGCGCCAGACGCTTGACGAGCAGACGCAGCAGATAGGCGCCGGCGGACTTGCGCGCCGGCGCTTTCGAGGCTTGCGTATCAAGCTGGATTTCCTCAGCCAGAGGCTGGTTGCTCATCTGTCCGTCCCATACCATTCCATGCGTGGCCGCTATCGCGAATGAGTGTGTGGCGCAACGCCTTAACCGCTTTCGGCTCAAAAAACTGTCCCCGGACGACGATCCGGGGACGTTCAGCTCTATCTGGCGGGTGCGTTATGCCTTTAGCCAGGCGCGCTCGGCGATACGGTAGCCGCTGAGATCGCCGCCGCCCGGCACCGGAACGTAGCCGCCGACCTTTTCGCTGGCCGCCGCCAGATTGTCGACGAAGAGCGGTATGATCTCGCCGCCTTCGTCCACCAGCTTGAGCTGCAGGTCATGATAGATCTGCTTGCGCTTGGTCTCGTCGAGCTCGACGCGGGCCGCCGCCAGCAGCTTGTCGAAAGCCTCGTCGCGCCAGGCGGTTTCGTTCCAAGGGGCATCCGACTGGAGAATGAGCGACAGCATGGCGTCTGCCGTCGGGCGCACCGACCAGTTGGACGCAACGAACGGCTTCTTCAGCCAGACCTCGTCCCAATATCCGTCCGAGGGAACGCGATCGACATCGATGGTGATGCCGGCCTTGGCGGCGGACGCCTGATAAAGCTGCGCCGCGTCGACCGAACCGGGGAAGCCGTTGTCGGAGGCGCTGAGCTGGATGCCGCCCGGCGAGCCGGCTTTCTTGAAGTGGAAGGCCGCCTTTTCGGGATCGTAGGGCCGCTGCGGGATATCCTTGGCGAAATAGGGATTCCAGGAGGCGATCGGATTGTCGTTACCAATGGCACCCGTGCCGACGAGCAGGCTCTTCTGCAGCTCCTCGCGGTCGATGGCATATTTCAGCGCCAGGCGCAGATCGACATTGTTGTAGGGAGCCGTATCGACCCGCATCGGGAAGCAGAACATGGTGTTTTCCTGCGAACGCAGGATCTGCACGCCCGGGCGCGCGGTCAGACGGCTCACCGCGCGCGGCTCGACGCGGTTGATGATATGCACCTGGCCGCTGAGCAGCGCCGCCATGCGGGCCGTGGCATCGCTCATGGCGATGGTTTCGACCGAATCGACGAAGGCCCGATCCGAGGCCCAGTAGTTCGGATTGCGCTTGGTCAGCGCCCGCACGCCCGGCTGGAAGTCCTCCAGGATGAAGGCGCCGGTGCCGACGCCCTTGTCGAAATCGCTGCCGTCTGGGCCGATGCCGAGGTGGTAATCCACGAGAGCGGCCGGGAAATCGGCATTGCCCGCGCTCAGCGTGACGGCGACCTCATGCGTATCGGTCGCCTTGATGTCGGTAACGGCGAGAAGCTGGCCCTTGCCGCCGGAATTGCTGTTTTCGCCACGATGATGATTGAGCGAATAGACCACGTCCTGCGCGGTCAGTTCCTTGCCATTGTGGAACTGGATGCCCTTCTTCAGCTTGAAGACCCACTTGCTGGCGTCAGGCGTCGCGGCCTCCCAGCTTTCGGCAAGCGCGCCGATCAGCTTGCCGTCCGGGCCGAGCTCGACCACGGTGTTGAAGAGCTGGAAACCGACCGTGTACATATAGGCTTCGGTGTAGAAGGCGGGATCGAGCCGATCCGAGCTGGACGCCGTATCGAGACCGAGCACCAGATGGCCGCCCCTGACCGGCGTTTCCGCTTGCGCGGCGGCACTACCGGGAAGCAAAAGTCCGCCGGCCGCAAAGCTCGCCGACAATGCCCCCGCGCCCTGCAGGAACCGGCGCCGCGTCGGCTGCAGGATATTCGAAATCGTCTTCTGGCTCGGCATTACAATCCATCCCTCTTCATCTTGTGGCTTCCGGCTTCGCATTGGGCGGCCGCGTGGCACATTTCCTATGGTATCGGCTCATGTCAGGCGCGCAATTTCTTGCCAAAAATCAACGTCCCCGGGAAAAACAAAATACAGAACCGCTTTCCTGCCGCGATCGAAGGCACGGCTCGTCAAGCGAGCAACTTCGCCGCCGCCAGAGACAGGGCCACGACACCGTTTGCGATGCAGCGCTCGTCCGGCTGATAGTCGGAATTGTGAAGACGATCGTCGCGGCCCTCCTGGGAGGCGCCAACGCCGAGCTGGAAGGCCGGAACCCTCGCACCGACCAGGGCAAAATCCTCTGCCCCGAGACCCGCCTCACGCTCCAGGACGACATCGCCATAATGCTCGCGGATCGCCGCGATCGCCGTCGTCAGAAGATGCTCGTCGTTCACCAGCGACGGCACACCGCGCACGTAGTTGATCTCGCAGCGCACGCGCATGGAGGCTTCCAGCCCCTCGCAGACGCGCCGCATGGCGGCCTCGATCGCATCACGGGACCCCGCATCCTGGCACCGAACCGTTCCCATGATGGCAACGGAATCCGGAATGATATTATGCGTGTTGCCACCGTGGATGGAGCCGATGGTCAGCACCGCAGGGCGCATGGGATCGACCTCGCGCGAAACGATTGTCTGCAACTGGGCAATCAAATGCGCCGTGGCGACGACAGGATCGATCGCCGCATGCGGGCGCGCGGCATGGCCGGACCTGGCATGGATGGTGATATCGAACTCGTCCGACGAACCGGTCGAGATACCGCCGACAAAACTGAATGATCCGACCGGCTCGTCGGGGTGATTGTGAAAGCCGAGCGCATAGTCGACCCCCTCGAGCACGCCGTCGGCGATCATGGCCGCGGCCCCGCTCTCCTGGGTCTCTTCGGCCGGCTGGAACATCAGTTTCACATTGCCGCTGAGGCGCGGAGCGATCTCCTTGAGAACGGCACCGACGCCGATCAGCGTTGCGGTATGCAGGTCATGGCCGCAGGCATGCATCTTGCCTTCGATCCGGCTCGCGAACGGCAAGCCGGTCTGCTCCTGCATCGGCAGCGCATCCATGTCGGCCCGAATGAGCAAGGTCGGCCCCGGACGACCGCCTTTGATGAAACCGACGACACCGGTGCGGCCGATGCCGGTCTGATGCTCGATGCCGAGACCGGCAAGCTCGCGGGCGACCACGCCGCTCGTCCTGATGACATCGAAGCCGGTTTCGGGATGGGCGTGAATATCGCGGCGGACCTCGATCAGATGCTCTTCTTGCTGCGACGACAGCTGCTGGACGAGAGCGTTGAGATCATTGACGTGCGAATTCATCTGACTTGTGTCCCCGTAAATCCTATCGAGAAAAACGCCTCGGCCCGGCAGAACAAGGTCTCCGCCTGGAAAGCAATCAAATCTCGTCGGAGGAAATAGCAAGGTCACGATGGCCGAATACCGGTCCCCTCCCCATCTTTTGCTGATTTTACCTGGGGGAAGGCGATGGCATCGTGCCGAATGTCACGGGGCGATCCGACCTTGGAGATCGGATGGGCTCGAAGGCCGTGGAGACCTGCACACCTATCGGAGCAGGAATCTTGTCCAGTCGCGCGCGAAGGGGCGCGCGACTGGACATCTGGAAGCTAGGATTCAGCGAAAGCGACCATCAACGGCCGCATGCTTGATATCGCAGCCCATCGTCACGGACGGCAGCCATGTCATAGCAGGCGCGACGCATGGCAACCGGGCGAAAGCCCGCGACCATGGCCGCATTCGAGCCGATGTTAACCTCGGGCGCGTTGCGCAGTTCCCCGGCAGCCTTCAGCTTGCGCGCCGCCTCTTGCAGCAGAGCGGCCATGCCGGCATGGGATATGCGATCCGCTTTCATCAGCTGGCGGATCAAAGGATCATTGAGAACGTCGGCAACCGTCAATTCTTTATGGGTCATGGCTATCTCCTTGTTCATGCCCCATGCAATAACCGCTCTCCATAGCGGTGCGATGTCAAAAGCCTGACAAAAACAAGGCAATCGGTTCGTTTTTGTTACAGTTTATCGCAAACGGCCCGACCGGCGATACATTCGCCCCATGACGCGGGATGCAGCCGTCTCCCATCGCTAGCAACATAATTTAACAAAACAGAACAAAACCAGACAACCGTTGCGCGTAACATTCAGAGACCCCGAAGGTCCTGTCGGGGTCAATCCTATCCGTCTCAACAGCCGACCAGCCGATGCATTCAGATCCCGCAACAGATGACCCGCGCATTGCATATCATGCCGATCTCCTGAGCCAGCTCGCTCATCCGCATCGGTTGCAGGCCTGCACTTTGCTGCTGGCCGGGGAAGAAGACGTCAACAGCCTCGCCAGAAGGATCGGCATATCGCAACCGGCATTGAGCCGGCACCTGACGCGTCTTCATCAAGCCGGGATGATCAAATTTCGCCGCCACGCGCAATTCAGGTACTACTCCTGCGATCATCCCGACGTGATCGAAATCCTGAAAGTCCTGACGGAAATCTACGATCTCGATCCGATCAAATCCGCCGTTCAGATGGCAACCGGGCTCGCCGACTGACAGCTCCGGCCGACTGATGAGAAAAGGCCACGCGCAGTCCTTGCGCATGGCCTTCTTCCCCCTTTCCGATATGCGAGGGCGAGCGCTCTATTGCAGATCCGCAAGCAGGGCATCGGCGCCCTTGCGGATGCCCACCTTCGACCCCTCCAGCCGCGAGAAGGTCGCCCCGACATTCATCGCATTGGGATATTGCTTGGTGACATAGGCCGCCAGCAGGCGATTGCTCGGCGCATCGTAGATTTCGACCGCATAGCTCACCGAACCCGCCATCGTGCCTTCGCGGCCGCGAACCGCCTGAACGGCGTTGATCGCGCCGCCGCCGACATCGACATGCGAGAACGGTCCCAGCACCGGCGTCGTATCCTTGGCGCCGGTCAGGGTCAGATGCAGCCTGAGCGTACCCGGGCTCGGGGCGTTGACCACCGCAAAGCGCGTCCTCAGCTTCTGCGTGAACTGATCCTGCATATAGGCGGCCAGCTGCGACCTGTCTTCGTCCGCGATCTTCACGAACTGGTTGTCAGAACCACTGTAGACGGTGACGGGGTCCACGACGATCTTGCTGTACTGCCGCCAGTCGGCGTGTCCCTTGTAGCGATAGGGCGTGCGGCCGGTATCGTCCTGTGTGTTCGGCTGAAGCTGCGGCGCCGACGCCAGACCGGAATAGACCGTGGGGTCTGCGGTCGTGCAACCGGCAACGGGCGAGCACAATGCGATCAGCACGACGCTGATGAGGGACGTTCTTGGCAAGAATCTGGCTCCTGGAAAAATGCGGCAGGGGTTTGCTGCAGCCAGTTCTATTGAAACGCCATGTTGCGGTGTTTTTTTTAATGTGAGGAAATGTTCGCGCTCGTGACGACAAGACCTCGAGGTGACAGCTGTTCCATGGCGAACGACGCCGACAGCCGCATTGACCGTCCCGAAGCGCCGGACGGCCATTCAACGATCATAAAGATTGAAACTCAAGGGCGGACAGAAACTCCTCTGCATCACCCGCGAAGACGCCCTGTCGTCTCGTCCTGAACCGGCGGCAAGGTGATCTCGACGACCAGCCCATGCGGCTCGCGATCGAGCAGCTTCAGCGTGCCGTTATGCCCCTTGCGAACGATGCCCTCGGCGGTGGGAAGGCCAGGGCCGAAACCGCCACCCGTTCCTGTGGTCCGGGCCTTGTCGGCCTTGAAAAAGGGTTCGAGAACGCGCAGCTTGAGCTTATCGGACAGGCCCGGACCATTGTCGCTGATCCTGATCAGGACGCCGGCGTCGCTGGTACTCTGCAGCTCGATCTCGATACGGGTCGCGTAGCGGGAGGCGTTCTCGACGACATTGGTCACCGCTCGCGTCAGAGCCTGGGGCCTGCACATGCAGATCAGACGACGCGGCCCGGAAAAACTGACATCGATGCCGGTGTCGGAAAAATCGCTGGCGATCGTCTGCAGCAGGCTCGAAATATCCACCTTGCGGGACGGCACGCGATGGGAGGCATTGGTGAGGAAAGCCAGGCTCTCGTCGATCATCGAGCCTAAGGTGGTGATGTCGGCGAGCATCTGGCGCTGCAGCTCCGGCTGCTCGCAGCGCTCCACGCGCATGCGAAGCCGTGTCAGCGGCGTCCTGAGATCGTGGCTGATGGAACTCAGCATTCTGGTGCGGCTGTCGACCATTTCGAGGATGCGGCTCCGCATGACGTTCAACGAAGCGGCAAGGCTCCGCATTTCCCAGGCGCCATCGGCAGCGAAGGGCTTTTCCAGACTGTCGTCCATGCTCGCACGCTCCGCGGCCAAGGCAAAGCGCGTCACCGGCCTGGTGATCAGCCAACTGCTGAAATAGGCCAGAAGCGCCAAGGGAACGACGATCTTCAAGACACCGCTCGCCACCGCCGGAAAGAGCCATAAGGCGTCCGAGAACACAGGCATGTGAAAGACAAGGGCCTGCTCCCCGTCGACCTTCAGCACCAGGAAATCCGGCGGCGAGCGGCTGTCGAAAAACTGCTGGAACGTTTAAGCAACGCTGTTTTCGAGCCGTGCCCGCACGGCTTTCAGAATATCGTCCGGGGCACCCGGATCGATCGCCTCTTGCGCCGGCATCTGCGTGGCGGATGCCCGTTCCACCGAAATTCCGAGCTTTGCGGCGGTTCCCAGCACGACGTCCTCCTCTTCAGGGGAGCGCGCGCGCCGGTACTCATCCAAGATCATCTCAACGCGCCCGGCATAGAGACCGATCTGAAGACCCTTGTCGTGACGCCCATAGATGAAGGGTTCGGAAAATGTCGCAACCACGGAGACGAGAATGATCAGCAAGGTCGCCAATACCAGTATCTGCGTACGCATGGAGGCGGTGCGCAGGCTTTTCACGACTCGCGCTCCACCTTGGAGGCGAACAGATATCCTCCCAGGCGCACGGTCTTGATGAAACTCGGCTCCTTGAGATTGGGCTCGATCTTCTGCCGGACACGGCTGATATGGGCATCGATGCTGCGCTCGACCGGCCCCGCCGAGCCCGCATGCGTCATGGACAGGAGCTGTTCGCGGGTCAGCACCTTGTTCGGATTGCAGCAGAAGGCGAGCAGAAGGTCGAATTCCGCCGTCGTCATGGACACCTCGGCACCGTCGGCGTCGAAAAGCTGCCGGCTCTTCGGATCGATGCGCCAGCCGGCGAAGGTCATCGGCGTGAGGCTGTCATCCGGCTGCTGGGAGAAGGAGGCCCGCCGCAGAATGCTCTTGATGCGCGCGAGCAGCTCGCGGGAATTGAACGGCTTGATGACATAATCGTCCGCTCCCAGCTCCAGGCCGAGAATGCGGTCGAGATCTTCCCGGAGCGCGGTCAGCATCAGGATGGGGATCGACCGCGACGCCCGAAGCCGGCGGCAGATGCTGAAGCCGTCTTCGCCCGGCAGCATGGCATCCAGGATGATGAGATCGAACTTGTGGCGCATCAGCAGGCGGTCCATCTCGCCGCCATTTGCGGCCGACATGGCCTCGAAGCCGTTGCCCTTCACCAGTTCGACCAGCATATGCGCTATGTCGGCATCGTCCTCGACGATCAGAATATGGGATTGGTCGAACATTGCCATTTCGCAGGCCATTGCCTTGGTTTGAGTGCCCATCGCACGATCCATCGCGCGCGAAACTATCTCATCTGGGTGTCTATATGTCACGCGGCGGCTTCCGAGAGGATTGCAATCATGGGACGGCATTTCCGAACTCGCCCCGTCTTCGGCAAAGAAAGACGCCTGCCACAACAATGATTTACCATCGGAACATCGCGTAAGACGACAGCTTCAAGACCGACAATAGGCAGGCCGCGCAGGATATGGGGCCCGGCATGGGATGGATGTGACACGATCATAGTCCGGAGATTGAGGTTCCCCGGAATATCAAACATGCGTGCAAAGCTGTATTCGATAATGTTGAGATATGTTGCGACCCGTAGTCCCTCGGCGTGAGTCCCGATGGCACGCCGAGGAGCGCCGGCTTACGTCAGCCTAAAGGAAGCTCGCCTCGAACAGCTCGCGCGTATAGGCGTCATGCGTGATCCCGGCCTGCAGATCGGCCTTCGTCAGCTCGTCGACGAAGATGCCGCCCTTCATGATCAGGACGCGGTCGCACATATGGGCGATGACGGCCAGATCATGGCTGACGAGGACATAGGTCAGGGACCGTTCGTCGCGCTGGTCGGCCAGGAGGTTCAGGATTTCGGCCTGGATCGAAACGTCGAGCGCCGAGGTCGGCTCGTCGAGCAGCAGGATCGGCGGCTCCAGGATCAGGGCGCGGGCGATCGCCACACGCTGCCTCTGGCCGCCGGAAAGCTCATGCGGATAGCGGTTGGCGAAGGCCGGCGGCAGTCCGACCTGGCGCAATGCCTTTTCCACCTTGCCCCAGACATCTCCATGCCCCATGACCCGCAGCGGTTCGGCCAGCGCCGTTCCGATGCGATGGCGGGGATGCAGCGACCCATAGGGGTCCTGGAACACCATCTGCGCTTGCCGCAACTCGTCGCGGGTACGGACCTTGCCGACGGCCCTGCCGGCAAGGCCGATATCGCCGGACCAGCCTTTTTCCATGCCGGCCAGGCAGCGCAGCACCGTGGACTTGCCGCATCCGGACTCGCCGACGATGCCCAGGGTCTCGCCTTTTTCCACATCGAAGCTGACGCCCCGGACGACATGGTTCTCCGTCTTGCCGGAGGTGAAGACGACGTCAAGATCACGAACGCTGATCATCGGCTGGTCTCCAGATCGAGCTTGGCCCTGTCGAGCACCGTCAGGCGGCGCACCGGCTTGTGCGGATCGGGGAGCGCGGAGATCAGGCCGCGCGTATAGGGATGCCGGGCATCTTCCAGCCGCGTGAGCGTCTCGACGATGCGGCCGGAATACATGACGATGATGCGCTCGCAGAAGGCCGCAAC
>JASGEG010000076.1:0-3313 GCA_047606605.1 Rhizobium sp.
CTCCTCGGAAAGACCCGATTCCCAAGGGTCTGATGGGAGCCATCAGCGGGAAAGCCGGGTCAAGTTTCGGAAAGCACCGACATAGGTTGAACTCGCCTAACCCGTTGATAAACCTGCTGCATCGGGTAGCGGCGTAGTCCAGCGAAATGCGATGCTGGAGTCATCGTGAAACGAAAAGCCGGTGATGGCAGTCAAAATGGGCGTGACGAACGTGAAAGCAGGGAAACTCGCGCCGAACCCAATACCGTGACGCTCATCATGGCCAGAATCTGCGGTTGCGCCAGCGCCACGAGTTGCGCCCCCGCCGAACCTATTGGCGCTACCGGCAGACGTGGAACCCAGAGTGCGGTGGCGATCCAGGCCAACGCAGCGAGCACAACCACGGCGACGAACGGCAGACGCCAACCCATGCTGTTGCCGATCAAGCTGCCCAGCGGCACGCCGATCACCATTGCGAGTGTGAGGCCGGCGAACATCAGCGCAATCGCGCGACTGGCCTGACCTTGAGGTGCCAGCCGGGCCGCCACTGTCGCGCCAATGGCGAAGAAGCTGCCGTGCGCTATCGCAGTCAGAATGCGTCCGCCAAGCAGCATCTCGTAACTGGTGGACAGCGCCGACAGTAGATTGCCGGCCAGGAACACGACTACCAGCATCAGCAACAGCGGCTTGCGCGGTAGCCGCGCCAACGCCAATACGACGATGGGCGTGCCGATCGCCAGCGCCAGCGCGTACAGCCCGACCAGTCCACCGGCGCGTGCCAGCGGCGCGCCGAGATCCGCGGCGATGGCTGGCAGCACGCCGACCACGATGAACTCGGCCACACCTATGGCGAAGGCCGTGACCGCCAGCGCCCAGACGCCGGGGTGGGTGCGATGGGCTTGCCTCATGTGCGGCCCGCCGCATGCAAGGCAATGATCTGATCCGCTTCGACCGTGGCGCCCGCCACGCCGACGGCGCCGATCACCTCCCCCTGTTCGTCACGCAGCACCACGCCGCCGCCGAAACTGATCAGGCCGCCGTTGGTCGCTTCCAGTGTGTAGGTTGCGCCGCCGTGCCGAGGTCCAGGCTGTCGGTGCGGAACAGCGCCGCCGTGCGCGCCTTCTTGATGGATACGTCGATGGCACCCGGCACGGCACCGTCCATTCCCAGGAAGCCGCGCAGCAGGCCCGACTCGTCCACAACGGCGATGTTGATGGCGAAGTTCTGCTCGCACGCAAACGCCTGAGCGCGCACGATGACGCCTTGGACAGTGGATTCGATCAGGGAAGAGGACATATCGAAAACTCCGTGAAAGTTGCAGGAGCTCTCGATGATTCCCGCGCATGACCGGCACGGGAAGGTGTCGCGGTCGATTGGTCGCTAAAGTTTGAGCATGTCGAACAAATTGCGCATGCACACGACGGCCAAGCTGCGCAGAACGGACTTTCGCAGGCGATGCGCAGGCCCAGCGACACCAAGCGCAGCCACGACGCAGCCTTGGCGCCGCAGTGGCAACGCCAGACAGTTCAGGCCTGGCTCGGCTTCTTCGAGGTCCAAGGCGTAGCCGGATTCGTTGATGGCTTGAAGCTCCTTCTCCAGCCCGGCGGGCAGCAGTTCCGCGCGTCGCAGGCTGCGCACCAGGCCCGGATCGTGCGCGAGGAAGACCTTGCCGATGGCCGAGGTGGTCAGCCCTTCACGGCGACCGCGCGGACTCGCGACCCGCAGACTACCATTGCCTTCCACCGCGTCGATGTAGAGGTATTCGCGCGTGCCGCAAGGCACGGCCAAATAGCAGGTTTCGGCACTGCGCCTGGCCAGTTCCTGCAACGCAGGGGCGAAGGCCGTGCGCAGCGCCGCGTCGGCATCGGACAGCGGCTGGGCGATCTCGCGCAGCCGCAACCCCAACGCATAGCGGGTGCCGTGGCGCGACACGTAGCCCATCGCCGCCAGTGTATTGAGCAGACCGTACAGCGTGCTCTTGCTCAGGCCGAGTTGCGCCGAAAGATCGACCAAGCGCGCCTCGCCACCAGCGGCAGCGATGGCTTCGAGCAGCGCCATCGCGCGCTCGACCGATTGGATGCGCCGGTTCTCGTCGATCATTGGCATCAATGCACGGCATGTCGGCATAAATTGTTTGCCATTGTCGTACTTTACGCGCTCTCGCGTGGCCCATCTCGCTCGACTGCGGCCCTGCTTTACCCGCGAGCTGTTGTCATGGCTACTCTCTATCCTGGCGGTCACTACGTCAGCACACTACGTTGGATGCTGCCGGCCCAGCCACGTAGGCATATTCCACGTGGTGCTCCCGTTCTCGCTAATCTTGCTTCAAGGTTTGCCGCTGCAATGCACCTATGTAGCGCTTGGCGCAAGAACCAGTGGGCGCACATTGCGCCCAAAGTCCGGCCTAACCTACTGTCCGGCATGGTCTTCTGACCACCGTAGGGTTTTCCTGGGGAACTTGACACCTGCCCTTTTTCGAGTCACACGGCCAGCCTGTTGCTGGTGGTGTTCGGCGTAGCCACTTTGGTCGGCAACTTGGCGGGCGGACGCTGGGCGGCCAGCCTGGGTTGGGCGGTTGCGCTGCGGCGCATGCTCGTGGGCCTGTTGATCGTGCTGGCGACGCTGGCTTTGGCGATGCGCTACAAGCCGGCGATGGTACCGCTGCTGTTCGTCTGGGGCTTGCTGGCCTTTGGCATGTCGCCGGGCTTTCAGGCCGGCATGCTGGAAACTGCCGAGCGGTGGACACCTCGCTCGGTGGATTTCGCTTCGGCCTTGAACATCTCGGCCTTCAACCTCGGTATCACTCTGGGCGAGACGCTCGGCAGCGGTCTGGTTGCACAGGAACGAATGACGATGACGCCTTGGGCGGGTGTGGCGTTGGCAATACTGGCGCAACTGCCGCTGTTCTGGCTGATTCGCGTGAGCGCCCGGTCTGCTGACGTGAAACCCATCCATCCGCAAGGATGCTGAGATGCCGCCCGTCGAGCTGATCGTCACGCTGCAAGCACGCATTCCGCATGACCAAGAATTGCGCGAGATACTGAGCCAATTGCGCACGGCTAGTCTGCAAGAACAGGGCTGCCTGGACTATCGAATGGCTCAGGGGCAGTCCAGTGTTGGCCGCTTCTTTCTACTGGAGTGTTGGGTCGATACCGAAGCGTTGGCTAGACACGGGCAAACGCCTCACTAGGTAGGATCTGATTTGAATCGAAAGAATTCAATCAACGCGCGCAGCGGTGGGGACATATGGCGACGTCCGGAATAATATAAATGAAAGTCCGATCTGGACTGGCACCATTCGTCAAGTACCCGTACAAGGCGGCCGCTCGCCAAG
>JASGEG010000077.1:0-5196 GCA_047606605.1 Rhizobium sp.
CAATTTTCTCGTCATGGGTCTTGGCGGCTTCCTGTGGGGTGCGGCGAGCGACCGTTTCGGGCCGCGCATCGTCGTTCTGATTGGAGCGCTGCTATTGGGGCTGGCGCTCGTGCTTGCGAGCCGGGCGGTATCGCTGCTGCAGTTTCAACTGACCTACGGCATCCTCGTCGGGCTTGCCGCCAGCGCCTTCTTCGCGCCGATGATTGCGGCCACCACCGCGTGGTTCGACGAGCATCGCAGTCTCGCGGTTTCGCTGGTGTCCGCCGGCATGGGCGTCGCGCCCATGACCGTCTCGCCCTTCGCCCGCTGGCTGATTTCCGCCTATGACTGGCAGACGGCCATGATGCTGATCGGCGTGCTTGCCTGGATATTGCTGGTGCCGGCCGCACTTCTGGTGCGGCAGCCGCCCGTGGTGGTGGAGGGGCAAACGAGCGGTCAGGCGGAGAACGGCCCGGACGTGCCGCTCGGCCGGATATTCCGCTCGCCGCAATTCCTTGTGCTCGGCGGAACTTTCTTCGCCTGCTGCGCGGCCCATTCCGGGCCGATCTTCCATATGGTGAGCTATGCGACGATCTG
Organism: Rhizobium sp.; assembly: GCA_047606605.1. Lineage (GTDB taxonomy): Bacteria > Pseudomonadota > Alphaproteobacteria > Rhizobiales > Rhizobiaceae > Rhizobium. Next base: position 577 of record JASGEG010000077.1, read on the forward strand.
CGGCGTCGCGCCGATGGCGGCGGTCAGCATCTATAGCGTCGAGGGCCTGGCGGGCCTTGGCGGCCGGATTCTATACGGCACGCTGGCGGATCGGCTCGGCATCAAGCCGGTTCTCGTCGCCGGGCTGCTGGTGCAGGCCGCCGCCCTGGCGACCTATCTTCTCGTCAGCCGGCTTGGCGAATTCTATGCGCTCGCGGTCGTCTTCGGCAGTGCCTATGGCGGGGTCATGCCGCTTTATGCCGTACTGGCGCGCGAATATTTCGGCCCGCGCGTCATCGGCACGGTTTTCGGCGCGGCGACGATGCTGTCGAGCATCGGCATGGCCTTCGGCCCGCTGATCGGCGGCTGGATCTTCGACAGTTTCGCCAATTATTCGTGGCTGTTCATCGGATCGGCGATGGTCGGGCTCGGGGCTGCGGCGATCGCGCTTGCCTTTCCGCCATTGCGGCGGCTGAGGCTGCAAACGGCACCGGCATAAGGCGCTGATGGATACGTGAGTGAATGCGCTTGGCGTCGCCATATTTCGAAACCGCATCGCGGTTTCGAGCGGCGCAGCAAGTCCGATACGCTCATTTTCGCCGCTTTACACACAATTTTAAACGGCGCAGGCAAGTTGCAGCCATTGCATTTTTCAATTTTTCGCCAACACTCCCCTGTGTATCGGATGCACGACCTCCCGGGAGGAAACTGGAGGGGCATCCGCTGGTGCCGGTTTCCCGCGCCACGCTGGCCGGGAATTGCCTGCGCAATGCGACTGTTGGGGGGACATGATGCGGGCTTTGCCGCTATGCCCCGGGGTGCAATTGGGAGGATTGAAAATGGCAACCACGTCCGTGGTCGAGACGTCTGATCGAGGTATGACCAGGGAAGAGAAGAAGGTGATCTTTGCATCTTCGCTCGGAACTGTTTTCGAATGGTATGATTTCTATCTCTATGGTTCGTTGGCAGCCTTCATCGGCGCGACCTTTTTCAGCGACTATCCGGAGGCAACCCGCAATATTTTTGCGCTGCTGGCTTTCGCGGCAGGCTTTCTTGTCCGGCCGTTCGGCGCGCTGGTCTTCGGACGCATCGGCGATCTCGTCGGTCGCAAATATACCTTTCTCGTCACCATCCTGATCATGGGTCTGTCGACCTTCCTGGTCGGTGTCCTGCCCGGTTCGGCCAGCTGGGGCATCGCTGCTCCGATCATCCTGATCGCGCTGCGCATGCTGCAGGGCCTCGCGCTCGGCGGCGAGTATGGCGGTGCTGCGACCTATGTCGCCGAACATGCTCCCAACAACCGGCGCGGCTTCTATACATCGTGGATTCAGACGACGGCGACGCTCGGGCTTTTCCTGTCGCTCATCATTATTCTCGTGGTGCAGAACTGGGTCGGCAAGGATGCGTTTGCAACATGGGGCTGGCGTATCCCCTTCGTCCTGTCCTTCGTTCTGCTCGGCATCTCCGTCTGGATTCGGTTGTCGCTCAATGAATCCCCGACCTTCAAGAAGATGAAGGAGGAGGGCAAGGGCTCCAAGGCGCCGCTGTCGGAGGCTTTCGGACAGTGGAAGAATGCCAGGATCGCCCTTCTCGCCCTTTTCGGCCTCACCGCCGGTCAGGCCGTGGTCTGGTATACCGGCCAGTTCTATGCGCTGTTCTTCCTGCAGAACGTGCTGAAGGTCGATGGCCAGTCGGTCAATATCATGATCGCCATCGCGCTTCTGATCGGCAGCGGCTTCTTCGTGTTCTTCGGCTGGCTCTCCGACAAGATCGGCCGCAAGCCGATCATCATGGCCGGGCTTGCGCTTGCGATCCTGACCTATTTCCCGCTGTTCAACGCCTTGACCCGCGCGGCAAATCCGGCGCTCGCCCAGGCCGAGCAGAGCATCAAGGCGACGGTCACCGCTGCACCCGGCGATTGCACCTTCCAGTTCAACCCTGTGGGAACGGCGAAATTCAACACGTCCTGCGATATCGCCACCTCGTTCCTGTCGAAGAGCTCGGTGCCCTACACAGTCGTCGACGGCCCGGCCGGCCAGCCGGCAACGGTCAAGGTCGGCGATGCAACGGTGACCTCCTACGACGCGGTCGCCGCTGGTGCCGGTGCTGCGGCCAAGAGCGCCGTCTTCACGCATGATCTCAATCTCGCCCTGCAGAAGGCCGGTTTCCCGCTGGCGCGCGATGCCGCCAAGGTGCCGGATGTGAAGCTGGATGCCTTCATCGCGGCCAACCCCGAACTGGGCCTGAACGCGGCGACGGTTCGGGCCGGCGACAAGACCGTCACGCCGGTTGCCGATCTCGTCAAGGCGAAGCTGTTGACCGCCGATCAGGCGGCGGGTGCGACGGACATGCCGGTCTATACCGTGCCGAATGGCGGCGCGTTCAAGATGGTCGCCGATCCCTCGGCGATCAACTGGCCGTTCACCATCGCCATCCTCACCGTGCTCGTCATCTATGTGACCATGGTCTATGGCCCGATCGCGGCAATCCTGGTCGAAATGTTCCCGACCCGCATCCGCTATACCGGCATGTCCTTGCCCTACCACATCGGCAACGGCTGGTTCGGCGGCCTGCTGCCGGCGACGGTCTTCGCGATGAGTGCGGCCAAGGGCGATATCTACTACGGCCTGTGGTATCCGATCGCGGTGGCGGCGATGACGCTGGTCATCGGTCTGATCTTCGTGCGCGAAACCAAGGGCGTCGATCTGCACGCCATCAAGTAAGCCAACGGATGAGAAAAAAGGCCCGGCGCGACCAACGCGCCGGGCCTTTGCTTTGGGTGTCCACAATGGCGGGCACAGGCGGCAAACCGGCTGCCGTCCCGTCACATCCTGCAATAAGAATTCCCACAAAATTCACGGTGCGGAAACATTCAGACACCGTCGGTGGCAGGCAATCCTCTAGATATCGGAACCCCATGCGGGGTAAGGGCGGGCGAGACGTTCCGTTCCTGCCGCCGATTGTCAAAACGCCTGTCGCGGAGTGCGGTCTTCGAATGTTTTTCCATAATCTGTGGCGGCAAGAACAGCTAAGGCATGTCGTCGTGACGACCTTTCATGAGAAAGGCTATCGCGATTATGGCAAGAGATGCATCGAGACCTTTCTCGAACATTGGCCAGAGGATATCGAGCTGCTGGTCTATGCCGAGGACGTGCAAGTCGAGGAGCGGGATGCGCGGCTTCACGTTCTGGATCATCGCCAGGCTCTCCCGCATCTGTTCGAATTCCGCAGCGCATTTGCGGGCAATCCGCTTGCCAACGGAGTTCGCTCTTCCGGCGGCGTCCTGAAGCGCGATTATCGCTGGGATGCCGTGCGCTTTTCCAACAAGGTCTTCGCCGTCACCGATGCGATCCGGCGATATCGGACGCTGGCGGATCAATTGATCTGGCTCGACGCCGACACGGTGACGCACAGGGACATTCCGCGACGCCTGGTCGACAAAATAGCGCCGAGGGAAAAGCAGCTCGCCGCCTATCTGAACCGAAGCATCTACCCTGAATGTGGATGGGTAGGATACAATCTCCGCCATCCCGAAATATTGACCTTCGCGGAGCGCTTCGAACAGACCTATTCGTCGGGCTATTTCCTGGCGATGAAGGAAAGCCACGACAGCTTCGTCTTCTGGAAAGTCGTCCAGCAGATGGAGCAGGACAGGGAAGCGAAGTTCAAGCTTCTGGGCTCGAAGCGCACCAAGTCGCATGTCTTCATCAACAGCGTCCTCGGCGGCTATCTGGATCACCTCAAGGGTGACCGCAAGGCCGCCGGTAAAAGCCGCAAGAGCGATTTGACCTGGCGACGGCGCGAGGCCTGGTGGCGCTGACGGGCGTTGCGCGGCAACCGCTCTGCTCCAGATGGTCTAATTCGGCAAGGGCACTTCAACAGCAGCGGAATTCCCATTCGGCGTGGGAATATGCAAGGCGGCGATATGATCGCGCAGGATGTCGCCGATATCGTCCGGGGCGAAATCATGCGAACGATTGTTCAGCGTTATCAGCTTCATGCCGGGGTTCGCAAAATTCGTCTGGCTTAAGATAACGGAGTTCATCAACGAGACGGTTGGATCGCCGACATCATGCACGATCGTCCAGGGAATCCTGATCCCGCTTGCTTTTTCAACCGCATGGAACTTGTCCGATACAAAGCGCCGAAGAATGGCCGGAACGAAGGAGGCGACCGACGCCACCGTTCCCACGGTGACAAGCCCGGAGATGCGGTCGCTTTTCTCGGCGACTAGCTGGATCGCGATATTGCCGCCAAGGGAATGACCGACGATGACGAGCGGCAGCTCTGATTGGTCGAGAGCAAATTGCAAAAATGCTCTCGCGTCATGCATCAAGCCTGTCTCTGTCGGCTCTCCCGGATTGCCGCCATATCCACGGTAATCTGCAACGATCAGCCGAGCGCCAAGTTTGAAAAAAGGCGCAACGAACTGTGCACGCGTGGCAGCACAGCCTCCATTGCCATGAAGAAACAAGACGCAACACGTGGCTGAAGGGGGAATTTCACTCGCGAGTCCGCGGATCGCAAGGCCGTCGGCTGTCGATACCGTAATCGGGCTGAACGCCACGCCTTGATGGTTACACTGGCCGGATTGTATGGCCTCCGGATAGTAGAGGTTTGCCCGGACTTTGTTATCGACGG
>JASGEG010000078.1:0-6137 GCA_047606605.1 Rhizobium sp.
CGTCGAACTGGCTGGAATCGACGATGTTGCAGCCCTGATCGGCCAGATAATTGGCAATCGCCGCGACAATCCCCCGCGTCGACTGGCACGATACCCTCAAAACGTAGCTTTTCATGTCTCTTCCCTCACAAGCTGCGACGGCCTGTCCACCCGGGCCGGGATTTCAGGCTCCGGCCCGTGCGTTCATCCGGTGAAATGTCCTGACATGCTCAGATATCGAGCGTCGTCGCATGCTCCCAGGTGGTGAACTGGGAGCAATAGCTGTTCCATTCGCCATGCTTCAGCTTGATATAGGCGGCGGAGAATTCCGGCCCGAGGGCGGCCTGCAACGCCGTATCCTTCTCGTATTCGCGCAGGGCGTCGAGAAGATTGAGCGGCAGTTTCGGGGCGTCGGTCACGGTATGACCGTCCCGGTACATGTCGATATCGTAGTGCGGGCCGGGATCGGCATTGGTGCGCAATCCGGAAAGGCCGGCCGCGATGATGATCGCCTGCAGCAGATAGGGATTGACGGCGCCGTCTGGAAGCCGCAGCTCGAAGCGGCCCGGGCCGGGAACGCGGACCATGTGCGTGCGGTTGTTGCCGGTCCAGGTCACCGTATTCGGCGCCCAGGTCGCTCCCGAGATCGTGCGCGGAGCGTTGATGCGCTTGTAGGAATTGACGGTGGGATTGGTGACGGCGGCGAGTGCGGAGGCATGCTTCATGATGCCGCCCAGGAAGGTCTTGCCCTTGGCGGACAGCCCGAACGGCATCGCGCTGTCGGCAAAGGCGTTGACCTTGCCCTCGGCGTCCCAGACGGAGATATGCGCATGGCAGCCGTTTCCGGTCAGGCCCTTGAAGGGCTTGGGCATGAAGGTGGCGCGCAGCCCGTGCTTTTCGGCAACCGACTTGACCATGAACTTGAAGAAGGAGTGCTTGTCGGCCGTCTTCAGCGCGTCGTCATATTCCCAGTTCATCTCGAACTGGCCGTTGGCGTCCTCGTGGTCGTTCTGGTAGGGCTTCCAGCCGAGTTCGAGCATGTAGTCGCAGATCTCGGCGATCACGTCATAGCGGCGCATGACCGCCTGCTGATCGTAGCAGGGCTTTTCCGCCGTATCGAATTCGTCGGAGATTTTCGAGCCGTCCGGCGAGATCAGGAAGAATTCGGGCTCGACGCCGGTCTTGACCCGCAGCCCCTCCTTCGCGGCCTCCGCGACCAGCCGTTTCAGGACGACGCGCGGCGCCTGTTCGACGGGCTTGTCCTCCATCATGCAGTCGGCGGCGACCCAGGCGACGTCTCTCTTCCAGGGGAGCTGGATGACGGAGGAGGCATCCGGCACGGCGAAGAGATCGGGATGAGCCGGCGTCAAATCCAGCCAGGTGGCGAAACCGGCAAAACCGGCGCCGTCCTTCTGCATGTCGGCGATGGCTTCAGCAGGGACCAGCTTGGCGCGTTGACCGCCGAACAGGTCCGTATAGCTGATCATGAAATACTTGATGCCTTTCTCGGAGGCATAATGCGAGAGGTCCAGTGTCACAGTCGTTCCCTCATTTTTGATATTGGACACTTATGAAAAGAAACGGGCGACATCCTCCCAAATGCGCCCGCTCCGATCTTTAAAATCCGGCCTTGCCCGGATACCAGTTGGTGCCCGCAAGCGGGATTTGCGCCATGGCGGCGGCTTCCATCGTGAGCGCGCAGAGATCCTCCGGCTCGAGATTGTGCAGGTGGTTCTTGCCGCAGGCGCGAGCGATGGTCTGGGCCTCGAGCGTCATCACCTTCAGATAGTTGGCAAGACGACGGCCGGCCGCGACCGGGTCCAGCCGCTTGGCAAGCTCCGGGTCCTGCGTGGTGATGCCGGCCGGGTCCTTGCCTTCGTGCCAGTCGTCATAGGCGCCGGCGGTCGTGCCGAGCTTCTGGTATTCTTCCTCCCAGCGCGGATCGTTGTCGCCGATCGCAACCAGCGCCGCCGTGCCGATGGCAACGGCATCGGCGCCGAGCGCCAGCGCCTTTGCCACATCGGCACCGGAGCGAATGCCGCCGGAGATGATCAGCTGTACCTTGCGATGCATGCCGAGGTCCTGCAGCGCCTGCACGGCGGGACGGATGCAGGCGAGCGTCGGCATGCCGACATTCTCGATGAAGACGTCCTGGGTCGCCGCCGTGCCGCCCTGCATGCCGTCGAGGACGACGACATCGGCGCCGGCCTTCACCGCAAGCGCGGTATCGTAATAGGGGCGCGCGCCGCCGACCTTGACGTAGATCGGCTTTTCCCAGTCGGTAATCTCGCGCAGTTCCATGATCTTGATTTCAAGATCGTCCGGCCCGGTCCAGTCCGGGTGACGGCAGGCCGAGCGCTGGTCGATGCCCTTCGGCAGATTGCGCATGTTGGCGACACGATCGGAAATCTTCTGGCCGAGCAGCATGCCGCCGCCGCCGGGCTTGGCGCCCTGTCCGACCACGACTTCGATCGCATCGGCGCGGCGCAGGTCCTTGGGGTTCATGCCATAGCGCGAGGGAAGATACTGATAGACCAGCGTCTGCGAATGGCCGCGCTCCTCGTCGGTCATGCCGCCGTCGCCGGTCGTCGTCGAGGTGCCGGCAAGCGTGGCGCCGCGACCGAGCGCTTCCTTGGCATTGCCCGACAGGGCGCCGAAGCTCATGCCGGCGATGGTGATCGGCGTCTTCAGCGTGATCGGCTTCTTGGCGAAGCGGCTGCCGAGAACGACCGTCGTGTCGCACTTCTCGCGATAACCTTCGAGCGGGTAGCGCGAGATCGATGCGCCGAGAAACAGCAGATCGTCGAAATGCGGGACCTTGCGCTTCGTGCCGGCCCCGCGAATATCGTAGATGCCGGTGGCCGCCGCACGCCGGATCTCGGCCAGCGTATGGTCATCGAAGGTGGCGGACTTGCGCGGCGGCGTAAAGGGATTGTGATAGCTCATAGTGTCTCTCTTGCCTCAATACGCGTCGGCATTGTCGATGTTGAAATTATAGAGCTTGCGCGCCGATCCATAGCGCTTGAACTCTTCCGGCCTGACGTCGTGGACGCCCGCCTTTGCCAGAAGCTCGGCAAGCTTTTCCAGATGCTCCGGGCGCAGCTCCTTTTCGATGCAGTCCGAACCGAGGCTCTTGACCGAGCCGCGAACGAAGAGCTTGGCTTCGTAGAGGCTGTCGCCCAGCGCATCGCCGGCATCGCCGAGCACGACGAGATGGCCCGACTGCCCCATGAAGGCGGACATATGGCCGATATTGCCGTGCACGACGATATCGATGCCCTTCATCGAGATGCCGCAGCGCGACGCCGCATTGCCCTTGATGACGAGAAGGCCGCCGCGGCCGGTCGCACCCGCATACTGGCTGGCGTCGCCTTCGATGACGACGGTGCCCGACATCATGTTCTCGGCAACGCCGGGGCCGGCGGAACCGTGCACGGTGACATGGCCGCCATCGTTCATGCCGGCGCAATAATAGCCGACCGAGCCCCTGACATCGACGGTGACAGGCGCGTCGATGCCGACGGCAACGGCGTGATGGCCACGCGGGTTGACGACTTCGAAGGCGGTATCGTTGGCGCCTGCCGCAAGCCCGTGAAGTGCGCTGTTGAGGTCACGCAGCGGCGTGACGGAAAGATCGAAAACTGGCATTAAGAACTCTCTCGATTGCACGAAGCCTGATCAGGCAGCCTTTTCGTGATCCCAGAAATAAACGGTGGCGGGCTCGGGCTCCCAGATGCGGGCATCCTCGATGCCCGGCAGGTTCACGAGCGCGCGATATTCGGAGCCGAAAGCGACATAGCGATCGGTTTCGGCCATGACGGCCGGCTTGCAGGCGATCGGATCGCGCACGACGCCGAAGCCGGACTTGGTGCCGACGACGAAGGTGAAGAAGCCGTCGAGATCGTCCAGCGCGCCGGTCAGGGCCTCGCCCAGATCCTTGCCCTTGGCCATCTCGGCCGTCAGGTAGGCGGCGGCGACTTCGGAGTCGTTCTGGGTCTCGAAGCTCATGCCTTCGCGCACCAGTTCGCGGCGAAGATTGTTGTGGTTCGACAGCGAACCGTTGTGGACCAGGCATTGATCGGAGCCGGTCGAGAACGGATGGGCGCCAAGCGTCGTGACTGCGGATTCGGTCGCCATGCGTGTGTGACCGATGCCGTGCGTGCCGGACATGGAGGCGACGCCGAAACGGGAAACGACATCCTTGGGCAGGCCGGTTTCCTTGTAGATCTCGATGGCATCGCCGCTGCTCATCACCCGGACATCCGGCCGCAGCGACGCGATGGCCGCACGGCCCTCGTCCAGCTTTTCCTTCGCAAGCGCAACAACGGCGTGCGTGCTCTTCACCTCGATCGAGACCGGTGCGTCGAGCGCCCGCCTGAGATCGGCCTCGAGACCATCGAAATCCCTAGCCGGATTGGCGGACTGGATGGTGATTTTCGCCTTATTCCCGTTCGCGCCGCCGTAAATCGCGATGCCGGCACTGTCCGGCCCGCGATCCGTCATCGTTACCAGCATGGAGGAAAGAAGCGAGCCGAGTTCCGGCTCCAGGCTTTTATCCTTCAGGAAGAGACCCACAATTCCGCACATGATCAGACCCTCCATTTCGCGTCTGCAAAATGACTAGCAGGTCCGATTTCAGATTTCAACTGGCAAGAATAATATTTTCTTTTAAGGCAAGTCAGCCATTCTTGCCGCGCTGTGGATAGCTGATGATCGAGAGATATCGGCTGGGCAGCTTCACCAGCACCTCCGGCCCATGCGGCGCATCGGCGTCGAAGAACAGGCTGTCGCCCGGCTGCATCGGAAAAAGCTGGTCGCCATGGCGATAGACCACCTCGCCCTCGAGCATGTAGAGGAACTCCATGCCCTCGTGCTGGAAGGTCGGAAAGACGTCGGAATCGGCCGTCAGCGTGATGAGGTAGGGCTCGACGATCACGCCGCTCGAATTGTTGTCGATATGACCGAGCACATTATACTGATGGCCGGCGCGCGTGCCGCGCCGCTCCAGCTCCACGCCCTGCCCCGCCTTGACGAAGACCGCATTGCGTGGCTCCTCGTATCGGCGAAAGAAGGCCGTCAGCGGCACGCCGAGAGCGCGGGAGAGCGATTGCAGCGTCGTCAGCGACGGCGAGATATTGCCGTTTTCGATCTTCGACAGCATGCCGAGCGAAATGCCGGTGGCGGCCGCGAGGTCCGTCACGGTGATGCCGAGTTTCTTGCGATAGGCGCGCACCTCATGGCCGATCGCCATTTCCAGATTGTTTTCCTTCGGTTCGCGAACCGCATGCGGGTCCTGCGAAAAAGCCGGTCGCGCGTTGTGCGGATGCTCCTCGCTCGATGTCTTCTCCGGCTTGCTCTTCATTCGCGATCCTTTGGCTGCGATCTATCCTTGTAAGCACCCTATCGTCGGAGTGAAATTTTCTCAATCGTCACGAAAGTCAGGGCCTGCGAATATTGCGAGGCGCGACACCATAGACATCGCGATAAACGCGCGAGAAATGCGCACCGCTGGAAAAGCCGGTGGCAACGGCGATTTCGGAGATGGAAAGCGGGCTTTGCTCCAGGAGCCGCCGCGCATGCTGGAGCCTGATGCGGCGATATTGAGCGAGGAAGGTGGAACCGAGATGGAAAGCGAACAGCCGGTCGAGATGGCGCGGCGTCACGCCGGCGATCCGCGCCATGGCGGCGCGCGAAAGCGGCATCTCGATCGTCTCCTCCATCTTCTCCAGAACACTCAAGAGGCCGGGATGATGCACGCCGTAACGCTCGGCAAGCGAGCCGCGTTGCGGCGCCGTCGGTTCGCCGACCTCCGTATGCAGGTACCAGTCGCTGACGCGGCGGGCGAAATCCGGCCCCATGCGCTCGGAAATCAGCACATGCATCATGTCGAGCGGCGCAATGCCGCCGCCGCAGGTAATGCGGTTGCCGTCGACGACGAAGCGGGCCTGGCGCGGCGAGAGGGCGGGAAAGGCTTCCAGCAGCGCCGGCGCGTGTTCCCAGTGGATGGTGAAATCGCGCTCGGCAAGCAGGCCGGCATTTGCCAGCAGATAGGGGCCGCCGGAAATGCCGCCGATGCGCACGCCCTCGCGCGCCAACTGCCTCAGACAGGCATGGACGGCGGGATAATACCAGTCGCGCGGCGAGCCGCCGGCACAGAC
>JASGEG010000079.1:0-16440 GCA_047606605.1 Rhizobium sp.
CGCAGTCTGCGGAGGACTATGTGTCGATCGGCCGGGATGTGGAGAGCCAGGTGCTGGCGCGCGCCATCCATGCGCATATCCACTACCGCACCTTCCTCAACGGCAACCGCACCATCGTCTTCCCGGCCAGTCCCGGAAGCTATGCTTCCGAGAGGATGGGGTGAGCCATGGCTCCGAGCGGATGCCGCGAGCCGATGGGCCGCTTCATCCGCCGGGACGCCGGTCTGCCGTGACCGCACGCTCGAGCGATCGCTCCCGCCTCTAGGCAGGCGCGGTCGCTGGCCCATCTTCTCCCTCTCGCGCGGCCACCCATTCGTTTTCGGTGATTATCTTTAAGACGGAATGGGTTAGTGTCGTCCGAGATGAATCATCCGGGGGAAGCCATGACCGATGCCGAGCTCGTCAATCGCATGCAACTGCCGAGGCCGGACATTACGCCCGAGGAGGCGGCAGAAATCCTGCGGGCGCATTACGGTCTGGACGGAACGCTCATCGAGCTCGGCAGCCAGCAGGATCGCAACTATCGCATCGATGCCGGCGACAATAGTTACGTGCTGAAGATCTGCCGCGGCGAATATGATGCGGTGGAGCTGGAAGCGCAGAATGCCGCCATCCGCCACCTGCATGCCAAGCCGGATTCGCCGCGCGTCCCCAATGTCGTCCCCTCGCTGAACGGGCGCGATATCCTGACCGTGACCCTTCGCGAGCAGGATTATCTCGTCCGGCTGCTGAGCTATGTTCCCGGCCAGTCGCTGACGCGGCGCAAGCATCTGCCCGCCGCCTCGATCTCGGCGCTCGGCGCCCTTTCGGCGCGGCTTGCCAGGGATCTCGCCGATTTCAACCATCCCGGCCTGCAGCGCAGCCTGCAATGGGACCTGCGCCGGGCCGGACCAGTCGCCGTGCAGCTTCTGTCGGCGATCACCGATCACGAGGCGCGCGACCGCATCGCCAAGGCCATGGTCGCGGCCGTCAAGCGCATCCAGCCGCTGGCGGGCAGCCTTCGCGTCCAGCCCGTCCATCACGACGTCACCGACGACAATGTCGTCTGCCATCCGGATGCGCATGGACAGCCGATCCCGGATGGCGTGATCGATTTCGGCGACATCATCCAGGGCTGGCTGGTGGGCGACCTTGCCGTCACCTGCGCCTCGCTGCTGCATCATGCCGAGGGCGATCCCTTCGCCATTCTCCCCGCCATCAAGGCCTATCACGCGGTCTATCCGCTCGAGGAGGCGGAGCTGAAGGCGCTCTGGCCGCTGATCGTCGCCCGCGCGGTGATCCTGGCCGCCAGCAGCGAGCGGCAGCTCGCCATCGATCCGGACAATGACTATGTGCGCGGCAATCTCGATCACGAGCGCGCGATCTTCGATGTCGCCACCGGCGCCAATCCGGAGGTGATGGAGGCGGCGATCCTGCGCACCGCCGGCTTCGATATTCCGCCGCTTGCCACCGATAGCTGGTCGGCGCTGCTGCCGGATATCGCGCCCGATGCCATCGCCGCCGTCGACCTCTCGGCGGTGAGCCCGCTCTTTTCCGATGGCAGCTGGCTGAAGCCCGACATGGACTGGCGGCTGCTCGCCAAGGAGGCCATCGCCTCCGGCACGGCGGCGACGCGCTACGGCGAATTCCGCCTGTCGCGCGCCGCGCTGCTTTCCATGGCGCCGCCGCAGAACTTCGCGCTGCACAGCGATGTCTGCCTGCCCGCCGGAACGACGGTCACCGCCCCCTTTGCCGGGCATATCCAATGGGACGGCCAGCATCTGGTTCTCATCGGCGCGGCGGTCAGCCTGCATCTCGACGGCATCGACTGCGCCCTGGAAGCGGGCGCCGCCGTCGAGCAAGGTGCGATCATCGGCAGCATCGCCGGCGAGGGTTCGGCGGTCGGCGGCCTGCGCGTGCAGTTCTGCCGCTCGCCGTCGCTGGTGCCGCCGCTCTTTGCCGCGGCCCACCAGGCCGAGGGCTGGGCGGCCGTCTGCCCCTCGCCTGCCGCCCTGCTGAGCCCGGCCTGCGAGGCACCGCGAGAAGACGGCGCCGCCCTGCTTGCCCGGCGCGCGGCGCATTTCGCCAGGCCGCAGAAGCATTATTACGGGACGCCGCCGCAGATCGAGCGCGGCTGGCGCGAATTCCTCTTCGACATCGAGGGCCGCGCCTATCTCGACATGGTCAACAACGTCACCATGCTCGGTCATGCGCATCCGCGCCTGTCGGCGGCGATCGAGCGGCAATGGTCGCGGCTGAACACCAATTCCCGTTTCCACTATGCCGCCGTCGCCGCGTTTTCCGAGCGGCTGGCGGCGCTGGCGCCGGAGGGGCTCGACAGCGTCTTCCTCGTCAACAGCGGATCGGAGGCCAACGATCTCGCGATCCGCCTCGCCTGGGCGCATACGGGCAAAAGGAACATGCTGTGCCTGCTGGAGGCCTATCACGGCTGGACGCTGGCGAGCGATGCGGTCTCCACCTCGATCGCCGACAATCCCCAGGCGCTGACGACGCGGCCCGATTGGGTCCATCCGGTGGTTTCGCCCAACACCTATCGCGGCCCGTTCCGCGGCCCCGATTCCGGCCCGGACTATGTGAATGCCGTCACGACGCTGCTTGAGACCATCGACGAGACGGGCGAGGGCCTCGCCGGCTTCATCGCCGAACCCGTCTACGGCAATGCCGGCGGCATCGCATTGCCACGCGGCTATCTCGCCGAGGTCTATGCCGCCGTGCGCGACCGTGGCGGCCTCTGCATTGCCGACGAGGTGCAGGTGGGCTACGGCCGGCTCGGCCATCATTTCTGGGGCTTCGAGAGCCAGGAAGTCGTGCCGGATATCATCACCGTCGCCAAGGGCATGGGCAACGGCCATCCGCTCGGCGCGGTCATCACCCGCAGGGAAATCGCCGAATCGCTGGAGAAGGAAGGCTATTTCTTCTCTTCGGCCGGTGGCAGTCCGGTAAGCTCGGTCGTCGGCCTCACCGTGCTCGACATCATCCGGGACGAGGGCCTGCAGGAGAATGCCCGCACGGTGGGCGATCATCTGAAGGCGGGGCTGATCGCGCTGATGGAGCGCTTTCCGCTGATTGGCGCGGTGCACGGCACGGGCCTTTATCTCGGCGTCGAATTCGTCCGCAACCGCGAGACGCTGACCCCCGCCACGGAAGAGACGGCTGAGATCTGCGACCGGCTGCTCGATCTCGGCGTCGTCATGCAGCCGACCGGCGATCACCTGAATGTGTTGAAGATCAAGCCGCCGCTCTGCCTGTCGCAAGACAGCGCCGATTTCTTCGTCCAAGCCCTGGAAAAGGCTCTGGAAGACACCGTCTAACCCCTTCGGCCAGGGTGTTAACCATTAGGGTGATTTGGCGGCAGGACGATTTAATGCTTTCGGGGGGATTGTCGAATCTCGCGGCAGTTCCTATTTGTTTGTCGGTGATCGGCGATGCCGTTCCGCTACGGGAGGTTGAGCGCGGGTTGATATAGCCTGCTCCACAATTAGCCAGGTACGGAATTATTTTTTCCCGATCGTCGATATTTTGACATCTTTCGGAATATGTTTCTGGAGATGGAATTGTTATTATCTACTAATGTTGTAGGCAATAACACACCGGATCACCGGCTCCGCCCAGGAGCCTTAACAAGCACAACGCCAACGAAGGAAAGTGACATGCCGAATATCAACGTCATCGCTTCGATCTTTGGGCGGTCCGTGCTTGGCCATGACCGTTCGGGCGCACTCTCCCGCCCGTGCTGTCGAATGTGACGTTCGTCCCCTTACCGGATTCAAACAGTCAATTCGCCATGTCTGCGCCGCAAGGGCGCAGTGGGAGTATCTTTTATGAAGAAGCAAGTCATCGAATACGCCGGCGTTCCCGTCGGCATCGTCATTCCGGATCATGATCGGCTGAAATTCATCGCCGTGAAGTATCATGTCCATGATCTCGACGAACAGCGTTTCAGAAACACGGACGAGGTGAAGCTCGCCATCCGCGATCTCCTCGTCCGCCAACAGGCCAAGCCGATCCACGTTTGATGGATCGGCTTCGCCGCCTCCTTCTACATCCCGCATCATCCGCCCTCCTGGTGAGGCGTGCAGGCCTGAAAGGCCGGAGCCTCGAACCAAGAGGGCCGACCCCCAACACGCCCTCCCCACAAACCCGTCTTGTCTTTTGCCACTCTTTGCGATCCTATCGCCGTGACAGCTTCGCGCTGCGGACGGCGAAGGATTTCTGATTGGCTGATCGTCTCAATCTTCTGACCGATATCGACGGCGTGGCCGTCGGGCATTCCACCGATCTTGCGCTTGGCTCCGGCGTCACCGCGATCATTTTCGACGCGCCGGCGGTCGCCTCCTGTACCGTGCTCGGCGGCGCGCCGGGCGGTCGGGATACGGCCCTGCTCGATCCGGCCATGACCGTCGCGGCCGTCGACGGGCTGGTGCTGTCGGGCGGATCGGCCTTCGGGCTCGATGCGGCGGGCGGCGTTCAGGCGGGCCTGCGCGAGATCGGCCGCGGCCTGCAGGTGGGAACGGCGCGCGTGCCGCTGGTGCCGCAGGCGATCCTCTTCGATCTCATCAATGGCGGCGACAAGGATTGGGGCCTTTATTCGCCCTATCGCGACATGGGCTACGCCGCCTTCAAGGCCGCCGGCAAGGGCGCCTTTGCGCTCGGCACGGTCGGCGCCGGCACCGGGGCCACGACGGCGACGCTCAAAGGCGGGCTGGGTTCGGCGAGCGCCGTCAGCAGCCAGGGACATCGCATCGCCGCCATCGTTGCGGTCAACGCCCTCGGCTCCGCCACCATCGGCGACGGACCGCATTTCTGGGCCGCACCCTTCGAGGAAAATGGAGAGTTCGGCGGGCTCGGCATGCCGCAGACCATCGACACGCGCCTGCGGCTGAAAGGCACGACCGTCACCGCCACGACGATCGGCGCCGTCGTCACCGATGCCCGGCTGACCAAGGCGGAAGCGCACCGCCTGTCGATCTCGGCCCATGATGGCCTTGCCCGCGCGCTGCTGCCGGCACATCTGCCGCTCGACGGCGACACCGTCTTCGCCGCCTCCACGGCCAAGCGCGAGCGAGATGACATGGCAAGCTTCATGGAGCTCTGCCATCTCGCCGCCAGCGTCATGGCGCGCGCCGTCGCCCGCGGCGTCCACACGGCAACGGCGCTGCCCGTCGACGGCGCCCAGCCCGCCTGGCGGGATCGCTTTGCCGATGGCGTTGCCTGAGGGGGGGGGGTCCGATCCATGCAGATCCGCGCACTCCTCTATTTCGATGAACTGGTGCGGACCAACTCCATGCGCCAGGCAGCGGAAAACCTGAATGTCGCGCCGACGGCGATCAGCCGGCAGATCGAGAATCTTGAATATCATTTCGGCACGCCGCTGGTCGAACGCAGCGCCCGCGGCGTCAAACTGACCGCCGCCGGCGAGCTGCTGGCCGTGCGTGCCGGGCGGACGCTGCGCGAACTCGAGCACGTGCATCAGCTCATCGACGATCTGAAGGGCCTGCGGCGCGGCCGCGTCAGCGTCTATGCCAGCGGCGCCACCGTCGCCAACCTGCTGGCGCCGGCGCTCGCCGAATTCAGCCTGCGCTATCCGAAGCTGCGCTTCGACGTAACCATCACCAGCGCCCGCGCCGCCATCGAGGCGGTCAATGGCGCCGAGGCCGACATCGCCGTCACACTGTTCGCGCCGCCGACCTCGGAAACCAAGGTGCGGCTGCGGTCCGACATCACCTATGACGTCATCGCCGCCGCCGGCCATCCGCTGGCCGCATGCAAGGAAATTCCCCTGGCCGAAATCGCGGCGCATTCTCTCGCCGTGCCCGACCGCACCTTCGGCGCGCGCCAGGCCTTCGATGCGCTGTTCGAGCGCGAGGGGCTGTCGCTCGATCCCGTTTTTGAAACCAGCTCGCTGGAAATGCAGAAGGAACTGGTGCTGCGGGGCGCGGCGATCACCATGCTGCCGGCGCTGACCGTGCAGCGGGAAATCCAGGCCGGCCAGCTCGTTGCGCTACCGGTCGCCGAGGGCAAGGGAGTGAAAACGCCGATCGATCTCTGCGTCGCGCCCGACCGACAGCTGTCCTTCGCCGCCGGCAAGCTGCTCGACTTCATCGAGGGCTTCATGCGCGAACAGGTTTCCGCCAGGAGGAAGAACCGTTGAGCGCAGACCGAAGGCCTTGCGCAATCGAAAACCAGTGTAGCCATATCGGCTACACTGAGCACACATCTTTGGAATTGTGTGTGCACCGACGACATGACACTATTTTGAAAAATGAGACCGCACGCCGGAGGGAAAGCCGGTATCGCGGATCGCAGCAGGGGGAATTGAGATGACCAAATATCGACGTCCGGGACTGGGCGGTTTCGCCCGTCGTCTTGCCTGTGGCGCGGCGCTTTCGGCCGGCCTGCTGCTGATCGGGCTGGTTCCCGCCGAGGCCGCCAAGACGACGCTCAATATCGGCATGACCGTCGAGCCGGCCGGCCTCGACCCGACCATCGCCGCCCCCGTGGCCATCGGCCAGGTCACCTGGCAGAACATTTTCGAAGGGCTGGTCGCCATCGACGAGAGCGGCAAGGTGGTGCCGCAGCTGGCAAAGAGCTGGGAGATTTCTCCCGACGGGCTGACCTATACGTTCAAGCTGCAGACCGGCGTCAAATTCCATGACGGCCAGGTCTTCGATTCGGCGGCGGCGAAATTCACGCTCGACCGCGCCCGCGATGCCAAATCCGTCAATCCGCAGAAGCGCTTCTTCGCCTCCATCGCCTCGATCGACACGCCGGACCCCGAAACGCTGGTGCTGCATCTTTCCTCGCCGACCGGCAGCCTGCTCTATTGGCTCGGCTGGCCCTGCTCGGTCATGGTCGGACCGACATCCTCCGTCAACGACAAGACGACGCCCGTCGGCACCGGCCCGTTCAAATTCGCCTCCTGGGCCAAGGGCGACCGGGTGGAACTCGCCAGGAACCCGGACTACTGGAACAAGTCCGTCGACGTGAAGCTCGACAAGGTGACCTTCCGCTTCATTCCCGACCCGCAGGCGGAAGCCGCCGCGCTGAAGGCCGGCGACATCGACGCCTTTCCCGAATTCGGCGCGCCGGAACTGATGAGCTCCTTCGACGGCGATGCCAGGCTGATCACCAAGGTCGGCAATACCGAGCTCAAGGTTGTTGCCGGCATGAACAATGCCCGCAAGCCCTTCGACGACAAGCGGGTGCGCCAGGCGCTGATGATGGCGCTCGACCGCAAGACGATCATCGAGGGCGCCTGGTCCGGCTTCGGCACGCCGATCGGCAGCCACTACACGCCGAACGACCCCGGCTACAAGGACCTGACGGGCACGCTGCCCTACGACACCGCCAAGGCCAAGGCGCTGCTGGCCGAGGCCGGCTATCCGAACGGCTTCACCTTCACCATCAAGACGCCGCAAATGGCCTATGCGCCCAGAAGCGCCCAGGTGATGCAGGCGATGTTCGCCGAAATCGGCGTCACCATGAGTATCGAGCCGACGGAATTTCCGGCGAAATGGGTGCAGGACGTCCTGACCGGCCGCGATTACGACATGACCATCGTCGCCCATGCCGAGCCGCGCGACATCGACATCTATTCGCGCGATCCCTATTATTTCAACTATAAGAACCCGGCCTTCAACGAGCTGATGAAGAAGGTGCAGCTGACCGCCGATCCGGCCGAGCAGAACAAGCTTTACGGCGAGGCGCAGACCATCCTTGCCGAGGACGCGCCGGCGCTCTTTCTCTTCGTCATGCCGAAGCTCGGGGTCTGGGACAGGAAGCTGAAAGGGCTCTGGGAGAACGAGCCGATCCCGTCGAACGTCCTGACCAATGTTTCCTGGGAAGACTGAGTGCCATGATTATGGATTGGGACCTTTTCTCGATTGACGGGAATCCCCTTCTCCCCAGCGGGGAGAAGGGGCCCGATAGGGCGGTTGAGGGGGAGCGAGGGATGAAATCCCGCGCGCCTTGAGCGTTAGCGAAAGGCAATCTTTCATGCGGAGAACCCCCGCATCCGACCCTTCGGGCCACCTTCTCCCCGCTGGGGAGAAGGGGTTTTTCGTACAATACGCAGCCGGGTATGATCCGGCCATGGACATGCGATGATCATACTTCTCACCCGCCGGATCGTGGGCCTCGTCCTGACCCTGATGGCCGTTTCGCTGCTGGTTTTCGCGGTGATGGCGCTGCTGCCGGGCGATCCCGCCGCCATCACGCTCGGCACCTCGGCGACGCCGGAAACGCTCGCCGCGCTGAGGCAGGCCATGGGGCTCGACCAGCCGCTGATCATCCGCTACGGCCAGTGGCTCGCCGGCGCGCTGACCGGCGATCTCGGCAATTCCTACACTTACGGCGTGCCCGTCGCCGGGCTGATCGTCGAGCGGCTGGCCGTGACGCTGCCGCTCGCGGTCCTCGCCATCCTCCTGTCCATCCTGATCGCCGTGCCGCTCGGCGTTGCCGCCGCCGCCCGGCGCGGCGGCGTCTTCGATATCATTGCCACCCTGTTTTCGCAGATGAGCATCGCCGTGCCCGGCTTCTGGGTGGCGCTGCTGCTGATCCTATTGTTTTCCACCGCACTCGGCTGGATGCCGGCCGGGGGCTTTCCCGGCTGGGGCGACGGGCCAGGCCCGGCGCTGCGCGCGCTCATCCTGCCGGCGGTGGCGCTGGCCCTGCCGCAGGCTGGCGTGCTCACCCGCGTCACGCGTTCGGCGGTGCTCGACACGCTGCACGAGGATTTTGCCCGCACCGCCGTCGCCAAGGGCCTGTCGCGCGCCGCCGTGCTCTGGCGCCATGTCGTGCCGAACGCGCTGGTGCCCGTGCTCACCATTCTCGGCCTGCAATTCACCTTCCTCGTCGCCGGCGCGGTTCTGATCGAAAACGTCTTCAACCTGCCCGGCCTCGGTCGTCTCGCCTATCAGGCGCTCAGCCAGCGCGACATCATCGTCATGCAGGATGTCGTGCTGTTCTTCGCCGGCCTCGTCATCGTCATGAATTTCTTGGTCGATCTCTCCTATCTGGTCATCGATCCAAGGCTCCGCAGCGGAGGGGCGCGATGACCGTGACCGATACCGCCGTTTCCGCCAAGCTTCGCCGTACAAGGTTCCGCGCATTGCGCCGCGCCAATCTCATCGCCGGTGCGATCATCATCCTCGCGCTGGTCGGCATCGCCATCCTGTCGCTGTTCTGGACGCCGGTGCCGCCGGCGAAGATGCAGATCATTCACAAGCTGCGGCCGCCCTTCGGCTTCGGCCTTCTCGGCACCGATCAGCTCGGCCGCGACGTGCTCTCGATGCTGATGGTCGGCTGCTGGAACTCGCTGTCGATCTCGGTATCGGCGGTCGCGATCGGCGGCATGATCGGCACGATGATCGGCGTCGCCGCAGCCGCCCAACGCGGGCTGTTCGAGACGCTGGTCATGCGCGCCTGCGACGTCATCTTCGCGCTGCCGCCGATCCTGTCGGCCATGATCCTCGGCGCCTTCCTCGGCACCGGGCGGCTGACGGCCATCATCGCCATCGCCACCTTCATGGTGCCCGTCTTCGCCCGCGTGTCGCTGGGTGCTGCCCTGCAGGCATGGAGCCGCGACTATGTGATGGCGGCACGCGCCCTCGGCAACACGGCTTTCTCGATCACCACGCGGCATGTGCTGCCGAATATCCTGAGCGTGATCATCGTGCAGGCGACGATCCAGCTCGGGCTGGCGATCCTGACGGAAGCGGGCCTCAGCTTCCTCGGCCTCGGCGTGCCGCCGCCGGCGCCGACCTGGGGACGGATGCTGGCTGATGCGCAGACCTATCTCGGGCTGGCGCCCTGGCTCGCCATCCTGCCGGGCCTGGCCATCGCGCTCTCCGTCCTCGGCTTCAACATGCTCGGCGACGGCTTGCGCGATCTCCTCGACCCGCGCGAAGCCAGCCGCTGATTTCAGACCAGGAAGAGAATCGACCATGACCGAAACGACCGACCTTTCCATAAGACAGCTCCGCGAGAAATTTTCCGACAGGAGCCTTTCGCCAAGCGAATACTGGCTGGCGCTGGAACGGCATATCGACGCCTGGGAGCCGACCATCGCGGCGCTTTATGCCTATGATCCGGAGGATACGCGCCGGCAGGCCGCCGCCTCGACCGAGCGCTGGGCCAGGGGTGCGCCGCTCGGGCCGCTCGACGGCATTCCGGTGACGCTGAAGGAACTGATCGCCACCAAGGGCCAGCCCGTGCCGCTCGGCACGGCCGCCGTGGAACTGGTTCCGGCCGCCGAGGATGCGCCGATCGCGGCGCGCATGCGCGAGGATGGCGCCGTCATCTTCGCCAAGACCACCTGCCCCGATTACGGCATGCTGTCGTCCGGTCTTTCCAGCTTCCACCAGCTCAGCCGCAATCCCTGGGACCCCACGCAAAATCCGGGCGGCTCCAGCGCCGGGGCTTCGGCTGCCGCCGCCGCCGGCTACGGGCCGCTGCATATCGGCACGGATATCGGCGGCTCGATACGCCTGCCGGCCGGCTGGACCGGCATTTTCGGCCTCAAGCCCAGCAATGGCCGCATTCCGATCGACCCCTATTATGTCGGGCGCTGCGCCGGACCGATGACCCGCACGGTCGAGGACGCCGCCTTTTCCATGGCGACGCTGTCGCGTCCCGACTGGCGCGACTGCACCAGCCTGCCGCCGAACGAGATCGACTGGCTGGATCTCGACATCGATGTGCGCGGGCTGAAGATCGGGCTGATGCTGGACGCCGGCTGCGGCCTGCCTGTCGATGGCGAGATACGCGATGCGGTCGTTGCCGCCGCCAGGCGCTTCGAGGAGGCAGGCGCCATCGTCATCGACGTCGCGCCGGTGCTGACACGACAGATGCTGGATGGGCTTGATGCCTTCTGGCGCGCCCGCTTCTGGGGCGACATCACAGCCTTGAGCGAGGAGCGCCGCGAGATGATCCTGCCCTATATCTATAGCTGGGCGAAGGGCGGCGCCGATATCAGCGGCGTCGATGCCGTTCGCGGCTTCAACCAGACCTTCGAGATGCGCAAGAGCTGCGGCAGGCTCTTCAGCGACGTGGATGCCGTGCTGTCGCCGACCAATCCGATCGTTTCCTATTCCGCCGAATGGGCCTCGCCCACCAACGACCCCGCCCTGCCCTTCGAGCATATCGGCTTTACCGTTCCCTGGAACATGTCGGAGCAGCCGGCCGCCTCGATCAATTGCGGCTTCTCCCGCTCCGGCATGCCGATCGGCCTGCAGATCGTCGGCCCGCGCTTCGACGACATGCTGGTGCTGAAGCTTTCGAAGGCGTTTGAGACCTGGAGCGGCGGGGCGGCAAACTGGCCGACGCCGCCGGCTCCATAATTCCTTCTCCCTCTGGGGCCGAAGGACGGGTCGGGGGCGAGTCATCGCCACATCTACAGCGTTGCCGCGCCCTTTTCCTCGACATCGGCGCCAAGCTCCTGCAGCGCCTTTTCGATGACGCGCAGGTCGTCCTGAAGGCCGTCGTCGGCGCTCATCGTGCTTTCGCTGCCGGCGCGCTGGATGCCGCGTGCTTCGCTTTGCAGTTCGAGCAGCCGGTCGATCTTGCGGCGTCTGCGCATATGGCCGTCGCGCAAAATATCCCGAACCGTCTTTTCCATGGCTGTGATCGGCATGCTTCTTCTCCTCTCGCCATGACATCTCGGTCAAGAGGAATAACGGACCAGCGAAAGGACGGTTCCCTATCGTTTTGAGGCGATTCCAGACGGAAAACCGCTCTGCACTTTCCTGGAAACGCCCTGAAGACTCAGTCGACGAAACGGCGATAGCCGGTGGGATATTCGTAGAGCCAGCCGATGCGCTCGACGGCGGCGGCGAAATTCTCGCGGGCGACGGTCATGGTGTTGCCGTTCGCGTGGATGATGGTTTCGGCGTCTTCCATGATCGCCGCATGGCCCTTCCAGAAGACGAAATCGCCGCGGCGCAGCTCTTCGCGGGCGATCGGCTTGCCAAGTCCGGCCGCCTGCATGTCGGAATCGCGCGGTGCCGAGCGGCCCGTCATCAGCAGCGCAAGCTGGATCAGGCTGGAGCAGTCGAGGCCAAGGCCGGAGCGCCCGCCCCAGAGATAGGGCGCTTCCATGAACTTCGCGGCGATATCGACATAGTCGCCGCCGTCATTGTAGCCGATCGGCTGCACATGCTTGGCGAAGATGGCGGTGCCGTCCGCAAGCACGACGTAATGATTGCCGCGTGCCTCGGCCGTGCCGGTGACGCGCACGCGGCTGCCCATGGAGAGCACACCCACATGCGGCTTGCGCAGTTCCGGCTCGGGATAGAGGAAGGTCCGCTGCGGGACGACGATATGGGTCGGCGCCGCCAACCCCGCCTTCACCGCATCATCAGGCAGATAGCCGACATAGCCGTCCGATAGCGCCTTCACCCAGGCCCAGCCATCCCTATGCTCGAAAACATCGACCTCTTCGCCGAGCAGCAGCTCGGTATCGATGCCGCGCGCCAAGTCCGGCTGCGGTCGCAGCGCCGCGACGGGGATGACGACCTGCGCCCTCACGCCCTCGACAAAGCGTTCGGCCTCCACCTTGCCACGAAGCGAGGCTTCGGCGAGGTCCGGCCGGAAGGCATGGAGGCGGCGGTCGAGTGTCATGAAGAGAGTTCCTAAGCTGAGAGTTTGCGGCCTTGCGCGATGACGAGATCACCGAGCTTTTCCAGATAGAGCGCACCGCTGACCGTGCGCTTGATGATGACGTTGCGGCGGTCGCGCTCGTCGCGCACGCGGTCGACCAGCCCCATTTCGCCCATGGTGTCGAGCGCGCGGGTAATGACCGGCTTGGTGACGCCGAGGGTGGCGGCAAGCCCGCGCACCGTATGCGGCGGCGGCACGAGATAGATCTGCAGAAGGATCGCCGTCTGCCGCAGCGTCAGATCATGATCCTCGCGGCGCACCTGTTCGAGCACCACGCCATGCCAGAGGCCGAGAGCCTGCGAGGCAGAGAGTTCCAGCGGCAAGAGCAACTCCGAAGATCGTTACGCTACCGTTTCAGTTTCCGCTAAGATCGTGGCGGATTCAAGGGGTGAACTCCCTGTCGCTGTTAAGAAGCGCACACCGGAACTTGTTGAGAGTGCGCCCCCCTCTGTCACTTCGTGACATCTCCCCCACAAGGGGGGAGATCGTTGGGGATTGCCGCTCGTTACCCGCAAAACAGCGACTCCAGGATTTCAGCGGGCTCAAAGCCAGCCTCTGGCAGGCGTGTGCAACGAGTTACCAATCTCCCCCTGTGGGGGAGATGTCGCGGCAGCGACAGAGGGGGGTGTCAGAGGCTCGGCAAACGCAGGGTTCGATCAACCCTACCGCACGCTCTCCCGGATGTGATGATACAGCGCTCGGATCGCCTGCGCCTCGCCGCCGCCCGGCGAATGCGGGCGTTCGCTTTGGGCCCAGCCGTAGATGTCGAAATGCACCCAGCTCGGCGTGTTGGTGACGAAGCGCCTGAGGAACAGCGCGGCGGTGATGGAACCGGCCATGCCGCCGGAGGGGGCGTTGGTGATATCGGCGAATTTCGCGCGGATATCCTTGTCGTATCCCGAATAGAGCGGCATGCGCCAGAGCGGATCGTCCGTCTCGAGGCTGGCTTCGGTGAGGTCGCGGGCAAGGTCGTCGTCATTGGTGAAGAAGGGAGGCAGATCCGGGCCGAGGGCGACGCGGGCGGCGCCCGTCAGCGTCGCCATGTCGACCATCAGGTCCGGCGCGTCCTCGTCGGCATAGGCGAGCGCATCGGCAAGGATCAGCCGGCCTTCGGCGTCGGTATTGTCGATCTGCACGGTCAGGCCCTTGCGGCTCCTGTAGATATCGCCGGGCCGGAAGGCGTTGGCGGAGATCGAGTTTTCGACCACCGGCACGATGACGCGCAGGTCGACCTTGAGCTTGGCGTCCATGATCATCAGCGCCAGGCCCATAACGTTTGCGGCGCCGCCCATGTCCTTCTTCATCAAGAGCATCGAGGATGCCGGCTTGATGTCGAGGCCGCCGGTGTCGAAGCAGACGCCCTTGCCGACCAGCGTGATGCGGCGATGGCCCTTCTTGCCCCAGCGCAGTTCCAGCAGGCGCGGCGCATCGGCGCTGGCGCGGCCGACGGTGTGCACCAGCGGGAAATTCTCCTTCAGCAGATCGTCGCCGATGATGACGGACATTTCCGCCTTATAGTGCTCGGCGAGCGCCCGGAAAGCGGCTTCGAGCTGCTCCGGACCCATGTCGTTGGTCGGCGTGTTGATGAGGTCGCGGGCGAGGAAGACGCCGGCGAGCTGGCGCTTGATATCGGCGGCATCGGCATCGCGCGGGATTATCAGCGTCGGCCCGGCCGCCTTTTCCGACTTGTAGCGGTCGAAGCGGTAGCTACCGAGGCCGAAGCCGAGCGAAAGCCGGTTCGCCGTCAGCGGTGCGGTCTCGATATGCCACTCGCCGGCCGGCAGGCTGCGCGCCAATTTGCCGGTCAGGAACGGCTGTTCCGAAGGATTGGAGCCAAGGCCGAACAGCGCGCCGCCGAGATGGCCGTCGGCCGTCGGGATCAGCAGCAGCGAGCCGCTGTCGGCCTTGTAGCCGGCCTTGTGCGCCCAATCGAGCGCGATGGGATCGATGGTGCCGGTCTCGATATGCGCCGGCGTGACGGCGAAGATCGGCAGCGTCGCGCCGCCCTTCGAATTGAAGGGCGTCGAGCGCTCGATGTACTGATAGGGGGCCATGACTATCCTTTGGCGGTGATTTCAGGGAATCGCTGGTTAACTCTCTGTTAGGGTTAACAGATTATTGCTGGAGCGAACATTGCGTCAAACCTTCCCTGTTCCGATTCGAGGCCAGACGCGCTTTAGCATAGTCAGGAATAGGGACATGTCCGCCGCCTCACGCCCGTCTTCTCTCAAGACCCTTCTTCGTCATGGCGCCGCCGCCGCGCTGATAGCGCTTGCGCTGGCAGGCTGCTCGACGACGAGCAAGGACAGGATGACGACCGGCTCGATCCCGAAAATGTCGAAGCCGGTCGAAGACATGGACAGCGCCGACCTCGCGCAGGCCACCGTGACCCTCGGCAAGGCCTATGAGGCCAATCCGAAGGACCGCGACACCGGCATCAACTATGCCAACGTGCTCCGCATGAGCGGCCGCAACGACCAGGCGCTGGCGGTGATGCAGCAGGTGGCAATCGCCCATCCCGAGGACCGCGGCGTTCTCGCCGCCTATGGCAAGGCGCAGGCGGCGGCGGGTCAGCTCCAGGACGCCCTTGCGACCATCGACCGCGCGCAGCTGCCCGACCGGCCGGATTGGCGGCTGGTTTCCGCCGAAGGCGCGATCCTCGATCAGCTGGGCCGCTCCTCGGAAGCGCGCGGCAAATATCGCGATGCCCTGGTGCTTGCTCCGAACGAACCGTCGATCCAGTCCAATCTCGGCATGTCCTATGTGCTGACCGGCGATCTGAAGACGGCGGAATCCTATCTTCGCGCCGCTGCCGCGCAGCCGATGGCGGACAGCCGCGTGCGCCAGAACCTGGCGCTTGTCGTCGGCTTGCAGGGACGCTTCCCCGAGGCCGAGCAGATCGCCCGGCAGGAACTGACGCCGCAGCAGGCCGATGCCAATGTCGCCTATCTGCGCGCGATGCTGTCGCAGCAGAATTCCTGGCAGAAGCTCGCCGCCAGCGACAATGCGAAAAAAGCGGCGGTGAACTGAACCTTCAGCGCCAGATATGCCGCGGCAGGCCTTCCGCCACCAGCCGGGCGCCGAGCGCGCCCAGGACGATGCCCGCCACCCGGTCGATCCAGAGCTTGGAGCCGAGATAGAGCGCGCGCGGCCGGTTCGACGAGAAGGCGAGCGTCACGATCGTATACCAGCCCACCTCGATGGCGAAGACGGCCGGCGGCAGAGCGGCCAGCAGCCAGAAGGCGGGCTGCGTCGGCAGCAGGGCCACGAAGATACTGCCATAGAAGATCGCGGTCTTCGGATTGCTGAGCTGCGTGCCCAGCGCGAACCAGTAATTGCGCCAGACGCCGCTCTCCGCCGGCGAGGCCGGCGCATCGATGGCGAGATCCTCGGCGGCGCTGCGCCAGATGCGGATGCCGATATAGATCAGATACAGGCCACCGGCGACCTTCAGGGCCAGATACAGCCATTCGACCTGCATCAGCAGCGCGCTCAGGCCGAACAGGGCGAGTGTCGCGAAGATGACGCTGCCGGTGCCCATGCCGAAGGCGGCCGCAAGCCCCGCCCGGCGCGAACGCGAAACGGCGATGCGCGACACGAGGACGAAGCTCGGTCCGGGACTGACCGCCCCGATCAGGACGGCGGCGAGAATGCTGAACAAGATGGCAATGGATGACATGCAACCCCCCCGGCAGGTTGCCAGCCATACCGGGGGGGTTGCATGTCATCCAGTGCCATCTTGTTAAGCATTCTCGCCGCCGTCCTGATCGGGGCGGTCAGTCC
>JASGEG010000080.1:0-10834 GCA_047606605.1 Rhizobium sp.
CCTTAGATGACGATCATGACGGTGAAGGAGCCAAGGCGCCGAATTCCGACAGTATAAAGATCGCACTCGCGTTCTTACACCAGCTCGATTTTTATGCGCCCGACCCCCTTGTCGGTCTGGCGCACGACGGAAACGCCGTAATAGAATTTCACGACAACGATGAGTTGGGCCAAGTGATTTTCTATCCAGATCGTACCGCCGAAGTATATAGCGCGCGCGGGGGGGGGGCTATCGATCAGCTTCGAAGGTTCGATAGATGATCCGAGCTTTACAACTCGTTTTAACCATACATTTGGCTTTCGGTTTGCAGCGTGATCATCGAATTCTGTTCAGGATGCAAAGCTGCCCTTAATGGGCAGGCGGACACCGATCTTCAGGCTGAATTAGTCGATCGCGACTTCCCTGAATGCGCATGCGAGAAGATCTCAGTTGGCAGCAATTCACCTGGGGTGGTGAACGCAGGCGAATATCTTTATCGTATGATAATCAGCCCCGGCGATATAGATGCTAATGGCGTGATGACGCTTGAGTCCCTTCGCGACGTTGGAACAAAGGGACTAAGTGTCTTCCGCGAGTGCGCGACTGACGAGGACATCACTTCCCTGATCATCGATCGGCTAACTCGACGCTCAACAGCCAAACCGAAAACCGTCCAAGCTGTTTTGCGAGTTCAAGCGGGCGTTCTTCAAGAGAAGATGTTTGAATTAGGCCGACTTTTTTGCATCTATGATGAGACTGTACCGAGAAGAAATCCTATTTTGCCGATGGTCCCTACTCACGCCACAATGTTGCAAAGGCTGCATCCGCCGAAGACTGAGGGTAGGAAGGCAAAAAATAAAGACGGCCAAAAAACTCTTTACGACACAGTTAGAGAGCTACAGATCGACCTTGCGGCGTTCCGCAATGGATTGATCGTTGATCTAAATCAGCGAGCGCTCGCAGGTGACTTTATTCTTGAAGAAGACGCGGCGGCTTGAACCATCACATGCGGCGAGCTTTCTTGTTTAGCCGGTCGTCCAGCCGAAAATTGCCATTAGTCCTTCGTCCGTGGCGCCGTTTTCCATCATGATCGTGGCTCCGGCCTTGCGAAGCTCCCCACTCGTCAACCGCCGGCAACTCCATTTCCTGTACCCCACCATCACGAAAAATTTTGCCTTTCCGCCGTTTCCCTCCGCCGCCGACCATTTACAGCCATAATCCTCCCCCCTAAAGGTGTGCAACGCAGCAAAAAGGGGGCCTTATGCTTCGTAGACTGTACGACTGGACCATGTCGCTTGCCGGCCGCAAATCGGCGGAAATCTGGTTGGCCGTTATCGCCTTTGTCGAAAGCTCCATCTTTCTGGTTCCGGCCGACGTGCTGTTCCTGCCGATGTCGCTGGCCAAGCCGGAGCGCGCCTGGCGCTATGCGCTGACGGCGACGGTTGCCTCCGTGCTCGGCGGCATTGCCGGCTGGGCGCTCGGCTATTTCGCCTTCGAGACCGTCGCCAAGCCGATCCTGGAATTCTACGGCAAGCTCGACGCCTTCAACCAGATGAGCGCCGGCATCACCTATGAATGGGTGCTGCTGCTGCTGGTCACATCGGGTCTGGCGCATCTGCCGCCGATCAAGGTGGTGACGATCCTCTCCGGCGTCGCCCATATCGATCTCGGCCTGTTCATCGTTTCGGCCATCGTCGCGCGCGGCGCGCGCTTCTTCTTCCTGGCCTATCTGCTGCGCCGCTACGGCGAATCGATCCGCCATTTCATCGAGAAGCGCCTCGGCCAGATCACCATGATCGCCGCCGCCGTTCTCATCGCCCTCTATGGCATCTTCCATTTTGCCCTGGCGCGCTGACCAAGGAGCCCCCGCATGTCCTCGACTTCGCCTTCCCCCCGCGCCGGCCTTGCCTATAGCCTGCTGCTGGCAGCCGGCATGATCGTCGTCATCGGTTCGGCGCTCGGCTTCCAGCATATCGGCGGCTATATCCCCTGCGCGCTCTGCCTGGAGCAGCGTCAGCCCTATTATTACGGCATCCCCATCGCCATTCTCGCCGCCCTGACGGCAGCGCTGCGCCTGCCCGCCTGGACCACCCGCACGCTGCTGGCCATTGCCGGCCTGATGATGGTGGTCGGCGGCGGCATCGGCGTCTACCACGCCGGCGTCGAATGGCACTTCTGGGCCGGCCCCACCACCTGCTCCACCTCCGCCAGCAGCATGACGCAGAATGCCGGCGACCTGCTGAACGAACTCACCACCATCAAGGGCCCTTCCTGCACGGAAGCGGCGCTGCGCGTCCTCGGCCTGTCGATGGCCGGATGGAACGTCATCGCCAGTGTGATTCTGGCGGCGATCGCGTTCGTGGGTGCGAAGAAGGCGGGTTGATTTCGGGCAGGTGGCCGCGATCTCTCGTATGCCGCAACTCTGATACCCCCCTCTGTCCCTGTCGGGACATCTCCCCCACAGGGGGGAGATTGTTAACTCGCGGCACGTCCCCACCTTGAGCAAACACCGTACCCGTTGAGATCGAGGTCTATTGTTTTGCCGATGACGAGCGGCGAACTCCCAACGATCTCCCCCCTTGTGGGGGAGATGTCACGAAGTGACAGAGGGGGGAGCGCACTCTCCGCAAACTCGGAGCTGAGACGATAGCTGCCTCTTACGGCTGCAGCTCCGAATCCCAGTAGAGATAGTCGAGCCAGCTGTCATGCAGGTAGTTCGGCGGGAAGAGCCGGCCGTTGTTGTGCAGGTCCTGCACGGTCGGCTGATAGGGCTTCTGCGCCGGGAACATGCCGGCCTGCCTCGGCAGCTTGCTGCCCTTGCGCAGGTTGCATGGCGAGCAGGCGGCGACCACGTTTTCCCAAGTCGTCTCGCCGCCATGGGCGCGCGGGATGACATGGTCGAAGGTCAGGTCGTCATGGGCGCCGCAATACTGGCATTCGAACCGGTCGCGCAGGAAGACGTTGAACCGGGTGAAGGCGGGATTGCGGGACGGCTGCACATAGGTTTTGAGGCATACGACGCTCGGCAGCCGCATCGAGAAACTCGGTGACGACACACAGTGATCGTATTCCGCGATGATGTTCACACGGTCGAGGAAGACCGCCTTGATCGCGTCCTGCCAGGACCAGAGCGACAAGGGGTAATAACTCAGCGGTCTGTAGTCGGCGTTCAGCACGAGCGCCGGCAAGGACTGCGGGGAGACTGCAATCGTCAAGGAACCCTCCTGATCGATTCGGCATCTGCACCTGTATATTAGGCCGGTTGTTACAGGATTGTGAAGTCCAATAAATTCAGTGCATAAAGGCTAATCTATGGGAGGCGCCGATTAATCTATCGGCAGCGCCTCGCGGCGGGTTTTGACGGCGTAATAGGCCCAGAAAAGCCGGGCCGCGACCGAGCGCCAGGGCGCCCAAACCGCCGCTTCGCCCGCCAGAGCCTTGGGCAAGGGCCTGGTTTCGTGGCCAAAGGCCATGCCGACAGCCGCCTGCAAGGCGACATCGCCGGCCGGAAACACATCTGCGTGACCGCCGCAAAACATCAGATAGACCTCCGCCGTCCAGGGGCCGATGCCCTTGATCGCGGTCAGCTCCGACAGCGCCTTTGCCGGCGGCTCCGCGCTCAGCGAATGCAGATCGATCCGGCCTTCGACAACCGCATCGGCGACGCGCGCCAAAGTATCCGCCTTGATTCGCGACAGGCCGAAGCCGCGCCAGGCATCGGGTTCCAGCCCGGCATAGGCTTGCGCCGTCACCCGGCCGGTGCGCGCCGTCATCCGCCCCCAGATGGCATCGGCGCTTGCCCGCGACACCACCTGCGACACGATGATATGCGCAAGCCCCTCGAAACCCGGCTCCCGCAGGCGCAGCGGCACCGGCCCCGCCTCCGACACGACCGGCCGCAGGCGCGCATCGAGCTCGACCAGCGCCGCCAGCCCTTCCCTGATATCGTCCTCATTGCGAATGATGTGCATGGCGTCTCATGGTCCCGGACAGAATTTCGTGGCAGAAGAAAGCATGAACGCGATTCCCCGTCAAAAGCCGAGATTCCGCTTTGCGCCAAGCCCGAACGGCGCGCTGCATCTCGGCCACGCCCTGTCGGCGATCCTCAATCACGACAGGGCGGAGGCGGCCGACGGCGATTTCCTGCTGCGCATCGAAGACATAGATCAGGCCCGCTGCACACCCGAATTCGAAGCCGGCATCTTCACCGATCTGTCCTGGCTGGGATTGTCATGGGAAGAGCCGGTGCGCCGGCAATCGGAGCATATACCGGCCTATCAGCAGGCCCTGCAGACGCTGATCGGACGCGGCCTCGTCTATCCCGCCTTTCTGACGCGCGGCGAGGTCAAGGCGAAGGTGGCCAGCGGCGAGGCCGAGGGCAAGCCCTGGCCGCGCGATCCGGACGGCACGCCGCTCTATCCGCCCGACGACCGCGAGCGCAGCCCAAAGGAGCGGCAGCGGCTGCTTGACGCCGGCCTCAAGCATGCCTGGCGGCTCGACGTGGCAAGGGCGGTCGCCGAAGCGGGCGGGCCGCTCTCCTGGCGTGAAAGCGGCGATGGCGAGAGAGGCGACATTCCCGCCGATCCCGCCGCCTGGGGCGATGTGGTGCTGTCACGCTCCGACGCGCCGTCGAGCTATCATCTCTCCGTGGTCGTCGACGACGCCGCGCAGGGCATCACCCATGTCGTGCGCGGGCTGGACCTTTTCCATGCGACATCGATCCACCGGCTGCTGCAGGCCCTGCTCGGCCTGCCCGAGCCGCTCTACCATCATCACAGGCTGATCCTCGGCGACGACGGCCGGAAACTGTCGAAGAGCCTCAGCGACACCGGCATCGCCGAGTGGCGCGAAAAGGGGCTGTCACCGGCGCAGCTTCGCCGCCGCATCGGCCTCTGATTGCGGCTTGTCTGCTGCCTGGCTCGCCGCCTGCGGATGGCCCGCCATCTTGCCGAACAGCAGGCGCCGAACCTTGAATTTCATCAGCGCCGCATTGATCTCCGCCCCCATGATGAAGATCACCGCCAGCATGTAGAGGAAGATCAGCACGATCATCACCGAGGCGAGGCCGGCATAGGTGGCGGTATAATTGGCGAAGGTCGACAGATAATAGGCAAAGAGCAGCGCACCGACCGACCAGAAGACCAGGGTCAGGAAAACGCCGGGAATGACGTCGAACAACCGCCGCCGCCCGGCCGCCAGCCACAGATGCAGGATCAGCAGCCCCGCCAGCAGCAGGAAGATGGTGCCGTAGATCCGCCAGCTGAACACGATTTCGAGGACGTCGGCGAGCCGCGGCAGCCATTGCCGCGTATAGTTCAGCGCCAACGGCACGGCGACCAGCAGGATGCTGAGGATCGCGAAGATCAGCACCGCGATCAGCACATAGCCGAGGCTGGCCAGACGGTTGAAATACCAGGGTCGCGTTTCCGGCACCCGATAGGCGCGATTAAGCGAAATGCGCAGCGCCTCGACGCCGTTGGAGGCGAAATAGGCGGCCGCCAGCACCGAGACGGTCAGCAGCCCGCCGCGCGGAACGGTCAGCACCTGCACCACCTGATCGGCGAGCGGCTTGGCGATCGCTTCCGGCCATGTGTCGAAGATCAGATGCACCGCCGTCGAGGAAAACTGGCTGGCGCCGAGAAAGCTTGCCAGCGCCGTGCCGAAGATCAGGAAAGGGAAAACCGCCAGCAGCGTCGAGAGCGCGACATGGCTCGCCATGGCGAAACCGTCATCCTCGACGAAGTGAAACACCGCGTCGTAGATGACCTTGTAAAGCGCGCGCACGAATGTCGGCATTCCATCTCCGCCTGCTCCCGGTCCTCGTCCACCGGCCATCGATTGTGTCGGGCTCCTGAATATGGGAAACGACTCCCACTTTGTACAGGAATCATTCCATGGCGGATCAACGCACCATCATCGTCACGGGCTGCTCTTCGGGCATCGGCGCCCATTGCGCCCGGGCGCTGGCGGCCGAAGGCTGGCGGGTTTTCGCGACCGTCCGCAGGGAGGCGGATCTCGCCTCCCTCGAGGCGGACGGTATCGAGACGTTCGTGATGGACTATACCCGTCCGGACACGATCTCGGCGCTGGTCGCGGCCGTGCGCGAGCGGACCGGCGACCGCATCGATGCGCTGTTCAACAATGGCGCCTATGGCCAGCCGGGCGCGGTCGAGGATCTTTCCACGGATGTGCTGCGCGAACAGTTCGAGACGAATGTCTTCGGCTGGCACGAGCTGACACGGCAGGTGATCCCGCTGATGCGCGCCCGCGGCCGGGGCCGCATCGTCAATTGCTCCTCCATTCTCGGCCTGGTGCCTTATCGTTTCCGCGGCGCCTATACCGCCTCGAAATTCGCGCTGGAGGGCCTGACGATCACGCTCCGCATGGAGCTGCAGGATAGCGGCATCCATGTCAGCCTGATCGAACCCGGCCCGATCGCCACGCGCTTCACCGCCAATGCGCTCGCCAAGATCGAGCTGCATATCGATCTCAAGAATTCGGCCCATGCCGTCGAATACCGTCGGCAACTGGCGCGACTGAATGGCACAGGCCCGGTCAACAAGCATAAATTGGGACCCGAAGCGGTCCATGACGTGTTAAAATCCGCCTTGAATGCGAAAAATCCGCGTCCGCACTATCTTGTGACCACCCCTGCAAAACAGGGCGTTCTGCTGAAAAGGCTGTTGCCGGCTAACCTTTTCTATCGTCTGATGCGCCGGCTGGATTAAAGACGAGGATCGGAGGAGCCATGTCCACAGTTACCTATATCGCCGCCATCATCGTCATGGGCCTCGTCGTGCTCGTTCTCATTCGCGGCCTGTTCAACATGATGAAGGGCGACAACCCCAATCTCTCGAACCGGCTGATGCAGCTGCGCGTGCTGCTGCAGGCGATCGCCGTCATCCTGATCATGCTGACACTGTGGCTGACCGGTGGCGGTCGGCCGGCCTGATGGCGGAGGCGTAATGGTCAAGCTCAACAAGATCTATACCAAGACCGGAGACGACGGCACGACCGGCCTCGTCTCCGGTCCGCGCCGGCTGAAGCACGATCTGCGCGTCGAGGCCTACGGCACCATCGACGAGACCAATTCCGCGATCGGCGTCGCCCGGCTGCATACGTCCGGCATGCCCGATCTCGACGCCATGCTGATGCGCATCCAGAACGACCTGTTCGATCTTGGCGCCGATCTGTCCGCGCCGGAAACGGATGAACCGCTTCCCTACGAGCCGCTGCGCATCATTGCCAATCAGGTTGAGCGCATCGAAGATGATATCGATGCCCTCAACGCCGCCCTCCAGCCGCTGAATTCCTTCGTCCTGCCCGCCGGCAGCCCGGCTTCCGCGCATCTCCACCTCGCCCGCACCATCGCGCGCCGCGCCGAGCGGCTGATGGTGGCCCTGTCGCGCAGCGAGGGCGAGCGCGTCAGCCCATCGGCCTTGAAATATGTCAACCGCCTCTCGGACTTCCTGTTCGTCGCCGCACGGCATGCGAATGATGGCGGTCGGGCGGACGTGCTCTGGGTTCCCGGCAAGAATCGTTAGCGGCAAACGCCTGTTGGCAACGACGGCAAGATTGACGTTAACGTAAACGTAATTTATACCCGTCTCGCAATTTGCCTGACTGCGACGGTGAAGCGTTGTAATTGGGAAAAAAACGCGTATCCATGTCGCCATTCGACAAATGGAGCGGCGCGGAACAGGCCATGTTCTAGGACGCAGTGTTGAGAGGTAGGAATTCCATGAAAATCTTGGTCCCGGTAAAGCGGGTTGTTGACTACAACGTGAAGATCCGCGTGAAGTCGGATGGTACGGGCGTCGAGCTTGCGAACGTGAAGATGTCGATGAACCCGTTCGACGAGATCTCGGTGGAGGAAGCGCTGCGGCTGAAGGAAGCCGGCAAGGCCGAGGAAGTGGTGGTCGTGTCGATCGGACCGGCCAAGGCCGAGGAGACGCTGAGGACGGCGCTCGCCATGGGGGCGGACCGCGCCATCCTGGTCGAGACCGATGATGCCGTCGAGCCGCTGGCCGTCGCCAAGATCCTCAAGGGTGTGGCGGATGCCGAGCAGCCGGGGCTGATCATCGTCGGCAAGCAGGCGATCGATGACGACAGCAACCAGACCGGCCAGATGCTGGCGGCCCTCTTGGGCACGGCCCAGGCGACCTTCGCCTCGAAGATCGAGATCGGCGAAGGTTCGGCCAAGGTCACCCGCGAGGTCGATGGCGGCCTGCAGACGATCGAGGTCAAGCTGCCGGCGGTGGTGACCACGGACCTGCGCCTCAACGAGCCGCGCTATGCCTCGCTGCCCAACATCATGAAGGCGAAGAAGAAGCCGCTCGACAAGAAGAGCCCGGCCGACTTCGGCGTCGACACCACGCCGCGGCTGAAGGTCTTGAAGACGGAAGAGCCGTCGGGCCGCAAGGCAGGCGTCAAGGTGGGCTCGGTCGCCGAGCTCGTCGAGAAGCTGAAGACCGAAGCCGGCGTGCTTTAAACCAGTCCGAACGAGGAGTTAGACATCATGGCCATTCTTCTTCTGGCTGATCACGACAATGCCCACCTCTCCGACCAGACGGCCAAGGCCCTGACGGCCGCCGCAAAGATCGGCTCGGACATCCATGTGCTGGTCGCCGGCGCGGGCGCCAAGGCGGCTGCCGAACAGGCCGCCAAGCTTGCCGGCGTCTCCAAGGTATTGGTTGCCGAGGACGCAAGCCTTGCCAACAACCTGGCCGAACCGCTGGCGGCGCTGATCGTCAGCCTTGCGCCGGCCTACGACACGATCATCGGGGCCGCCACCTCGGTCGGCAAGAACGTGCTGCCGCGCGTCGCCGCCCTGCTCGACGTCGCCCAGGTGTCGGAAATCATCGAAGTGGTGTCTTCCGACACCTTCAAGCGTCCGATCTATGCCGGCAATGCCATCCAGACGGTGCAGTCGAGCGACGCCAAAAAGGTCATCACCGTGCGCACTGCCTCCTTCGCCTCGGCCGCCGAGGGCGGTTCGGCCGCGGTCGAGACCGTCGCCGCCGTTGCCAATCCCGGCCTGTCCAGCTTCATCGGCGATGCGCTGTCGACATCGGATCGTCCGGAGCTGACCTCGGCCAAGATCATCATCTCGGGCGGTCGCGCGCTCGGTTCGGCGGAAAAATTCCAGGAGGTGATCCTTCCGGTTGCCGACAAGCTCGGGGCTGCCGTCGGTGCGAGCCGTGCGGCCGTCGATGCCGGCTATGCGCCGAACGACTGGCAGGTGGGCCAGACCGGCAAGGTGGTGGCGCCGCAGCTCTATATCGCCTGCGGCATTTCCGGCGCCATCCAGCATCTGGCCGGCATGAAGGACTCGAAGGTCATCGTCGCCATCAACAAGGACGAGGAGGCCCCGATCTTCCAGATCGCCGACTACGGCCTCGTCGCCGATCTCTTCGAAGCCCTGCCGGAGCTCCAGAAGGCGCTCTGAGTCAAGCGACGATCTTCTTTCGCAGTTGCGAAACGCTGGAAAATCGTACTTTATAGGTCTATCAATCTTGCCGGGCTAGAAATAGTCCGGCAAATTTATGACGAAAAGCATTTCGCGCCAGCAAGAGCGCGCCGCCGGGGAGTTGGCAATGAGTTCGCTGAAGACGATCGGTGTTATCGGTGCCGGCCAGATGGGCTGCGGCATTGCCCATGTATCCGCCATGGCCGGCTACAAGGTGCATATCTACGATCTGTCGCAAGACCGCATCGAGAGCGGCCTTGCCACGATCAACGGCAACCTCGCCCGCCAGGTCTCCTCCGGCAAGATGACCGACGAGGAACGCAAGGCGGCGCTGGCGCTGATATCGGGCTCGGCCGATCTCAACGATCTCGCCCAGGTCGACCTCGCCATCGAAGCGGCGACCGAGGATGAGAGCGTCAAGCGCAAGATCTACGCCCAGGTCTGCCCGGTTCTGAAGCCCGAAGCGCTGCTCGCCACCAACACCTCGTCGCTGTCGATCACCCGCCTCGCCTCCGCCACCGACCGGCCGGAGCGCTTCATGGGCATTCACTTCATGAACCCGGTGCCGGTGATGAAGCTGGTCGAACTGGTGCGCGGCATCGCCACCGAGGAATCGACCTTCGCCACCGCCAAGGATTATGTCAGCTCGCTGGAAAAGACGATCACCGTGGCCGAGGACTTCCCGGCCTTCATCGTCAACCGCATCCTGCTGCCGATGATCAACGAGGCGATCTACACGCTCTATGAAGGCGTCGGCACCGTCGATGCCATCGACACCGCCATGAAGCTCGGCGCCAACCATCCGATGGGCCCGCTGCAGCTCGCCGACTTCATCGGCCTCGACACCTGCCTGTCGATCATGCAGGTGCTGCATGACGGCCTGGCGGATTCGAAATACCGCCCCTGTCCGCTGCTGGTGAAGTACGTCGAAGCCGGCTGGCTCGGCCGCAAGTCCGGCCGCGGCTTCTACGACTATCGCGGCGAAGTGCCGGTTCCGACGCGGTAAAACACCCCTCGCCCCAGCCGGGAGAGGGTCGCGCGGAACGCGCGGGGTGAGGGGGCGTTATCGCGACAGCGGCGCTTTTTTTCCCAATCGATGGGTCTGAATAGGCGGCGGAACCCCCTCATCCGCCCTATCGGGCACCTTCTCCCCGAGGGGAGAAGGAACAACATTAAATCCCCACCGCCGCCTTGATCAGGTTTTTCGCATCCTCGCTGTCCCAGGCCGCCGGCCCGTTCATGGCCGAGACAAGGCAGCCCTTGTCGTCGATCAAAAGCGTCACCGGCAGGCCGAAGGCCAGGCCCTGCTTCTTCAGCGTGTTGAAGACGCCCATGGTGCCGTCGCGGTAGTAGCCGAGTGCGTCGATACCGTAATCGCTGCGGAAG
>JASGEG010000081.1:0-8991 GCA_047606605.1 Rhizobium sp.
GGTGTTCGGGTCGGTCGCCTTGGCCTTTTCCGTGACGTTGTCGCCGGTAAGGCCGAACTGGGTGAGAATGAAGGCCGGGCTCTTGTCGAGCTTGACGACACGCTCGAAGGACCATGCGACGTCCTCGGCGGTGATCGGATTGCCGGAGGCGAATTTCAGGCCGGGCTTCAGCTTGAACGTATAGGTCAGGTGATCGTCGGAGACCGACCAGCTCTCGGCAAGATCGCCCTGGATCTTCGAGGTGTCGTTGATGTCGAGGCGAACGAGCAGGCTGTAGGTGTTGCCGGTGATTTCGGCGGTGGAGAGTTCGTAGGCTTCGGCCGGGTCCATGCTGAGAATATCGTCGAAGGCGAATCCCTCGACCAGCGTGTCCTTCGGCGTTTCGGCGAACGCGCTCGGCGCCACCATGGTCAGCAGCGCCAGAGCCGCACCGGCCGAAAGGGCGCGGAAGCTGCGGTTCATCCTGGTCATCATCATGTTTTTGTTCCCCTGATTTGAACGCTTATCGATACTGTTCATGCATGCGGCGCGCCGCCCTCTCCCCAGGCGGAGGCCAGAATACGAAGCCAGTTCTCCCTGCAAAGCTTCACAAGATCGGCCTCACCATAGCCAACGTTCCGAAGGGCGGCAATCAGCTTCTGATTGCCTGCCGCATCGCCGATATCGGCCGGAATCGTCGCCCCGTCGAAGTCCGATCCGAGGCCGACGCAGTCGATGCCGACACGCTGGATCATATGATCGACATGGCGGATCATCGCATCGATCGGCGTATTGGCATCCGAGCGGCCATCCTCCCGCAGCATGGCGGTGGCATAGTTGAGCCCGACGATGCCGCGGCTTTCCTTGATGGCGTCGAGCTGCTTGTCGGTGAGGTTGCGCGCCACCGGCGTCAGCGCATGGGCATTGGAGTGGCTGGCGACCAGCGGCTGGTCCGAGGTCTTCGCCACGTCCCAGAAGCCCTTCTCGGTGATATGGGCGAGGTCGATGACGATGCCGAGCCGGTTGCATTCGCGCACCAAAGCAAAACCGGCCTCCGTCAGGCCGGGACCGGTGTCCGGCGAGCTCGGATAGGCGAAGGGCACGCCATGGGCAAAGACGTTGTTGCGGCTCCAGACCGGGCCGAGCGAGCGCAGACCCGCCGCATAGAAGGTTTCAAGTGCGGAAAGATCGGCGTCGATCGCCTCGCAGCCTTCCATGTGCAGGACGGCGGCGAAGATGCCCTTGTCCATGCAGTCGCGGATTTCAGCTGTTGAGCGGCAGAGCTTCCAGGCGCCGGAGCGATCGAGGCGAAGCGCGATCGCCGCCATTTCCAGCGCGATGTCCAGCGACGGCGGCCGCTCCAGCGGTTCGGAGAGGGGCGTGGCGTAATGGCCGTTGCGGTCGGGCTCGGCGAAGACGAGATGGCCGGAGGGAATGTAGATGGCGCAGAGCCCGCCGGCGAGCCCGCCGGCCCTGGCGCGCGGCGCATCGATGTGGCCGGTCGATATCCCGTCCCGGAACTCGGCAACCGGATCGGTGCCTTCATGCGAATGGTGCCAAAGTCTCAGCAGAACGTCGTTATGGCCATCGAATACGGATTGCATCGTCTATCCTGGATGAAGCGCTCAAGGAGCGGAGGAAAGCGGCCAGAATAGAAAAGATGACAGGATTCGCCATACCCCAATGAAAAAAATCTGCATCGGGGCGCGGCGAGAAAAAAGGCGGGAGCAAAAGCCCCCGCCTCGAAATGGCTGGCGATGTCTCGGCCGTTTCAGCGCTTGGCGCGCTTCTTCTGACGATAGACGTCGACGGCGACGGCAGCGATGATGATGACGCCCTTGGCGATTTCCTGATAATAGGCATCGACGTTCAGGAAGGTGAAACCCGAGATCATCACGCCGAGGATCACCGTGCCGATGATCGTGCCGGTGATGCGTCCGACGCCGCCGGTGAGCGAGGTGCCGCCGATGACGGCCGCCGCGATCGCATCCAGCTCGTAGGTCACGCCCATGCCGGCCTGCGCCGTCTGGACGCGGGCGGCGGTGATGATGCCGGCAAGACCGGCGAGCAGACCGGCGATCGCATAGACCTTGACCAGATGCGCCTCGACATTGATGCCGGAGACGCGCGCCGCCTGCACATTGGCGCCGATCGCATAGGTGAACTTGCCGTAGCGGGTGTAGCGCAGCACGATATGGAAGATCAGCGCGACCAGCAGGAAGACGATGACGGGCCAGATGCCGGAACCGATGAAATTGAACTGGTCGGTAAGGCCCGAGACCGGCTGCCCCTTGGTATAGAGCTTCGACAGACCGCGCGCCGAGACCATCATGCCGAGCGTGGCGATGAAGGGCGGAATCTTCGTCTTCGTGATGAGCTGGCCGTTGATATAGCCCGCGAGCAGGCCAATCAGCAGGCCGATGCCGATCGGAACGAAGAACGGCAGGTCTGTCAGCGACGGATAGAGCGCCCGCGCCCAGGTGGAGGACTGGGCAAAGCTTGCCGCCACCATGGCCGTCAGGCCGACGACGGAGCCGGAGGAAAGGTCGATGCCGCCGGTGATGATGACCTGCGTCACGCCGACGGCGATGATGCCGATGACCGAGACCTGCAGGATCATGATCTTCAGGCGCTGCAGGTTGAGCAGGAAGCTCTGGCCGACGAAAATCCAGCCGAGGACCTCACAGAGGAGCGCGATGCCGATCAGCACCAGAAAGATACCGAGTTCCGGTGGCACGCGACGGCGCCTCGGACGCGTCACCGCCGGCGCGGTCGCCTCTGCAACTTTGCTAACCATGGTTCAATCCTCCTTTGCGATGGCCGGTGCGGATCATTGTGCCGCCAGTTCCATCACCTTGACTTGAGTTGCTTCCGCGCGATCGAGGAAACCGGTCACCCGCCCCTCATGCATCACCATGATACGGTCGCTCATGCCGAGCACCTCGGGCATTTCCGACGAGATCATGATGACGGCGACGCCGTTGCGCGCCATCTCCGTGACCAGGCGATGGATTTCCGCCTTGGCGCCGACGTCGATGCCGCGGGTCGGCTCGTCCAGGATCAGGATGCGCGGGTTGGTGAGCATCCAGCGGCCGATCAGGGCCTTCTGCTGGTTGCCGCCGGACAGGTTCTCGATGCGCTCGTCGAGATTGGGCGTCTTGACGCGCAGCTTGCGCGCCATCTCCTCGCAGGCCTCCTCGATCGAGCCCTCCTGCACGAAGCCGCCGCGCACGAACTTGTCGTGCAGCACGGCGATCTGCATGTTTTCAAGGACGCTGAGGATCAGAAGACAGCCCGTATCCTTCCGGTCTTCCGTCAGGAACGCCATGCCGTGGCGGATCGCCACCGCCGGCGTTGCCACCTCCACCGTCTTGCCGAAAAGCTCGATCGTGCCGGACGAGGCCGGCGTCACCCCGAACAGGGCTTCGGCGACATTCGAGCGGCCGGAACCGACCAGCCCGGCAACGCCGAGGATCTCGCCGGCCCTGACGTCGAAAGAGACATTGGAAAAGACGCCGTTCAGGCTCAGATCCTTGACGGACAGAACCGTCTCGCCGATCGGCACCTCTTCCTTCGGGAACATCTGGGTGATCTCGCGGCCGACCATCATGCGGATGATGTCGTCGCGCGTCACGTCGCTGGAAGCGTGCGTGCCGATATATTTGCCGTCGCGGAACACCGAGAATTCGTCGGCGATCTCGAACAGCTCGTTCATCTTGTGGGTGATGTAGACGATGCCGATGCCCTGCTCGCGCAGGCCGCGGATGATGTCGAAGAGATGGGTCACCTCGCGCTCGGTCAGCGCCGAGGTCGGCTCGTCCATGATCAGCACGTCGGAATCATAGGAGACCGCCTTGGCGATCTCGACCATCTGGCGGCTGGCGACCGAAAGTTCGCCCACCTGGATTTCGGGATCGATGGTGATGTTCAGGCGGCGGAACAGCTCTTCCGTCTTCCTGTTCATCTCGGCATGATCGACGAAGCCGAAGCGGTTCTTCGGTTCGCGGCGAATCCAGATATTCTCCGCCACCGTCATGAACGGCATCAGGTTGAGTTCCTGATGGATCATGGCAATGCCATTCTCCAGGGCATCGAGCGGCGATTTCAGGCGGATCGCCACACCCTTGAGCAGGACTTCGCCCTGATCGGGCACATAGATGCCGGCCAGGATCTTCATCAGCGTCGACTTGCCGGCGCCGTTTTCGCCCATCAGCGCATGCACCGTGCCGCGCTTCAGACGGAAGGAAACGTCATCGAGGGCCACGACACCCGGAAATTCCTTGCGGATGCCTTCGGCGCTCAGCAGATAGGCGGCATTGGGGACCGCGCCGCTGGCGCGCACCGCCGCCATGGTGGACGGGCTCACAACCATCTTTTTCCTCCCGGGACCTGTCGGAATTGGAAGGATGCGGGCATGCGGGCCCGCATCCGTCGATAGCGGCGGCGTCAGTTCTTCTTGACGAAGTCCTTGACGTTTGCCGGCGTCACGAGCTGGAAGGGAATATAGACCTTCTTGTCGACCTTCTCACCCTTGGCGAGCTTCAGCGCGGCATCGACCGCGCCCTTGCCCTGGCCGGCCGCATCCTGGAACACGGTGACCTTGAGATCGCCGGCCTGCATTGCAGCCAAGGCG
Organism: Rhizobium sp.; assembly: GCA_047606605.1. Lineage (GTDB taxonomy): Bacteria > Pseudomonadota > Alphaproteobacteria > Rhizobiales > Rhizobiaceae > Rhizobium. The sequence goes on from JASGEG010000081.1 coordinate 4,613, forward strand.
TCCTGCGTGGCGTCCACGCCGGCGACGACGATCTTGTCGAGCGACTTGCCGGAAGCCTTCAGCGCCTGGATGGCGCCGATCGCCATTTCGTCGTTGTTGGAGATGACGGCGTCGAATTCGATACCGCTGGAGAGCCAGTTGGTCATCAGGTCGGCACCCTGGGTGCGCTGCCAGTTGGCGGTCTGCTCCTGGACGATGGTGATGCCCTTGCATTCGTCGGTCGCCAGAACGTCATGAACGTCCTTGGTGCGCATGCGGGCGGCCTGGTTGGACAGTTCGCCCATCATGACGACGGCCTTGCCCTTGCCACCGAGAATCCGGCAGACTTCCTTGGTTTCCAGCGTGCCGGACTCCACCTCGTTCGAGGCCACGAAGGCCTGGCCTTCCGGCAGGCTGTCGACGTTCGCCGGCTCGCGGTTGACGTAGATGAGCGGGATCTTCGCGTCGGCCGCCAGCTTCGACATGGCGGCGGTTGCGTCCGTATCGACCGGGTTGACGATGATGGCATCGACCTTACTGGCGATGAAGTTCTGGATCTGGCTCTGCTGCTTGGCAATATCGTTCTGCGCGTCTTCGACCTGCAGCGTCACGCCCTTCTGGGTCTTGGCATAATCCTGCATGCCGTTGCGCAGAACGGTCAGGAAGTTGTCGTCGAACAGCGCCATCGATACGCCGATGGTTTCCGCATGCGCCGCCGTCGACAGCATCAGCGCCATTGCAGAACCAAGAATAAGTTTTCTCATGATTTTCCTCCCGATTATGGTGCCCGGCCGCACCCCTCCTTGACGCCGGAACCCTCGGTCTCGACCGCAGGGCCAACAATCCTGGCAACCGTCACTCCCATAACGATGCCTATAAAACGGAACAAACAAACCGTAAAATTCTCTATGCGGAATATTTATTCCATTTCTTGATGGAGACGTCAACCCTATTTTCTGAGCATGCCCAAGGAAGCGGGAAAAGACGGGCCGCAAGCAAAGTTTCGACGCGCAAAAGGCTGTAAAATGCGGTCCTGGAACCCACATCTGGACCGTCCGATGTCGATGGAACGGACATTCCATCGATACCGGCACAGCATGGAATTCGATCGCCCCCAGGCCGAAACCGGCCGATCATGGAGAAACAGCATGCCTTCGATGTACCGTTTTTCAGTCCCCATCTTCCAACGCGGCCTTGCAGTCCTCACAAGCTATCTCGACACGATCGAGGCTTACGCGGCCGAAACAGGTCTCGATGCGAATGTGCTTGTCGGCGCCCGCCTCATCGACGACATGCTGCCGCTCTCCGGCCAGTTCCAGCGTGCCACCGACAGCGCCAAGCTGGCAATCGCCCGGCTGGCCGGCATCGAAGCGCCGCGTTTCGAAGACAATGAGACGACCATCGCCGAGCTGCGTGAACGGGTGAAAAAGACCGACGCCTTCCTGGCGACGATCACGCCGGAGACGATGGAGGACACCGAGAGCCGCGACGTGACCATCGCGCCCGGCGGCAACAAGATCACCTTCCGCGGCGAGGACTATCTTGCGAGCTTCGCTCTGCCGAACTTCTTCTTCCACGTCACGACGGTGCACGACATCCTGCGCAGCCGCGGCCTGCCGGTCGGCAAGATGACCTATCTCGGTTCCTTCGCCTGATGTTTTTCAGGGCCGGCGCGTGACCGGCCCTTTTTCCGTGAGCTCGGTATAGGCGAACGTCTGGTCGAGATGCCGCGCCCGCAGCGACAGCAGCTTTTCCGCATAGGCGAGCCGGATGGCCGCATGATCGGCATCATCGGCGCGATTGACGAGCTCCATAGGGTCCTTTTCCAGATCATAGAGCAGCGGCGGCAATCCGGCGAAATGGACATATTTGAAGCGCTCGTCGCGAATGACCGCGAGATTGCAGGCATTTGACCGCAACCCGAAATGCCGCTCCGGCTCACCGCCGGCAATGTCGCGGAAATCGAATTCCCAAAAAGCCGCATCGCGCCATCCCTCCGGCTGCTTGCCATCGAGAAAGGGCATGAGCGTCCCGCCGTCCAGATGATTGCCGGGCACCAGACCGAGCCGGTCGCAAAGGGTCGGGAAGATATCGGCGGCGCTGGTGAAATGGTCCACCCGCCGCCCCGCGCCGGCCGGACGGTCGGGATCGCGGATAATCAGCGGCACATGATAGCTGCCGTCGAAGAAGCCGCCCTTGCCGAGCATCCAGTGGTCACCCATCATCTCGGCATGGTCGGAGGTGAAGACGATCAGCGTGTCGTCCCAGGCGCCGGCATCCTTCAGTGCCTGCCAGATCCGTCCGAGCTGCGCATCCACCTCGGCGATCATGCCGTAATAGATGGCCCGGATCGCCGAAAGATCGGCGGCCGTCCAGTCGCTCGCCGGCCCTTGGCCACCATGGATGAAGCTGCCCTTGCCGATCAGCGGCAAGGCGAAGGCGAGAAAGGGATGTACGGCCTGCTCCGCCTGACGGTCGGCGGCGCGCGCGAAAGCCGGCCCGTCGCCGGCGGCGAACATGCGGCTATAGGGCTCCGGCACCGAAAAGGGCGGATGCGGCCTCAGGAACGAGACATGCGCGAACCAGGGCGCCTCCTGCTCGCCGAGCCAGCGGATGAACTCGCCGGCCAGAAAGGCGGTCTGCGTTTCGTCCCTGGAATAGGCCGGCGCCGCATCGGAGATGTCGCCGGGCTTTGCTCCAACCGGAATATGGATGTCGCGGCTCGTGGCATTCTCATGTCCGCGTAAGCGCAGCCAGGAGAGCCATTGCTTCTCGTGCTCGGGCAGGAGCTGGCGGGCGCTGAAGCCGGGCAGCACGCCTTCATAGGTCGTCAGATGCGGATCGTTCGGGTCCATGCCGCGCGGATCGGGCGCGGTATCCGTATAGCCGAACAGCGTCGGATCGTAGCCGGCGCGGCGGGCGGCAAGCGCCAGATTGTCGAACCGGGAATCGAGCGGCGAACCGTTGCGGCAGACGCGATGGTTCATCTGATAGAGGCCGGTATAGAGCGACGCCCGCGCCGGCGAGCAGGGCGCCGTCCCGGCATAATGCCGGGCAAACAACACGCCCTCATTGGCCAGCGCATCGACATTCGGCGTCCTCACGCAGGCATGGCCGACAGCGGAGAGGCAATCGCCCCGCCACTGGTCGGCCGAGATCAGCAGCACATTCGGGCGCCTGCCCGTACCGCGCCGATCAGTGCTGGTTGGACTTGGCATGCCAGTTCCAGGCGGATTCGATGATGCGCGCAAGATCATATTGCGGCGACCAGCCGAGAATGTCGCGGGCCTTGTCGTTGTTGGCGACCAGCGTCGTCGAATCGCCCTCGCGCCGGCCGACATATTCGACCGGGAATGGCCGTTCCGATACGGTCTCGATGGCGCCCAGCAACTCCTTCACGGTCGTGCCGGTGCCGGTGCCGAGGTTCAGCGCCACCGAATCGCCACCCTTGAGCAGATATTCCACCGCCCGCACATGCGCGTCCGCCAGATCCAGCACGTGGATGTAATCGCGCACGCAGGTCCCGTCGCGCGTGTCGTAATCGCTGCCGAAGACCTTGAAGCCCTGGCGGCGGCCGAGCGCCGCGTCGATCGCCAGCGGAATGGCGTGGGTTTCCGGCGTGTGCCACTCGCCGATGCGGCCCTCGAAATCGGCGCCGGCGGCGTTGAAATAGCGCAGCACCACCGAGCGCAGGCCCTTGTACTGGTCGTAATCGGCAAGCGCCTGCTCGACGATATATTTGGTGCGGCCATAGGGGTTGATCGGCACCTGGCGGTGGCTCTCGTCCAGCGGCACGCTCTGCGGCAGGCCATAGGTCGCGCAGGTGGAGGAGAAGACGAAGGCCTTGACGCCGGCCGCCTGCGCCGCCGCCAGCAGCGTCAGCGTGCCGATGACGTTGTTTTCATAGAAGGAGACGGGGTCCTTGACCGACTCGCCCACTTCGATCAGCGCCGCGAAATGAAGGATGGCGGCCGGCTTGTATTTCGCCAGCACCTCGTCGAGCCGCGCCCGGTCGCGGATATCGCCCTCTTCCGCCGGACCCCATTTGACGAATTCACGATGACCGTTGGAGAAATTGTCGTAGACGACGGGTTGGAATCCCTTGTTCGCCAGATCCAGACACGTGTGCGAGCCGATATAACCGGCGCCGCCGACCACAAGAACCGTTTCCCCTGCCATTCGCCATCCCTTCTCAACGATATACCATTCAGGCGCGTTGGATCGTGCCTGATCCGACGCGTAGACTTAGAGACATGTATGAGAGTTGCAAGACCGGAAGAAGGCGATGAACCCGCCGCGATTGCAAAGACTGGACCAAAATTCCGATCAGAAATCGGCGGCGTATGAGAAGATGCCGGGCTCGCGAACAGTCCCGTCCTAACCGCCATGCTCCTGTTCCA
>JASGEG010000082.1:0-14445 GCA_047606605.1 Rhizobium sp.
GCGTTCGGAAGCCGGCGATTACATCAAGAAATATTTCGAACGCTTCCCCGGCATCCGTGACTATATGGAAAACACCAAGGCGACTGCGCGCGACAAGGGCTATGTCGAAACCATCTTTGGCCGCCGCGTGCATTTCCCGGAAATCCGCTCCTCCAACCCCTCCGTGCGCGCCTTCAACGAACGCGCTTCGATCAACGCGCCGATCCAGGGCTCGGCCGCCGACGTCATCCGCCGCGCCATGATCAAGATGGAGCCGGCGCTGGCTGCGGCCGGCCTTGGCGATCGCGTGCGCATGCTCCTGCAGGTGCATGACGAACTGATCTTCGAGGTCGAGGATGCCGATGTCGAACGCTCGACGCCGGTGATCGTCTCGGTCATGGAAAACGCCGCCATGCCGGCGGTCGATATGGCCGTGCCGCTGAAGGTGGATGCGCGGGCGGCCAACAATTGGGACGAGGCGCATTGAGCCGGGGCATAAGCACGGATGCGCTGCGTGTAGAGCCGGAAGACATGGTGGCTGTCGCGCTATCGACGCTCGGCCGGATGCCGATCTATGGCGCGCGGGAAGCTCTGCCCGAAGATGGAAACATCAGCTGGTTTTTCTATTGTGATCAATATTCCGACGCCGAGGATTTCTACCGGCCTGTTCACACCGCCCATTTGAGCGAGCTGCTGCCTCTCGTTGTCAAATATCTCCATCTTCCGGTAGGAACGCGGTTCATTATCGACGATCAAGGCTATGAGGATGTGTGGCAGGTCGAGTGATCCTCGACCATCCTTATCCGGAACACCTATTTCCCAATCAACGCTTCCAGCTCGGCAATGATGGCGCGCTCCGCGTCCTCCAGCGTGCCGCTATTGTCGATATCGGCGACGTCGTAGCTGCCTTGCACGGTGAGCGCGCTTCTTTCCAGACGCTTCATCACATCCTCGCGGCTCTCGCGGCCGCGCGCCATCAGACGCTCGGCAAGCACTTCGCGCCGCGCCGTGATATTGATGATCTTCAGCCTTGGAAACACAGCCTGAAAGCGATGGAGTACCGAACGCGAACCATTGGCGATGACCAGGCTGCCGCGCGCAAGCTGATCGGCGACATCGGCCGGAATGCCGTATTTCAGGCCATGCGCCTCCCAGGAGACGGCGAATGCACCGGCCTGTTCCATCGCATCGAAGTCTGCCTCGGAAACGCTCTTGTGATCTTCGTTGCCGGGGTCGCCCTCGCGGGTGATGATGCGGCGCACGAAGTGCACATCGGGCCGGCCGGCGAAATGCCGGGCGGCGAGGTTCATCAGCGTATCCTTGCCGGCGCCGCTCGGGCCGACGACGACGGCCATGATGCCGGCCGTGTCGGCTTTCAGGTCCTTAGCCGGCTCGGTCCTCGCCTCCAGCGTCATGCCACGCGCCGTCCTTCCCGCCAGACGGAGCGCGTCACCGGCACGCCGTGATCGCGGCGGACGCGCACCAGATCGGCGCGCAGGCCCTCGGCGATGCGGCCACGGTCATTCAGGCTGACGGTTCTGGCCGGCGTTGCCGTCACCATGGCGATCGCCCGCGGCAGCGAGATGCCCTCGACCTCGTCGGCGAGGATGAAGGGAGCGTGCAGCAGGCTGAGCGGCACGTAGTCGGAGGAAAGCACGTCCAGCACGCCGAGCTCGGCAAGGTCGCGGGCGGCGATATTGCCCGAATGCGACTTGCCGCGCACGATGTTCGGCGCCCCCATCAGCACGCTCATGCCGGCACCGTGCGATGCCTTGGCGGCGTCGATGCTGGTCGGGAATTCCGCCAGCCGCACGCCATAGTCGATCGCCTCGTCGACATGGGCGAGGGTGGCGTCGTCATGGCTGGCGATGGTGATGCCGCGCTCGGCGCAGACCCTGGAGATCGCGTCGCGATGCGGCTTGGCATATTTGGCCGATTCCGCCTGCCGCTTGGCGACGAAACGGGCAAAGGCCTCGTCGCTCAGGCCGCGCTTCTTCTGATAGTAGAAAATGTACTGGTCCATGGTCTGGAACTGACGCTGGCCGGGCGCATGGTCCATCAGGGACACCAGCCGCACGTGGGGGTCCTTCTCGAAATCCTGGAAATGGTCCAGCACGTTGTCCGAAGAGACCTCGCAGCGCAGGTGGATCAGGTGATCGGCGCGCAGCCGGTCCTCGCGCTGCGCCGCCTGGATGGCGTCGGCCATGTCGCGCATCTCACCCTTCTCGAAACCGCCATCCTCGTCCGAGCCCATGCGCAGGCAATCGAAGACGGTGGTGATGCCAGAGGTGACGATCTGGGCGTCATGCGCCTGGATGGCGGCCGTCTTGTTCCAGCGCACACCGGGGCGCGGCGAATAATGCGCCTCCAGATGGTCCGTATGCAGCTCGACCAGGCCGGGGATCAGATAATCGCCCTCCATATCCTCGCCGATGCCGGACTTGCCTTCGGAAATATCGGCGATCTGCCCGTCGCGGATCAGCACGGAGCCCTGAAGGATCTTGTCTTCGAGAACGATGCGGGCATTGGAGAGGACGGTTTCTTTGGTCATGTCGGATCTTTCACTTTTGGGCGCCGGCGAGCGGCAGCCAGGAACGGACGGTGAAGGGTGCGCCGCGCTCTTCTTCGACGAAGACGGCGAGGCCGGAAATATCGAGCGGCTTGCCAGTATGGTCGGCGAAACGGTCGCTGAGCAGGTCGCGGATAGCGGCCTGCTGCTCCGCGGCGATCCTGCCCGTCAGCGTCATATGGAAGCGGAATTCCTCGAAGACATAGGGATAGCCCCAGCGCAGGAGATTTGCGCGCTGGGTCTCACTCAGCTCCGCCGGCTTGCGTCTGGCGATATCGGCCTCGGAAAGGGCGGCGCGGAACGGCTCGAAAGTCTTGACCACCTGCGCGGCGAAATCCTGCAGCGGCGGGTGGAGCGCTCCCGGCACGAGCGCGAAGAACTGGCCGAGTTGACCGAGCACGAGCTCGGGAAGGGTGAAGGCCGGCGTGCGCGCGGCAAAATCGGCGGCCACCTCCAGGAGGTCGCGTTCCGTGACCGAGCTTGCCAGTTCGAAGGGTGCTTTCAGCGTCGCATGGAAGCCGTACCGGCTCGGCTCCGCGATGACTTCGGCGTGGTTGGCGGGGATGACGCCGATCGCCTTGTCGGAAAAGATCGCGTTGGAAAAGGCGTCGCGGCCAAGCCAGAGCGAGGCAAGCGAGGTCAACGGATCGTCTTTGGGCGGCGTGAAATAGAGAGCGTAGCGCAAGGCTGTCTTCCTTGGAAAAATCGGCTGCGCGGGACACTGTTGGGTGATTTGCGACAAACCGCAAGAGCGGCAAGGCGGCAGCGAATCGAATCCGGCTAAGGCCGGCGCGACAAATGCAGTCTTGCCGGGCCTGCGCTACCGGATTCCCGTGACAAAATGATGATCGCTACGACTTTTTTTCTCGGCGTTTTCATCTGGCCCGTGTGCCCATCAATCGCGACCGCAGCGCGTTGGAGGCGGCATCGAACAGGAAGACGACCATCAGGATCAGCAGCACCATGTAGGCGACGTTCTCCCAGTTGGCATTGGTGCGCATCGCCTCCCACAGCTTCAGGCCGATGCCGCCGGCGCCGACCGCACCGATGATGGTGGCGCCGCGCACGTTCGATTCCCATTGATAGAGCGTCTGGCTGACGAAGACCGGGACGATCTGCGGGATGATGCCGTAGCGATGCACCAGCACGGTCGACGAGCCGGTGGACTTAACGCCCTCGCGCGGCTTGTTGTCGATGTTCTCCAGGCCCTCGGAATAGAGCTTGCCGAGCGTGCCGGTCTCCGTCAGGAAAATCGCGCCGCTGCCGGCGAGCGGGCCGGGGCCGAAGGCGCGGGTCAGGAACAGCGCCCAGATCAGCATGTCGACGGAGCGCAGGAAGTCGAAGAAGCGCTTCAGCACCTGGTTCAGCAGCCGGTTGGGCGTGATGTTGCGGGCCGCCAGGAAGGCGAGCGGAAAAGCGGCGATGGCGCCGAGCAGCGTGCCGAGGAAGGCCATGACGATGGTCTGGAACAGCTTGGTCCAGACGTCGCCGTGCTGCCAGGCGGCATTGTTCCAGATATTGTCGAAGGCGAGCGAGAGGTTGGATCGGTCCGGCTCCAGGCGCGGGCCGGAGACGATCAGGCTGATCACTTCGCTCGCCGGCTTGTCGAAGAAGGGCGAATGGGTGTCGAAGACGAAATTGGCCCAGCCGATGAAGCGCTTGCGGATCTTCACGCGATCCGCGGAAATGCTGACATCGCCGGCAAAACCCATATTGGCGAGGATATTGTCGTCATAGACGGTCATCCAGGCGGGCACCGGCTCGGAACCGACGATCTTCGGCACCTCGCCGCTGATGTCGATCGGGATGGTGACGCCATGCACCGTCAGGATCGCCTGTGTCTTCGTGACCGTGACCATACGGCTCGTGCCGCTCACCGAAACCGTCATGCTGCCGTCCGGATTGGTCGTCACCCAATCGGGGTTCGGATTGTCGCCGAGCGGCGAGAAGCGCGGATATTTGATGCTGATCCTGTCGCCGGAAATGCGGAATTCCGGCTGCACGTCATAGCTCACCCATTGGCTCAGATAGATGCCGACGCGCTCCCAGCGCGCCTCCGCAATGACCTTCGGCAGGTCGAAGAACCAGACGGCGTAGATCCCGTAGAGGATGAGGCCGATAAAGATCATCAGCGCGCCGAAGCGCTGGTGGAAGGAACGGTGCAGGATCTCGGGATAGCGGGCTTCGATTTCCTGCATGCGGCCGGCGTCGATGACGGACATGGGCGATCCTCAATGCTGCAGAAGAAAGGCGTGTTCGCCGATGAGTCGGCGGCGCAGCCATGCGGAAAACTGGTCGACGGCGATGATGGTCAGAAAGAGCAGCAGCACCAGCGCCAGCGTCTTGGCGCCGAAGCCGCGCGAGATCGCCAGTTTCAGCTCCTCGCCGATGCCGCCGCCGCCGACGGCGCCGATGATGGTCGAGGCGCGTACATTGATCTCCACGCGCAGCAGCGCATAGGACATGAAATTCGGCAACACCTGCGGCAGGGCGGCGAAGCGGACGCGCTCCGTCCAGCTCGCGCCGACGGCGCGCATGCCTTCATCCGGCTTCATGTCGATATTCTCGACCACCTCGTAAAACAGCTTGCCGAGCGCCCCGATCGTATGCAGGCCGACGGCGACGATGGCGGCGATCGGGCCGATCGACAGGATCGCCGAAAACAGACCGGCAATGACGATCTCCGGGAAAGCGCGCAGAAGTTCCATGAAGCGCTTCGCCACCAGCCGCACCGGGTGGGAAGGCGACATGTTGCGCGCGGCGAAGAAGCTCAGCGGCACCGCGAAGATGAAGCCGATGATGGTCGACACCAGCGCGATGTTGATCGTGATGATCATCAGCTCGAAATATTCAGGGATATAGAAATCGCCCCAGACATGGACGCGGCCGAGCGGGAAATTGAACTCCTCGCCGCCGGCGCCATTCGCGCCGTTGGGGCTCGGAAGGTCGAAGAGCGCGCGGTAGACGTCGTTCCAGTCCTTGGGGATGAGCCAGCTCAGGAAGTCGAAGAGATGCGGCAGGCGCTCGAAGAAATGGCCGGCATTGCTCTCGTCGGCGAAGCGGACGGAACTGACGAAGGCGATGAACAGGATCGCGAGGCCGATGCCGGTATAGAGGCGGCGGCGTGCCACCATCCGGCTCCAGGCGTCGCCGATCTCCCGGGCACTCTGCATCTGTGGCTGGCTATCGGCAATCGTCATGAAAAATACCGCCTTGAAAACAGCAAAGAGGCGGCCGTTGCCGGCCGCCCCGTTGTCAGCAGGAAAATCAGCCGCCGATGGCAGCCTTGCGAACCTCGATAACGGCGTTGTAGAAGTCCGGCTTGACCTTGACGTAACCCTTGAAATCGCCGCCCTCGATGGCGTTGAAGCACTTGGCGTCGGCGGTCGGCAGCTTCAGGAAGAAATCGGTCAGCTTGGTCTGCCATTCCGTGCCGAGCGCATTGCGCACGACCAGCGGGCCGTTCGGGATCAGCGGCGAACGCCAGACTTCGACCAGCTTGTTCGGATCGACGGTGCCCTTGTCGACCTCCTTGCGGAAGGTGCCGGAGGTGTAGCCGTCCTTGAAATCGCCGATGCCCGAGGAATCGTCGACGGCGACGTCGACCTTGCCGTCATAGGCGGCCAGCAGGTTGTTCTCATGGCCGCCGTTGAACTGGGTCGAGGCGAAGAACTTGTCGTTCGGGGCACCCGTGTCCTTCGGGATCTGCGTCAGCGGCACGAGATAGCCCGAGGTGGAGTCCGGATCGGCGTAGCCGAGCTTCTTGCCCTTGGCGTCCTTGATGGTCTTGATGCCGGAGGACTTGAGCGCGAGGCCGATCGAATAATAGCCGGTGGCGCCGTCGGCCTGCTGTGTGGTCAGGATCGGCGTGACCGCCTTCGGGTCCTTGATGGCGACGGCCGCATAGCCGGAAGCGCCGAGTTCGGCGAAGTCGAGCGTGCCGCCGAGCAGGCCCTGGATGACGCCGTTATAGTCGGCGGCCGGGAACAGCGATACCTTCTCGAAACCGAATTCCTTCTTCAGGTGGTCGGAGAGGCAGGCATAGTTGCGCAGGCGATCGGCTTCATTTTCGCCGCCGAGAATGCCGACGCGGAATTCCTTGAGGTCCTGGGCAGCAGCGCCGCCAGCAAGCGCCAGAAGCGCCGCGGCTGCGAGAAGGGTCTTCTTCAACATGGATCTATCTCCTGATTAACCGGTGTCCCCGGATGTCTTCGGTCTGGAAGAATGCGCCCTTGACGCGGGCCTTCGATCGCGGCCGTCTCTCAGAGACCGGCCAGCGCCAGCGGTTGCGGGCCGGCGGATTCAGCTGCCGCGGCCTGCGCGGCCGGGTCGGCAAGGTTGATGGAGGTCGACGTCATGGTCTCGTCGATACCGGTGCCGTCCTTGTCGGTGCCGTAGATCTCCTTGACGGCGGCGGCCGTCAGGTCGGAGGGCTTGCCGTCGAAGACGACGCGGCCGGCGGCCATGCCGACGATGCGTTCGCAATAGTTGCGCGCCGTATCCAGCGTGTGCAGGTTGGTGATGACGGTGATGCCCTCGCGCTCGTTGATGTCGCGCAGCGCGTCCATGACGATCTTGGCGTTCAGCGGATCGAGCGAGGCGATCGGCTCGTCGGCCAGCATCATCTTCGGCTGCTGCATCAGGGCGCGGGCGATGGCGACGCGCTGCTGCTGGCCGCCGGACAGCGTGTCGGCCATCTGCAGCGCGGTCTGTTCGATGCCGAGGCGCTCCAGCGCCGCGATGGCCTCGATGCGCTCCTCGCGGGAGAAGACGGAGAGCAGGCTCAGCACGGTCGAGCGCTGGTTGAGGCGGCCGAGCATGACATTGGTCAGCACGTCGAGGCGCGGAACGAGGTTGAACTGCTGGAAGATCATGGCGCAATCGCGCTGCCAGTTGCGCAGCGCCCGGCCGCTCAGCTTGGAAACCTCGGTGCCGGCGAAATGGATCGAGCCGGAACTCGGATCGGCGAGGCGGTTGATCATGCGCAGCAGCGTCGATTTGCCGGCGCCCGAACGGCCGATGACGCCGACCATCTGTCCTTGCGGAATGTCCAGCGTCACGGAATCGACGGCAAGCTTGTTCCCGAACCGGCGCGAGACATTCTTGAGCTCGAACATGAAGCCTTCCCTTTCGCCGCCGCCTGATCCGCGGCAAGCATTGACATCGCGCTACTAACCATGAATAGGCGCGGGTGCCCTGGCTCAAAACGAAATTTCGAGCGGCCATGCGCCAAGTATAGGCAACGGATTATCGCCGCTTCGTGAAGCTCGGATGTCGGATTTGTGTAAGTATTGTTACAATCCACCGTGCTGATGCGATGGGATGATCCATTTGAAACGCATTAGTTGCTTTCGTTGTCAAATAAACCTGTCGGTAGTCCGTCCATGCTGTGGACGTTCTTCTCGCGCCAGTATTCCTTGATGCCGTCGGGGCCTTTTGCATTGGCCCATTGGTCCATGCTCGGCCTTTCGCCTTCATAGGCGAAGAGCGGCACGCCGAAGCCGCAGGAGGTCTGGACGAGATCGAAATCCAGCCGGACGATCTGCCGTGCGCCGAGCGGCTCCTTGCCGTCATAATGCGTTTGCAGCAGGTCGCGATATTCGGCCGACTCGCGGTGGATGATCCTGCCGCGGCCGTAAAGCCGCAGGATCATCGGCGGTCCCGCCACGGCGCAGAACATGATGGTTAGCCGGCCATCGGCCTTCATATGCGCCGAGGTTTCGTTGCCGCTGCCGGTCCGGTCGAGATAGATGGCCGCGTTCGGCGAGAGGATGCGCAGGCACAGCGTTTCGCGCGGCGAAACATTCACCCGTGAATCCCCGGTGGCGGACGCCGTGAAGAAGATATGCTGGCGCGCGATGAAGTCGCGCAGCCGGTCGTCGAGACTGGCGAACTGCTTTGCCATGAGGCTCCCCCTTCCTGATCCCGCCCGAACGATAGTCGAGGCTGGAATGTTTGGCGATCCCGGGCAGTTTCGGCCGCCCGAGATCAGCGTCATGCACCATAGCGGCTCAAAAAATCCTCGGCGGAAAGGGCGCGGAAGTCGGCGAGCGCCTCCCGCAGGGTCGCGTGATCCCAGTTCCACCAGGCAAGCTTGTCCATGCGGGCGCCGACCGCGGCGGAAAAGCGCTCGCGGATGAGCTTCGCAGGCACGCCGCCGACGATCGTATAGGGCGCGACATCCCTGGAAACCACCGCTCCGGCGCCGATCACCGCGCCGTTGCCGACGGTGACGCCCGGCAGGATGGTGGCACCGTGACCGATCCAGACATCGTGTCCGATGACGACGCGGTTCTCGCGCCGCCAGGTGAAGAAGTCGGTCTCCATATCGGCATCCGGCCAATAGTCGGCGGCACGATAGGTGAAGTGATGCAGCGTGGCGCGCCAGGTCGGATGGTTGGTGGCGTTGATGCGGACGCTGGCGGCGATGTTGACGAATTTGCCGATGGTCGCGCACCAAACCGCGCCGTCCTGCATGATGTAGGAATAGTCGCCGATCTCGACCTCGTCGATGCGGCAGCGGTCGGAGACTTCGGTATAGCGGCCGAGCGTCGAATTGCTGACGCTCGCCGAGGGGCTGATGAAGGGCGTTTCGCCGAGTTTGCGGCTCATGCGGCCGACTTTCTCGGCGAGAATTCCGAGACGTCGAGAATCCGGCTACCGACCGCCGCGCGTACCTCCTCGTCATGGAAGATGCCGAGGAGCGCGACGCCGGCCTCCTTCTTCTGCTCGATCATGTCGACGACCACGGCGCGGTTCCTGGCGTCGAGCGAAGCCGTCGGCTCGTCCAGCAGCAGGATGGCGTGATCGGTAATGAAACCGCGGGCGATGTTGACGCGCTGCTGCTCGCCGCCGGAAAAGGTGGCGGGGGGCAGCTGCCAGAGCTCTTTCGGCAGATTGAGCCGTGCGAGCAGTTCGGCCGCCTTTTCGCGCGCATCGACCGGCGTCACGCCGCGCGCCAGAAGCGGCTCGGCGACGACATCGATGGCGGCGACGCGCGGCACGGTGCGCAGGAACTGGCTGACATAGCCCATGGTGTGGCGGCGAACGTCGAGCATGGTGCGCGGATCGGCCTTGGCGAGATCGGTGATCTTGCCTTTGTGCATGACCAGGATCTGGCCGCTGTCGACGGCATAGTTGCCGTAGATCATCTTCAGCAGCGAGCTCTTGCCGATGCCGGAGGGGCCGCCGAGCACGACGCATTCGCCGGCGGCGACGGAGAAGGAGACGTCGGCGACGACGGGCAGGCGGATGCCGTCGCGCAGATGCATGGTGAAGCTCTTGAAGACTTCGGAGACGACGAGGGGAGTTGCCATGGTTTCTTCCTCAGACCTGCAGGATCGAAGAGACGAGCAGCTGCGTGTAGGGTTCGCGCGGGTCGTCGAGCACGCGGTCGGTGAGGCCATGCTCGATGACATGCCCGTCTTTCATCACCATCATGCGATGCGACAGCAGCCGGGCGACGGCGAGGTCATGCGTGACGATGATCGCCGACAGGCCGAGATCGTGGACGAGGCCACGCACGAGGTCGAGCAGGCGGGCCTGCACGGAAACGTCGAGACCGCCGGTCGGCTCGTCCATGAAGACGAGGCGCGGACCGGTCACCAGATTGCGGGCGATCTGCAGGCGCTGGCGCATGCCGCCGGAGAAGGCGCGCGGCTGGTCGTCGATGCGGTCGGCGTCGATTTCGACGCGCCCCAGCCAGTCGATCGCCGTATCGCGGATGTTGCCGTAATGGCGGTTGCCGATCGCCATCAGTCGCTCGCCGACATTGGCGCCGGCCGAGACCGTCATGCGCAGGCCGTCGGCCGGGTTCTGGTGCACGAAGCCCCAGTCGGTGCGCATCAGGAAGCGGCGCTCGGCCTCGTTCATGCGGAAGAGGTCGCGATAGGTCTCGTCGCGCATGTGGTATTCGACGCTGCCGGTGGTCGGCAGCAGCCGCGTCGAGATGCAGTTGAGCAGCGTTGTCTTGCCGGAGCCGGATTCGCCGACGATGGCCAGCACTTCGCCGGGCCAGAGCTCGAAGGACACATCGCGGCAGCCGATGCGGCTGCCGTAGAATTTCGAGATGTCCTTGACCTTGAGAAGCGGTGTGTCGCTCATTCGGCAGCCTCCTGATTGGGTGTCAGTTCCTTCGCTGCCAGTCCGTTTGGCGCCAGCATGGGGCCGGCGTGACCATGGGCGCGGCGATCCTCGCAGAAATCGGTGTCGGAGCAGACGAACATCCGTCCGCCCTTGTCGTCGAGGATCACTTCGTCGAGATAGACCTGTTCGGCGCCGCAGAGCGCGCAGGGCTTGTCGAAGCGCTGCACTTCGAAGGGATGATCCTCGAAATCGAGGCTGACGACTTTGGTATGCGGCGGCACGGCATAGATGCGCTTCTCGCGGCCGGCGCCGAAGAGCTGCAGCGCATCCGACAGATGCATTTTCGGATTGTCGAACTTCGGCGTCGGCGACGGGTCCATCACATAGCGGTCGGCGACCTTGACCGGATAGGCATAGGTGGTGGCGATGCGGCCGTTGCGGGCGATGTCCTCGTAGAGCTTCACATGCATGAGGCCATATTCCTCGAGCGCGTGCATCTTGCGGGTCTCGGTCTCGCGCGGCTCCAGGAAGCGTAAGGGTTCCGGGATCGGCACCTGATAGACCAGCACCTGGTTGGGGCCGAGCTTGGCTTCCGGGATGCGGTGACGCGTCTGGATGATGGTCGCTTCGTCGGTGCGGGTGGTGACCGCGACATTGGCGACCTTCTGGAAGAAGGCGCGGATGGAGACGGCATTGGTCGTGTCGTCGGCGCCCTGGTCGATGACCTTCAGCACATCGTCTGGGCCGATGATCGCCGCCGTCAGCTGCACGCCGCCGGTGCCCCAGCCATAGGGCATCGGCATTTCGCGCGAGGCGAAGGGCACCTGATAGCCGGGAATGGCGATGGCCTTGAGAATGGCGCGGCGGATCATCCGCTTGGTCTGCTCGTCGAGATAGGCGAAGTTGTAGGTGGCGAGTTCGGTCATTCGGCTGCCTCCGTCATCGGGTCCATGCCGCCGTCCCGGGCGGCTTCGAAATCGCGGCGCATGCGGCGCACCAGGTCGAGCTCGGCCTGGAAGTCGACATAGTGCGGCAGCTTCAGATGCTCGACGAAGCCGGTCGCCTGCACGTTGTCGGAATGGGAAATGACGAATTCCTCGTCCTGGGCGGGAGCGACGATATCTTCGCCGAGCTCGTCGGCGCGCAGCGCCCGGTCGACCAGCGACATGGCCATGGCCTTGCGTTCGCTCTGGCCGAAGACCAGGCCGTAGCCGCGGGTGAACTGTGGCGGCGCCTTGGCCGAACCCTTGAACTGGTTGACCATCTGGCATTCGGTCACCTGGATGGAGCCGAGCGAGACGGCGAAGCCGAGTTCCGGCACGTCGAGTTCGACCTCCACTTCGCCGATGCGGATTTCGCCGGTGAAGGGATGGTTGCGGCCGTAGCCGCGCTGCGTCGAATAGCCGAGCGCCAGCAGGAAGCCCTCGTCGCCGCGCGCCAGCGCCTGCAGGCGCAGGTCGCGCGTCATCGGAAATTCCATCGGCTCGCGCGTCAGGTCGCCGGTCTCGTGGTCGACGGGCATGTCGCCGTCTCCCTCGATCAGCCCTTCCTCGGCGAGAATCTCGGAGACGCGCATCACGCGGCCGTCCTCGACCGGCCGCTGCATCGGCTCGTCCACCGGCTCGTCGGCAAGCAGGCTCGGATCGAGCAGGCGATGGGTATAGTCGAAGGTCGGGCCGAGAAGCTGGCCACCCGGCAGGTCCTTGTAGGTGGCCGAGATGCGGCGCTCGATCTTCATCGCCGCCGTGTCCAGCGGCCGCGAATAGCCGAAGCGCGGCAGCGTGGTGCGGTAGGCGCGCAGCAGGAAGATCGCCTCGATCATGTCGCCGCGCGCCTGGCGGACGGCGAGCGCCGCCAGCGTCCGGTCATAAAGCGAAGCTTCGGCCATGACGCGGTCGACGGCGAGCGCGAGCTGCGCGACGATCTGGTCGATGCCGAGCGCCGGCAGCGAACGGTCGCCGCGGCGACGGTCGGCCAGCAGCCGGTGAGCATTGGCGATGGCGGCTTCGCCGCCTTTTACGGCAACATACATGCGTCACATCTCCGTCGCGATGATCTTGGTGGTGCGCGGCAGGCAAAGGAATTGCGATCCCGCCGTCAGAACGATGTCGACGCCGCGCGGGAAGAGCGCGCGGTTGTCGTTCCAGCAGCGCAGGAACGTCTCTGGCAGGCCGAGCGGCGCAATCATGCGAATGCCGGCAATGCCCGGACCCGAAAGCGCCAGCTCCCTGCCGCCTTCAAGGCTCGCGATTTCGATCACGATCGTCGTCGAGCGGTCAGGATACTCCTGCGTGCCGATGTCGAACTGGTTGAGGGAGGCGAGCGCGACGCCCGCTTCGATGAAGGCGAAGCGCGCTTCCAGTTTTTCCGGCGTCACCGGCGCGCCGGTATGGAAGCCGAGCCATTCCGGCATGGTCGAGCGTGCAAGGCCGGATGAAAGCCAGACCGGCGTGTCGTGGTCGCAGAGGGTGAGGCCGACAGCGCCGGCGGCAATGCCGAGAGGGGCGGGCGGGGCGATGTCGGCGGTGACCGTCTGCGAGGTGCCCGGGCGCGCCATGGCGTCCATCATCATCTTGAAGACGCCCTGCGCGTCGAAGACCGGATTGGCGAAGCCGCCGCTCAACGCGTCGCTGTCGGGTATGGTGGAGCTGCTGGAAAGGCTCATCAGTCTTCTCCGCGAACCATTGTGAAGAAATCGACGCGGGTGGCGGCGGTTTCCTCCGCCCGCTTGCGGTCGCGCCCGGCAATCCGCTCGGTGACCGGCAGCAGGATCGCCTTCTCGACGAAGTCCCTGGTCGCCGGCTGATGCCAGAGCGCGTCGAAGATCGCCGCCAGCCGCACCTTCTGACGGTCGGTGCCGAGCGCATGCGCGTGTCCCACAGTGCCGGAGGCCAGCTTGACGGTGGCGCGCGTCACCGTGACCTCGCCGAGGTTGAAGGGCGAACCGCCGCCGCCGATGCGGCCGCGCACCATGACGAGCCCGGTCTCCGGTCCGCGCACGGGCTGGACGGTCGGCTTCTCCGGCAATGCGTCCCAGGCGGCATCGAGCTCGTCGCGTTCGGCGCGCGCCAGAAGATCGGCCGTGCGCTTGCGCTCGCGACGCTCCTGCGCGGCTGCTTCGTGCCTCTGTGCTGAATTCATCGCGTCATCCCCAAATAATGTCTATTGATATAGACAATCATACAAGGTATGTTTTATATCTATTGGCAGGACGTGACAAGCGTGTGACAGGGCAGGCGGGGATTATGGCGGGGCAGACGGTACAGAGACAGACGGGCGTGGCGCTCTGGCGGCAGATCGCCGACCGCATCCGCACGTCGATCAACCAGGGCGATTTCGACGATTCGGGCATGGTGCCGCCGGAAACGATGCTGGCGACGCAGTTCGGCGTCAACCGCCATACCGTCCGCAGCGCGCTCGCCGCCCTGGCGCAGGAAGGCATCGTCCGCGCCGTGCAGGGGCGCGGCACCCTGATCGAGCGCAAGGAGCGGCTGAATTTCCCGATCTCGAAGCGGACGCGTTTCTCGCAAGGGATCGGCGATCAGGCGCGCGAGGCGCGCAGCGTCTTGGTTGCCGCCAGCCGGGAAGCCGCTACAGTGGAGGTGGCGCGCTGGCTGAAGCTCGCGCCCGGCGCGGACGTCGTCCGGCTTGAGACCATAGGCCGCGCCGACCAGCGTCCGGTCTCGCGCGCCACGAGTTGGTTTCCCGCCGAGCGTTTTGCCGATATCGCCGAGATCTATCGCAACACCGGATCGATCACCAAGGCGTTCCGGGAGCTCGGCGTGGCCGACTACATCCGGGTTGTCACGGAA
>JASGEG010000083.1:0-10762 GCA_047606605.1 Rhizobium sp.
CAAGCACGAGGGCCTTCACGCACCGATGCCTTTCTTTCTCGAAAGCCAAGGCACGCGATCGTTTATTCGGATATTTCCGCTGCTTCTACTGGCATTGGAACGCGGTGGAATCGCAGTGATCGATGAACTCGATGTGTCAATTCATCCGCTGGTCCTGCCGGAAATCGTGCGCTGGTTTTACGATCCACGCCGCAATCCGGCAGGTGCGCAGCTTTGGATGTCATGTCACTCGGCCTCGCTACTGGACGATCTTTCCAAAGAGGAAATCGTCTTTACGGAGAAGGATCAGCGCGGACGTTCGAGCGTCTACACATTGGCGGAGGTCCAGTCCGTTCGTCGAAATGACAACCTATACAAGAAGTATCTCGGAGGGGCATTCGGCGCCGTGCCACAGATCGGTTGAAGCGAAAAAGAGCGCATATTCCCATCCGGACACCAATTTTTCTGGGTTGCGAAGGTGAATCGGAGCAGGGCTACGGCGCGTTTTTGAACGATATCGTTCGTGCCCGAGATCTTGCGTTTCACATTGAGGTCGTGAACCTCAATCCAGGCGCCGGCGATCCATTGGCGCGAGTAAAAAAGGCCGTCCAGGAGATCAAGAAGCGAAGCCAACGGCGCGCCGAGTTTTCATATCGGGCGCTTATGATGGACGACGATCAGATTGCCGGAAGCGTGCAGAAGCGCCAAGCCGTAGAGTCGCTCGCGACAGAGAATGACATCTCAATCATCTGGCAATCGCCCTGCCACGAAGCATTCCTGTTGCGGCATTTCGCCGGCCGGCAGAATGCCAATCCGCCGGACAGTGCGACATCTCTGACGAATCTGCGACAGGAATGGGAGAACTATCAAAAGCCGATGGGCAGGCTTGAGATTTCGCGGCACATTGAATTTGCCGGTGTTGAACGGGTCAGCAATCAGCACGCCAGCTTTGCTGCCCTTCTCCGCTTCTTAACGCTGATCCCGTAGCGGCAAAAGCACCGGCCATGGCTCTGGCCTCCGATGTTCCTGCGCCGCAGCCAGCGTCGACCACGGCCGTCTACCGATCCAAACCGTCAAATCCTCGGTGCACAGAGCCTCACGAGGATTTTGCCCCGCAGCAAACAATGCTCTGATGCCGCCAGAATGAACTTGACTATTTTACTCATAAAAGCATAGACGGTCTTAGTTTTCGCAAGGCCATGCTTCGAGCCTTGGTGTCACGCACGGCGCCAGGCTTTGGTGACGGCCGATAATCGCATTTTGGCGAGGGACAAGCCGCGATGTCCGTTGGGACCGTTCAAGCAATCATGACCGGTGGCGAACAATATCGCTCCCGCGTCTTCCGCCGCCTCGTCGTGCTGGTGCTCCTCGCCGTGCTCCTGTGCATGAGCATTGCGCTCGACATGGCGCTCGGCCCGGCGAACTATACGCTGCAGCAGGTTCTGTCCGCGATTTTCGATCCGGCGGGCGCGGCACTCCAGTTGCGTGTCGTCATCTGGGATATCCGCATGCCGATCGCCCTGATGGCGGTCGTCGTCGGCGCGTCGCTGTCGGTTGCCGGCGCCGAGATGCAGACGATCCTCGCCAATCCGCTGGCCAGTCCCTTCACGCTCGGCATTTCGGCGGCGGCGAGCTTCGGCGCGGCCCTTGCCCTTGTCGGCGGCGTCGCGCTCTATCCCGGCGCCATCGAATATATGGTGCCGATCAACGCCTTCCTGATGGCGATGGCGGCGGCGCTGTTCATCCATTTCGCCTCGACCATGCGCGGCGTCAGCGTCGAGACGATCGTATTGCTCGGCATCGCCCTGGTCTTCAGCTTCAACGCGGCGCTGTCGCTGCTCGAATATCTGGCCTCCGAACAGGCGCTTGCCGCCGTGGTCTTCTGGACGATGGGCAGCTTCACCAAGGCGACCTGGCCGAAAGTCGCGACGATCGCCGTCATGCTTGCCGTGGTCGTGCCGTTGTTCATGCGGGATGCCTGGGCGCTGACGGCGCTGCGCCTTGGCGACGACAAGGCCGCCAGCATGGGCGTCAATGTACGCGGCCTGCGTCTGCGGACAATGCTGCTGGTGAGCCTGCTTGCGGCAATTCCGGTCTCCTTCGTCGGCACCATCGGCTTCGTCGGCCTGGTCGGCCCGCATATGGCCCGCATGATCGTCGGCGAGGACCAGCGCTTCTTCCTGCCCGCCTCGGTCATTTGCGGCGCGCTTCTCCTGTCGGCGACCTCCGTCATCAGCAAGATCCTCATCCCCGGCGCTATCCTGCCGATCGGGGTAATCACCGCGCTGGTCGGCGTTCCCTTCTTCTTCGTTTTGATCTTCAGCAACAGGAGACGCGCATGGTAGCCCTTGCCCTCGACACTATCGGCGCCTCCTACGGCAAGGCGAAGGTCCTGTCCGACGTCACCATGGGCGATCTCGCCGCCGGCAGCGTCACCGCCATCATCGGCCCGAACGCCGCCGGCAAATCCACCCTGTTCAAGCGCATCGCCGGACTGATCAAGGGAACGGGGCTGGTCGAGCTCTCCGACACGGCGCGCGGTCCGCGCGCCATCTGCTACATGCCGCAGGACACCGGCGCCAATGCCGTTCTGACCGTCTATGAATCGGTGCTGCTGTCCGCCAAGCAGGGCAGCGGCTGGCGCGTCGCCGACGACGAACTGGCGGAAATCGACGCCATCCTGAAGGCATTGCGCATCGAGAACCTCGCCTTTCGCGGTCTTGGCGAACTTTCCGGCGGCCAGCGCCAGCTCGTCTCGCTGGCACAGGCGCTGATCCGGCGGCCGGAAGTCCTGCTGATGGACGAGCCGACCTCGGCGCTCGATCTCCATCGGCAGATCGAGGTGCTGAGCTTCATTGCCGATCTCGCCAAGCGGGACGGCATGATCGTGCTGATCGCGCTTCACGACCTCAACCATGCGCTCCGTTATTGCGAGAACACGATCGTCATCGCCAATGGCAGGATGGCGGCGAGCGGCGACACGCCCTCGGTCATTACCACACAGATGCTGCGCGATATCTACAGGATCGACGCCCGCGTCGAAACCTGCTCACGCGGCAGCCCGATGGTAATCGTCGACGGCGCGATCTGACCGGCCGCCTTTCGAATACATGAACGAGGGTGGGCGCGGAATTGCGTGGTCCGCGCTCAGGCGGAAAAGCCGGCGCCGATGAAGCGCAACGCCCGGCAGAGCGACGCCGTGACGATCGTCGCATGATCCTCGTCGTCACCGAGCTCGAAGTGAACGGCAGCCTTCTCCCCAAAGGCCGCTCCGACCTCGCACGAGATTTCGCGCGCATTGTCGATCATGCGGCGAACCTTGCGGATCTGGTGATACTGATCGCTGAAACTCCTGCCGGCCTGCCAGGGCGCAAGCTCCTGCTCCCAGCGCCCGACCGCCGTATAAAGGCGGATCGGCCGCGCGATGGGACACGCCGCCGCCAGCGCCCGCGACAGGCCGGGCCGGTCCCACCAGACCGAAGGGCTGAAACTGACATAGCCGTTGAACATGTCCGGCTGCCGGGCCAGCAGATCGAGCACGAAATAGCCGGCAAGCGAATGGCCGAGCAGGATGCGACAGTGCGGGTCGGCGTCGAGCCACGATTGGATATGCGGCAGCAATTGATCGCCAAGGAAGCGGATATAGGCCGCCTGGCCGCCGCAGCCGTCCCCCGCCTTGTCGGGAAACACACTTGCATCCGCGTGGCCGCGCGTGAAGTCGAGGTGACGGCGATCGACATTGTAGCCGTCCGTATTGGGATAGCCGATGCCGACGACGATCGAAGGCGCGATCCCGGTCGCCGTCGGACGACGCGAGACGCGCCGCACCGTCTCCGCAACGGTGATGAAATCCGAATTGGCGTCGAGAACATAAATGACGGGAAAGCCCGAAGCTGGCGGCTCGGTCTCCGGCACATAGACGAAAATCTCGTAGTCCAGGGTCGTTTCCGGCGAACGCATCGCAAAACTTTGGCAGCTCGGCATGACGAGCGATCGCGCGGCCGACATGCCGACGATGTCATGCGGCGGCCCGCCGCGCATTCGAGGTGCCCGCGGCATCCTCCCTATGGCCTTGTCACGCATGCGGCGTCGCGCCTCCGTCGATATGGATATCGGCCATCCTGATATGCCTCGTCCGTCAGTTGGTCCAGTAGGTGCCGGTAAGCGGCACGGCCATGAAGCCATTGAGCGTTTGCCGCGTCGCCTCGATGTCGAGATCCTCGAAGAGTTTCGGATGCGTCCATTTGGCGACTAGTTCCAGCGCCAGCAGGTCGAGAGGCGAGTTGAAAATCTGTTGCGACAGACCGTGTACCGCTCCGTTCGCCACGGCGGGGATGGCGGAGAAGCCCGGGCGGGCGAGAAGCCGCGCCATCGCATCCCTCGTTTCTTGCGCGCTATAGCGGGGGCCGATCAGCAGCCCTCCCCGGCGCGCCATGTATTCGCCTCCGCTGGCGATATAGATGTCGGGCTTCGAGGCGAGCGCATATTCGAGACTGATCTGCCCGAACGGCTTACCAGCGAGGATGTCGCCGATATTGCGCGCGCCCACGAAATCGATGAACTTGCCGACATTGCCGGTGCCCGGCGAGTTGCAGCAGGGCTCCTGCGTCGAGGCATGCGTCTCCATGAAGACCACGGGCCTGTCGGATGGGTCCGCCCCGGCGATCCGCTCCGCGATCACGGCCTTTTGCTGCTTGCGGAAGGCGACGACCTTGCCCGCCTCGGCTTCGTGACCAACGGCTTTGCCCAGAGTTTCGAGGCTCCGATCCGAATTGGCGAAAGGATCGGCGACGAAGTCGATGAAGATGACCGGAATCCCGACCTTGGCAAGCTGGAGAAGCTGCTGCTCGGCGGGATGCGAATAGAGCGACAGCACCACCAGATCGGGCTTCGCGGCGATGACCTGCTCGGCGACCATGTCCTGGGCGCTGCTCGTCGATTTCGGCAGTGCGTCGATCGCCGGAAACCGCTGCCGGTAAGTGGCATACAGTTCGCGGCCGAAGCGATCGGTATCGTGGGGCCAGGCCGCGATGAGGCTGACCGGATCGCCGGTGAGGAAGGAAAGCGCCAGGATCGTGCGGCCGTCGTCGACCAATATGCGGCTTGCGGGCCTTGCCAGCATGACCGTCCTGCCCTTGAGATCGTTGAGAACGATGTCGGCGCGTGCAAGCGACGGCATCGCCAAAGCGATCGAGGACAGGGCGATCAGGAACAAGCCTATTGCGGCGACCGGTTTGCCGCTGCCGGGAGCATGGTGCCGTGTGCGGATGTCGCTCGCGTCTCTCATCTCTGGTTCCCGCCTTTCATACCCGCCCTCACCATTTGTAGGACAGGGTGGCCATGACCGTCCGGCCCGTGCCTAGGAAGCATTGGGTTTCCGATGCGCAGGCCGCGACATATTTCTTGTTGAACAGGTTTGTCGCGTTGACAGCCAGATCGAGACCCTTGAGCTTGGGATTGCGGGTGCCGAAATCATAGTGGATGGCCGCGTCGACAAGCGTGTAGTTCGGGACCTTCATGGCCTTCGTGTTGGTGGCGTCGCCGTACGTCGACCCCATATAGCGGACGCCCGCTCCAAAGCCGAACCCCGCGAACTGCTCGGAGTCCAGGGTATAGTCGCCCCAGAAGCTGACCATATGCCTGGGCGCCCCGACCGGCGTCTTGCCGACCGTGCTGGCCACAGTGCTCTTCGTCACCTCGACATCGGCATAGGTATAGGCGGCGCTCATGCTGAAATTGTCGGTGATGGCGAATTTCGCGCCAAGCTCGACGCCGCGCGAGCGAACTTCGCCGGCCTGCGTCTGGCAGGTGGACGAACTGCAGCCGGTCGCCGTGGTGTTCGTGCTCGTATGCTCGGTGTCCGTCGTCAGCACGTTCTGCTGCGTAAGATCGTAGAGAGCGACAGTGAAGAGAGCGTCATAATTCGTCGGCTGATATTTCACGCCGACTTCATATTGCCGCCCCGTCGTCGGCTTAAAGGTCTTGCCGCCATAGCCGGTGCCCATGTTCGGATCGAAGGAGGTGCTGTAGCTCGCATAGGGCGCGACGCCGTTGTCGAACTGGTAGAGAAGCCCGGCCTTCCAGGTGAAGGCGCTGTCCTGCGTGTCGTAGCTGGTGGACGAGCCCGAGGAAAGGGTCGTCGTGGTGCTGTCGATCGATGACCAGTCATGACGTCCGGCAAGCACGAATGCCCAGTTGTCCAGCTTCATCTGATCCTGCAGATAAACGCCGGTTTGATGGCGGACCTGATGCTGGCGCCCGGTCAAGGCCACGCTCGTCGAACTCTCGTAGGATGGATTGAGGAAGTTGATATAGCTGACCGAACCGTTGCCATAGGTCGAGGTGGCGTCGACCTGCTGGTAGTCCAGCCCCATCAGCAGCTTGTGTTCGAGCTGCCCCGTATTGAAATCGGCTTCAGCCTGATTGTCGACCTGAAGAGCGTTGAACTGCTCGATGTAATGCGTCGCCCGTCGGCCGAGGCATAGGTAGGATACCCCGCCGCAGCTGGAGGCGGAGGCCCATCCCGTCGCCGAATAGCCCTTGAAATCGGTGCTGCTGTGCATGAACCGCAGATTCTGCCGCACCGTCCACACGTCGTCCAGATGGTGTTCGAACTCGTAGCCCACCGTGGCTTGCTTGCGCGAGAAGGTGTTGTAATTCGGATTGCCGCTGAAAAAGCTGCTCGAAAACTGGCCGTTCGGGTTCGTTTGCAGGGTTCCGACGGCGGGCAGCCAGTTGGTGATGGCGGCATCCGGATCGCGCGTGTAGCTCGCCTTCACCGTCAACGTCGTATCGGCGTCCGGCGACCACGTCACGGAGGGGGCGATCGCCACGCGCCGGCTGTCGGAGTTGTCGACGCCGAGATCGTAGAGACGACCGACGCCAGTCACCCGGTAGAGGAGATCGCCCTCCTTGTCGACAGGCCCGGTGAAATCGAAACCGGTTTCGGCTCGCCCGTTGTTGCCGAAGCGCGTGAAGACCTCGTGGCTCGCCTCGGCCTCGGGCTTCTTGCTGACGAGATTGACCAGGCCGCCGGGATTGCCGGCGCCGTAGAGCACGGAGGCCGGACCACGGGTGATTTCGATGCGATCGATGAAAAACGGATCTACCGAGGGTATGTCGTAATTGATACCGGTCGGCAGCTTCAATCCGTCCCAATAGTGAATGTAGTTGGCGTTCGCACCGAAGCCGCCGAAACCACGGATGTAGACGCTGTCGAAGCGCTCGCCCGGCCGCGAGCCGGTGGTGATGCCGGGCTCGTAGCGCAGCGCCGAAGAAATGCTGGTGGAGCCCTGCTTCCTGATCTGATCGCGCGTCACGACCGATACCGACTGCGGCGTTTCCAGAATGGGCGTATCCGTCTTGGTGCCGGCGCGGGCGCGCTTGGCGATCGGCCCCTTGTCCTGCATGCCGCTCGACGTGATCGTAATTTTTTCCAGGCTTGTTGCGGCCTGATCCTCGGCCATGGCGACCGCCGTCGTCGCAAGCAGGCTCGCCGTTCCCGCCAACACTCCTGCAAAGGCCAGTCTGTAATGCATTCGTCCCTCTTGATCGCACCAGGTGCTAATTCTAGTGTCGGCCCCGCCGTGATC
Source organism: Rhizobium sp. (assembly GCA_047606605.1). Lineage (GTDB taxonomy): Bacteria > Pseudomonadota > Alphaproteobacteria > Rhizobiales > Rhizobiaceae > Rhizobium. The sequence goes on from JASGEG010000083.1 coordinate 7,572, forward strand.
GAGCGGGTCGCCGACTAAAATATGATGGAATTTGTCATGTTTTGGCGTTATACGCGTTTGCGAGCGGAAGGCCATTGCGAACTTGTTTGAGAAAACGCCATTCTCGTTTGCGCAATCGCGCACCGCCCAGCCACACGCGATAGGAATAGCTGCCGGATGAGCTCTCTGGTCAAAGCGCACGAATTCTTCGGTCAGATGCAGAGGGAAAATCAGACTTTCCGTCTGCTCAACTCCAACATCGGCACGGACGAGACGGTCCTGCGCGGCACGTTCAGCAAGACGACCGTGAGAAACGGCCTGACGGTGCATTATTCCGATGTCACCAATCTTTGCGATCTCCACACAGAGGCCGAATCCGCGCCGCATCTGGGAATCAAGCTGTTCTTCCAGGGCGGCGTGAGCGCCAGCATCGGCGAGCAGGACATCCCGATGCCGCGCCGGCTCGAAAACTCCGACCGCTGGATACCGTCGGCCACCCTGTTCCACCAGAAGGAGCGGGAGCTCTTCCGCCGCCGCGCGGCCATCGGCGACCGGGTGCGCAAGCTGACGATCAAGATCTTTCCGGAATGGCTGGAATCGGGCGACGTCTTCGGGGATGCAAGTGCGCAGGGCCTGAAGCTCTTCACCTCGACGCGGCTTGCCGCGCGGTCCTGGAACCCCAGCGCGACGCTGGTGGCGCTGGCGACGCAGGCGATCAAGCCGCCGAGCTTCGAGCCCTATCTGGCACGCCTCTACATGGAGAGCCGTACGCTCGGCATCGTCGCCGAAGCTTTTTCGCTGCTGGCGGGCACGTCCCCCGCTCCGGCGCCCGGCCCCAGACTGAGCGCCGCCGAGAGCAAGCGCCTACACCGTGCCGAGGAATTGCTGAGGAACAACGGCGTTCCGCCGTCCCTTGAAGAACTGGCCGCCGAAGTCGGCGTCAGCGTCAATACGTTGCAGCGGCTCTTTCATATCGCCCACGGCACGACGGTCTTCCACTATATACGGAAACTCAAGCTCGAACAGGCAAGGACAGCGCTTGAGAGCGAAGGCTTAACGATCGCACAAGCGGCCTATCTCGCTGGCTACACCAGCCCGGCGAACTTCGCAACCGCCTTCAAACGGCAGCACGGATTTTCGCCCAAGGACGCCCGATCACGTTAGGGTGACACGAACGCCACCAGAGCAATTCCAGGAAAAGTGCGCATCGGTTTTCCGTCCGGAATTGCATTAAAACAATAAGACAGAGCAGTTCAATGATTCCATGAAACATTGAACTGCTTCAGATGGCTGGCAGCCTCGACGGCCGCAAAATTTGCTCTTATCGTGCGCGCTACTGCGCGCAGTTGGATAAAGGATCGGATATGGACGACAAAATCCTGGCAGTGCTCGAAGAATATCATGATCTGATCCGCCAGGAGCAGAGCGCGCCGCGCGAGATGCCGCCGGGCGGCCGCGATGGTGGGCAGGATCGCCGGATGCGCGCCGTCGGGCCGGAAACCGGCCGCCTGCTCAATATCATCGCCAAGAGCCTGAAGGCGCCGACCATCCTCGAACTCGGCACATCCTTCGGCTATTCCGGCATCTGGCTGGCGGAAGCCGCCCGCGTCACCGGCGGCCGGCTGATCACCATGGAGCTGCATGGCTACAAGTCCGCCCACGCCCGGGAGATGGCCGTAAAGGCGGGGCTTGCCGACCATATCGATTTCAAGGTCGGCGATGCCGTGCGGATGATCTCTGAACTTTCGGTCGGACTGGATTTCGTGTTGGTCGATCTGTGGAAGGATCTCTACGTGCCTTGCCTTGAAGCCTTCTATCCGAAGCTCAATCCGGGCGCGATCATCATCGCCGACAACATGATCCGCCCCGGCAACGAGGATGTGCAGGCCTATGGCCGCGCCATCCGGGCGAAGGCAGGCATGACGAGCATATTGTTGCCGGTCGGCAGCGGGATCGAAATCAGCCGTTTCGAGCCGTGACATCCCTGCTTGCATGCGGCCGTCAAAGGGCGCCGGCGTCATAGGCCGACTGTGATGCCAGAATGGCGTCCATGTGATGCTCGGCCCAATGCGCCAGGGAGCGCACGGTTTGCGTCAGCGTCCGCCCGAGCGGGGTCAGGTCATATTCCACCGTGACCGGTACGGTCGCGAAGACCCGACGCGAGATCAGCCCGTCGCGTTCCAACCTTTTCAGGGTCTGAGACAGGACCTTCTGCGAGACGCCCTTGATGTCCCGGCGCAGACGGTTGAAGCGAACCGGGCCTTTTTCCAGCCGGTCGAGGATCAGAAGCGTCCATTTATCGGCCAGACGCTCCAGCATCTGGCGTGTCGGGCATTTGTCCTCGTAGACATCATAAGGGTGGCTCATCGATACGTCTCCCGTTTCCCGTCATCGGGTTTCCTGCAGGAAACCAGGTGAAGCAAAAGTGCTCTCTTTCATGATTTCTAGAATACATCTATGCATTTTCTGGAAACCTGGTTTCCATTAGATACTAAGGAGATTGAGCATGACAGGCAAGATTCTCGTTCTCGGCGCCACCGGCAATGTCGGCAGGCCGCTCATCGAAGCGCTCCTGGCGAAGGGGGAAGCGGTCAAGGCCGCCTCGCGCGCCGGCCAACCCGTGGCAGGCGCGGAAGGCGTTGTGTTCGACTATGCCGATCCGGACACATTTTCGCAGGCCTTCGACGGCGTCGACCGCGCCTACCTGCTGGTGCCGAGCGGCCACGCCGATGCGAAGGGATTGCTCCTGCCGGTCATCGAGGCAGCCGTGGCACGCAAGATCAAGGTGGTGTTCCAGAGCGTATTCGGCGTCGATGCCGATGATTCCATCCCTTATCGGCAGTTGGAGCTGGTGCTGGAAAAATCCGGCACGCCCCATGTCATCCTGCGGCCAAACTGGTTCTCCGACAATTTCCATACCTACTGGAAGGCGGGAATCGACCACGGCGAGATCGCCGTTCCGGCGGGCGGCGGCAAATCGAGCTTCATCGACGCCCGCGACATCGCGGCAAGTGCTGCGGCGGCGCTGACGACGTCGGCCTTCGACGGACGAGCCTTCGACCTGACCGGTCCCGAGGCATGGAGCTATACCGAAGCGGCGCAGATCCTCTCCGAGGTCATCGGAAAACCGATCGCATACAAGGCGGTCGACGACGAGACCTTCGTCGGCATCCTGACCGGCGCCGGCGTGCCGGAGGATTATGCACGCATGC
>JASGEG010000084.1:0-6631 GCA_047606605.1 Rhizobium sp.
CCGGATCAGGATTTCATCGATCCTGGGTTCGGGGCGCTCGATTTCCTCGACGCGAAGAACCTCCGGACCGCCAAACGAGTGGATGCGCACGGCTTTCATGATGCTCATGGGTTCCCTCCTCACGGTTGGACACTGATCCTGCCTGCCGCCCGCTTTCGCGATGACGTCCTGTGACCGATCGATCAGTTGGCGTTGATCGACGGCAGGAAGGACATCACTTCGTTGCGGCGTCTGGGCGCGAGCGGCTCGATCCGCTCCTTCCAGAAGCTCTCCGCCTCCGGCGGGTCCGGCTCCCAGCTATTCGTCGACAGAAGGTTGTCGTCCATGACAAGCAGCCTATGGCCGCCCAACCGCAGATACTCCGTCGCCAGTTCCTTTGCTGCATTCATCATCATCCTGCTCCTTGAGCATGATATCTGACGCTTCAACAAGTTGGCGGGGATTATGTTCCCTTTGGCGCGTCAGCCTTTCGGCGGCTGCGCCCGTCTCTCGATAGGCTCGCCTTCCTCCACGATAGGAGGCTCCCAGCCGCATACGCTGCGCCCGCCGAAGAGATGCGATTTGTCGAATTCGCCGGCAACGATTTCCTTCAGATCCGGCCCCGTGACATAGCGCTCCAGCATGCGGGATTGATCGTCCAGGCGCTTGAGTGCCTGCAACTCCTCGTCACGACCCAGCCGACCCTTGCGCACGGCGGATTTCATGACGCTGATGGTCTCGTCATAGACTTTCAGCGGCACGGGAAAGGGATGGCGATCCTTGCCGCCATGGGCGAGCGAAAAACGGGCCGGATCGGAGAAGCGGCAGGGCGCGCCATGCACGACTTCGGCAACCATGGCCAGGGCCTTGACCGTTCTCGCGCCCACACCGGGCGTCAGCAGCAGCTCACTGAAATCCGCCGGCCCACGATCGGCCGCCGCCGCCAGGTTTCCGTGCAGCCGGCGCATGTTCACATCGCTTTCGCGCACGTCGTGATGCTCGGGCATGATCAGGTGCGGCAGCATCGGCTGCGCATCGGCCTTGGCGGCGATTGCCGGCCGGGCTTCGAGCGCGGCGACTTCGCGCACGATCCGGTCCGGCCCGAGCGAGGCCAGCAGATCGAGCTGACCGTTGCGCGAGCGCTCGGCACGCCGGTCGGCGAGATTGACGATCTCTCCCTGCTCGCGCCCCTCGATCGCCGCATGCGGCGAATCCAGAAAGCTCGTCAGCCCCTCGGATTGCCAGTGATAGCGCCTCGCCTGCCGCCTGCCGTCGTTCATGCCCTGTTGCACGACGACCCATTTGCCGTCGTCGGTGACGATGAAGCCGTGCAGATAGAGGTCGAACCCATCCTGCAGGGCGGCACTGTCGACTTTCGCGATCAGCCGGCTCGTGGTCGCAAGGGCGGCGCCATCGATGCCGACGCGGTCGCCGATGACGGTCAGTTCCTCCGGGGTCTTGCGCGAATGTGAACCGCGGCCGCCGCAAACATGGATTCCAAGCTCGCCGGCGAGCGGCGTCAGTCCACGCTTCAGCGCTCCGAGAACGCTGGTCGTGATCCCGGACGAATGCCAGTCCATGCCCATCACCGCGCCGAAGGACTGAAACCAGAAAGGATTGGCAAGCCGGCGCAGGAATTCGTCGCGTCCGTAGTGCTGCACGATCGCTTCGGTGATGACCGCACCAAGGCGCGTCATCCTGACGCCGAGCCATTGCGGCACCCTCCCGCCATGCAGCGGAAGATCGGCATTGCCAGCTCTTTGCACCAAGTTCATCAGTCTCCGTCTCAGGAACAGGCATTGTAATCGCTGACGTCGGATTGCGCCAAGCGGCGATTTTATCGCCATGCGCCTACCGCGATCCGGACGCCGCTCTTCCGGCCGGGCGGCCGAAAAACTTTTTATAATAGAGTCTATCTATAGAATTTACGCCCTTATCTTCCGCATCGACATCCGGCACCCATAGGCCGCTGGAATTAGGAGAGCGCAGATGGATCTAGCCCTGCAACAGACAGATCGAATTCGCCCGGTGGCGGCCCGACTGACGAGCGAAGAAGAGGCAATCGCAGCGGCGCGTACGCTGGCGAAACAATTCGCCGCGTCAGCCTCCAGCCGCGACATTGACCGCCTGCTGCCCCATCAGGAGCTCGACGCGTTGTCGCAATCGGGCCTGCTGTCGATCACCGTACCCTCCGAATATGGCGGGCTCGATGTCTCCAATGCGGTCCTGGCCGAGGTTACGGCCATTCTCGCCGAAGCCGACGGCTCGATCGGGCAGATACCGCAAAACCATTTCTATATTCTCGAGGCGCTGCGCGTCGACGGCAGTGAGGAGCAGAAGCGCTATTTCTTCGGCCGGGCGCTTGCCGGTGACCGATTCGGCAACGCGCTCTCCGAAAAGGGCACCAAGACCGTCGGCCACTACAACACCCGCATCACCCGCGAAGGGCTCGGCTACCGCATCAACGGCCGCAAATATTATTCGACCGGCGTCATCTTCGCCGACTGGATCACGATTTTCGCGCTCGACGAAAACGAGCACCTGACCATGTCCTTCGTCGCGCGCGGCACCGAAGGCATCGAGATCGTCGACGACTGGGACGGCTTTGGTCAGCGCACGACCGGTAGCGGCACGACGATCCTCAACAATGTCTATGCGCGCGCCGATGCTGTCGTTTCCCACCACAAGGGGTTCGAACGCCCCACGACCATCGGTTCCGTCGGACAGATCATCCATGCCGGCGTCGATCTCGGCATTGCCCGCGCGGCCTTCGCAGAGACGCTCGACTTCGTGAAGAACACGTCGCGCCCCTGGATGGATAGCGGCGTCGAACGCGCTTCCGATGATCCCCTGACCATCGCCAAGATCGGCCAGATCGCCATCCGGATCGAAGCGGCCACCGCCCTTGTCGAGCGTGCCGGCCAGAAGGTCGATATCGCCCAGATCGATCCGAGCGAAGCCAATGTCGTGGCGGCAACGCTTGCCGTAGCGGCCGCCAAGGTGTTGACGACGGAAATCGCGCTGGAGGCATCCAACACCCTGTTCGAGCTCGCCGGCACATCCTCCGTGCGCGTTGGCCTCAATCTCGACCGGCACTGGCGCAATGCGCGCACCCATACGCTGCATGATCCCGTGCGCTGGAAATATCATGTGGTGGGCAATTATCACCTGAACGGCGTCACGCCACCGAAGAACGGCGCGCTTTGAGCCATTCAAACCAAAAGGCCCGCTCCGACACCGGAGCGGGCCTTTTCGCATCCTGGGATGGGTAACGGTCAGCTATAGAGGCTGACGGTCGGGATCTTGCCGTTCAGGACGAATTCCCCGACTTCCTTCGCCTTGTAGAATACCGGATCGTGCAGGGTGTGGGTGCGCACATTGCGCCAGAAGCGGTCGAAGCGATAGCTCGATGCCGTGGAACGGGCACCGGTCAGCTCGAAGACGCGCGAGGTGATGTCGAGCGAAACATGCGTGGCATGCACCTTGGCGGCATAGGCTTCCGCTGCCGCTTCGCCGCGCTCCTGTGCCGTGACATCCCTGCCCCGCGACAGGCCTGCCTGGACCGCCTCGGCGGCGCTGTCGGCAAGAGCGGCCGAAGCCTTGAGAGCCGCGGTGAATTCACCAACCCGCTCCAGGATGTAGGGATCGTCGGCGGCTCTCTCGACACCGGAGGTGATCCAGGGCCGCGTCGTCGTGCGCACATAATCGAGAGCCGCCTCGAGCGCGCCCTCGGCGGAGCCGAGGTAGAAATTGACGAAGACGAGCTGGATCAGCGGCGTATTGAAAGTCGACAGCACCGACGGAGCCGCATCCGGGGCGGCGGGCGGCGCAATGAAATCCTCCTCGTAGACCGGGAAATCGCGGAACTCGACGCTGCCGCTGTCGGAGAGACGCTGGCCGATATTGTCCCAATCGTCATTGGCGACATAGCCCGGGCGCTTGGTCGGCACGGCGAAATTGACGATCTTGTCGCCGAGCGTGGCATTGGCGTTGATATAGTCGGAGATGCGCGCCGCCGTCGAAAAGGACTTGCGGCCATTGAGCACATAGGTGTTGCCGCGGCGGGTAAGCTCGAGACCCGGATCGCGCGGGTTGACGGCCGCGCCCCAATAATAATTGTTGGCCACCGTTTCCGCACCCAGCGCATGCGCGCGCGCCGCGTCCTCGATCGCCCAGTAGATATATTGGCTGTTGACGAAGTGATAGCCGAGAAGCTGGCCGAGCGAGCTTTCGCCGCGCGCGATAATGCGCACCAGCCTCAGCGCATCGACCCAGTTAAGGCCGCCGCCACCGATCTGCGGGGCGTGCAGCGCATTGAGCAGGCCGGAATTCTTGAGCCGGATGATCTCCTGCAGCGGCGGGCGACCGCCCCGGTCGAGTTCGGCCGCGTGCTGCGCGAATTCGGCGGAAATATTGGCCGCGGCGGCAAACAAGGCCTCCCGTCCAGTGCCGTGGCTGGCGGCGAAGACGACATTGGATTTGCTCATATCTGTACTCCCGATCCTTCGAAATGATGAGGCGGCGATGCCCTTGCGAGCATCGCCGCTGAGTTCGAGCTGTGGTCGTCAGAACAGCTTGTTCGGAATCCAGCTCGCCGTCACCGCATCGCTGGTGCTGAAGGCGGGGATCTTGGCGGCCAGATCCTCGATGGTCTTGACGCCGGCAGCGCGAAGACCTTCCTGGGTCAGGAGTGTCGGCTTGACGGTGATCTGGTGCGGAACCTCCTGCCCGGCGATCTGCAGGGCAGCCGCGCGCACCGAGACGGCACCGACGACGGCGGGATTGGTGGCGACCGTTGCGACCCAGGGGCTGCCCGGCTCGATGATCTCCTGGATATCGGCGGTGGAGACATCGGCGGAGTAGATCTTGATCTTATTGGAGATACCGAGATCGCCGGCGGCAAGCTTCACGCCGCGCGCAAACTCGTCATAGGGCGCAAAGACCACCTTGATATCCGGATTGGCCGTCAGCGCCGCCTTTGCCTGGTCGGCCGTGCTGGTGGCCGTCGTGTCGCTGACATTGCCGAAGCGCGCCTTTTCGACCACGCCCGGATTGGCCGCCTTGAACTTGTCCCAGACTTCGTTGCGGCGGTCGAGCGGTGCGAAGCCTGCGACATAGACATAGCCCGCGGCAAAGCTCTTGCCGTTGTCCTTCGCCGCCTGGTCGAGCGCCTGCTGCGCCAGTTCATGATCGCTTTGCTCGACCTGCGGGATCTTCGGATTGTTGAGGTTGACGTCGAAGGCGACGACCTTGACGCCCTTGTCGAGGGCCTGCTGCACGACGTCACCGAGCGATTCCGGCAGGCCGTGATCGATGACGATGCCGCTGACGCCGAGATTGACGGCCTGCAGGATCTGCTCGCGCTGCTCGGCCGCGTCCTGGCGGCCCGGGAAGACACGAAGATCGATGCCGAGCGCCTTGGCCTGCGCTTCCGCCCCCGCCTGATAGGCCTGGAAGAAATCGCCGGCGGAGATATAGCTGATCAGCGCCAGCTTGACGCCGCCCTTGTCGAAGGGGGCCGGCGCGCCGGCGATGCCGTCCGCGTGAGCCGGCTGCAAGAAGACGAATGGAATGACGGCAGCAGACAGAGCAAGCCGTACGAGAGATTTCATCGCCGTGTTCCTTATGGTCGATCGAAAGCGTCGTCTGACGGGAAACGTTCCCGGCGACGCGTCAATCTATTAGAAATAATCTCTATGTTTTTAGTAGAGTAAATGATCTGAATTTTGCCTCTTCCGGAGATTCTTTGTTCCGCCTTCGCCTTGGTCGCGGAAATGCCTTGCCTGGAAGTTCGGCAGCATCGCGGGGCATTATCCCGGGAAACCGGAAGACATCGCATGCCCCTGCTTCAAGTCGAAAATCTCACGCGCAGCTTTGGTTCGACGCGCGCGCTCGCCGATGCGAGCCTCTCCATCGAGCGCGGCGAGATCGTTGCGCTGATGGGCGCCAATGGCGCCGGCAAATCGACACTTGTGAAAATATTGTCCGGCTCGCTTGAGGCGGATGGCGGCACCATCAGCTTCAAGGGGCACGGATTTGCGCCGGCAACCCCTGCGGAGGCAACGCGCGCCGGGATCGTCACCGTCCATCAATCGACCGATCTCGTCGGCGCTCCCGGTCTGACGGTCGCCGATGCGCTGCTGTTGCCCCGCTTTGCCGATCGGCGCGTTCCTTTCTTCGTCTCGCGCGCCGGCATTCGTGCCAGAGCGCAAGCCATATTGGAGACAGCCGGCTTCTCCCTGCCCCTCGACCGGGATTTTGGCGACCTTCCCGCCGCCGATCGGCAGCTGGTCGCGGTGGCGCGCGCCTTGGCCGACCGCGCCGACCTGCTGATCCTCGACGAACCCACCGCCAGCCTTTCCGGTCAGGAGAGCCGGCGTCTCTTCGACATTCTCCTGCGATTGAAGAGCCAGGGCTTGGCGATTCTCTATATTTCCCATCGCACGGCGGATCTCGATGCGATCGCCGATCGCGCGCTGGTCATGCGCGGTGGGCGCGTCGTCGGCGCCTTCAAGCGGCCGATCGATTTTCCGGCGGCCATCGAAACCATGATCGGCCGCAAACTGCAATCGGCGCGGCCGGGCGCACGCAGCATCGAAGGCCAGCCGATCTTCGAAATACGCAATGCGCGCCTGCTCGCCAATGCCGCCCC